>CADBYN010000005.1 GCA_902798835.1 Candidatus Avelusimicrobium bubulum | reverse complement strand
AATCAGTTTAAAAACGTCGTACTTTCCAACCGCATTTCTATTTTTGTAGTGGGCGTGTTTTCGATTGTGATGGCACAATTTTTCCACGGCAGTTTTAAGGAAATTTGGCTGGTATTGGGGTCGTATTTCTCGGCGTGTTTGCTGGTGCCCATTGTGCTAAATTACCTCTCCCCGGGCCGCATTAGCGACACACTTTTCGTGGGGAGCGTGGTAAGTTCCGCGGCCGCCATGACCCTATGGTACGCCCTGCCCAAAGAAGAATTTTTAGATATCATTGACCCCTTTTACATTGGGGTCATCGTCAGCTTGATGATTTTACTTATCGGGAGAAAATCTAAGTATGCAAACATATCGGGCATTACTGATCGGTAACGGCGAAGAAGTTTGCGCACGCTTGCTTAAAACACTTGCGCGCGAGGCGGATATTATCCTGGCCGTGGACGGCGGAGCGGACAAAGCGTTGCGCGCGGGCGTACAACCGCACTACGTCATCGGCGACTTGGACTCCCTCTCCCCCCGCACGAAAAAAGCACTTGCCCAAAAACTCGTGCACGTACCCACGCAGGAAAATACCGATTTGGAAAAAGCCCTCTTGTGGGCACTTGCGCATCACGTTACGCACGCAACGCTGGTGGGTTTTGTGGGAAACCGATGGGATTTTTCACTGGGCAATTTGCTTACGCTATCTGCCTACGCGCGCAAACTTGCACTGTGCGTAGCGGGCGAGCGTTGGCGCATGTATCCGTTCACAAAAAGCGCACGCATCCCGTGTGAAAAAAACAAGCGCTTCAGTCTAATTCCCCTCAAACCGTGCACGGGCGTTACGCTTAGCGGGTGCCAATATCCGCTTAAAAACGCGCGCATCCTGCCCGGCACTACGCGCACGCTGAGCAATCAAACCACCGCCAAGCGCGTGGACGTAAAATTCACCCGCGGGATGCTGCTTGTCTATTTGGAAAATTAGCGGATTTTCTTGAATTCTTTTAAACAAGCCGTAGCGGATTTCCCACCGCAGCCCAGCTCGTAGAAATGTTTAGCTTTTGTGTTGTCTTTGAGCGCTTGGTAAATGTACGCGGCGTGGTGGGCCATCTCGGCATTTTCCGCCAATACATCTTCGGGAATCGCGCTGATCACATCAGCGGCTTGGGCATACTTGCCCTGTTTGAAATAGACCCACGCTTGCGTATCGATAAAGGAATATTCCTCGGGGTTTACGGCCAGCGCACGGGCAATATAATCGGCCGCTTCATCCAAACGTTCCGCGCGCATCGCCAGCGAATACGCCCACAAATTCAGCGCATAGGCGTGACGGGGATTTTGCCCTAAAAGCGTGCGGAGTTGTTCTTCCATGGCGCGGTAGTGGTGTTGTGCTTCCAGCGCAAATGCGTATTGCAAGCGTACTTCCTGGTTTTTGGGAAAGCGCTCCACCAACGGCGCCAACACGCGCGCAGATTCCGGGTACGCCCCTTGATCATACAACGCTACGGCATAAAAGTAGGTGGGCTCTATCTCGTCGGGGAATTGCTGCTGGGCGTGTTTAAGGGTAGCCAGGCTTTGTTTTTCCTGCCCGAGTTTTTGCTGATAAAAAGCCACTTGCAGCTGCTTGGCCGACGAGGTTTTGTAATCGGACGAGTCTTGCAAATACACAATCGCTTGGTCGTACTGGCCGGCTTGCTCGGCAAAGAGTGCCAAAAAATAATTGGCCGGGAGGTTGCCGTTCTCTAATTTTTTCGCACGCAAAAAATATTCTTGTGCACGCGGAAAGTCTTTAACCATTACAAATATCGAGGCCATTTGCGTAAGTGTCTGCGCCGTCACGTAGCCCATTTTTTCCAATTCTTCCAACTCGTGAAGCATCAAAAAATATTGGCTGGTCCGCTCGTACACGGCCACGCGGCCCAAACGAAATTGTGGATTTGTCCCCTCCAGCTCCACCGCTTTGTTGAAGGCTTCCAACGCTTTGGGATATTGTTGGTGAAACAAATACATCTGCCCGATTTCGTTGTAAAGCTCGGGCGCTATGGCCGGGCGGCTTCGCGCCAATTCCACCAGGCGCTCTTCGGCTTTGTGCGGATCGGCCGCCGCCAAAACAGAGATATATTGAAACAGGATGCGCTCATCATCGGGGTCCAGCTCGAGGGCTTTTTCATACGCTTGGAGAGCTTGGGCCGGGTGCTCGGTACGCCATTGATACGCCCCGTACACCACCCACGCTTCCGGATCGTCTTGCGCCTGATCGATAAAATCAACATACGCTGAAGCCAATTTGACGTTATCCACTACCAACGCTTCGGAAACTAATTGTTGTTTGAGATACGCACTATCAGGCGATTGAGAAAGGGCGCGCTGCAACAGTTCAAAACGCGCCGGATCCCCGGTACGCTGAGCATAAGCAGCTTCTAAAAAATCGGCAAATAATTGTGCCTCGCTCTGGGCCTCTTTGCTAAGCGGCAACGCAAATGCACTCCCCGCCAACAATAAAACACAAAGCAGCCCGTAGCGTTTCATAACTTTTTCCCTAAAATCAGCGCGTCACTACCGTCTTTATAAAATTTCTTGCGCATCCCCAGCGTGACAAATTGTCCACTTTGGTACAACGCACGCGCGGGCTCATTGGCGGTGCTGACTTCCAAAGTAACTTGCCCGGCCCCCAACGCTTTGAGTTCCTCTAATGCGTGCGCCAAAAGTGCCCGCCCGATCCCTTGGCGTGTGTGACCGGGTTCGACGGCTAAATTGGTAATTTCGTACTGGTCGGCGGCTCCGCGCGTGCAGATAAAACCCACCAATTTTCCGTTGACAAACGCACCCCACACCCGCGCGGACGGATGGGCCAGTTCACTTTGCCAATCCATCTCGCTCCAATGCGCGCTAAAGGTTTGCGCGCGGTCCACGTTAAACAGAATAATGCTCTCGGTGGCAAGTGCTAAACGGATATTCATTTGACGCCCTCCAATTCAAAGCGCGCCGGCTTTAAGTAAAGCGGCTCCAGGGCGGATTTTGTCCACTTTTTCTCTTGCGCTAACCGGGCCAATGTTTTGGCTTGCACATGGCATACGTCGTATGGAGCCAGCGTATATTTTCCGTCCAGCAAGTGGGTAAGCGGAGCAAATTCTTTATCGGTGCCGGCCACAAAAAGCGGATAGGGATACGCAGCTAAGGTGTTAAGTAATTCCTCGCGGCTAAGCCACATAGGGGCGGACTTTTTCTCATCAAAAATCTGCAAAAAATATTCTTCCCGAAAAGCGTGCAACACCACCGCCGCCACGCCGGAGGGGTGGTTTTGCTGCCATAACGTGTAGGCGCGGCAGGCTTGCACTTGGCGGTAGATCACTTCAAAAAGCGTAGCGCCTTTGACTTCGCAATCGCCGAGCATTTGCAACATAGAGGCAAACGTAAGGGCAATACGGATCCCGGTAAAACGCCCCGGTCCGCGGATGATAAAAACGCGGCTGACGTCTTGCAAATTAGCGTTGGCTTTGGCCAGCAGTCCGTTCAAAACGGGAAATAATAATTTCTCCTGCTTGATCCCGCTGCGCCGTGCGGTAAAGAGTTTGCCGTCTTTTTCCACGGCCAAAAGTAACGGCGAGTGGGACGTATCCATCACGATACTTACACCGCTTTGCATAATTCCTCCAACAATCGGTCCGACACGCTCCCAAAGGACGAGAGCTCCAAGGTACGCTCGTCCCCTTCCTCGAGCACGAAATTAATTTCCAACCGGTCTGCGGGCAACATACGCGCAATCGGGTCGGGCCATTCGGCTAAAATAATGGCGTGTTCATCTTCGAGCATTTCTTCAAACCCCAAGTTGAACACTTCGCCTTCTTCCAGGCGAAATAAATCGATATGAAACAGGCGCATGGTCTTGCTGCGATATTCTTTGAGCAAACTAAAACTGGCACTGGTCGGCGAGCCGGTCAACCCCAGCGCCGCTGCCACGCCCTTGACAAAAACCGTTTTCCCCGCGCCGATCGGCCCGCGCAAAAACACAATTTCCCCTCCCTTTAAAAGTTGGGCAAAATGCGCAGCCAAAAGGATGGTTTGTTCGCGGCTTTGTGTGTGCAACTCGGCAGTTTTCATAATCAGCGCACCGTTTTAATGCAAATCTCGCGGCCGTCTTCCAAGGTTTTGCGGTCCTGGTTGGACGGGTCCGGAATTTCTTCTCCATCGACGGCAAACACATATTTGTATTCGCCCCCGGCCAACGCCACCGACGTCTCAAAATACCCTTTTTTGTAAGGCGTCAGCACCAGGGGATCTTTGCCCCAGCGGTTGAAATCGGCGCGTAGTTCCACTTGCTTGGCACCGGGAGCCGTAATGAAAAATTTGCGGTATTTGACCTCGGTATCGTAGTTCACCGCCGCAGGCGTCATGCGTACTTGCATGTCCTCTTTGTTAAGCGGCGCCACCGCCCGCGCGCCCTCAATCGTATCCGAAGCAAACGCGTAATAGTCCTCGGCTTGATTGAAAAACCAAATCAGCCCGCCGATAAAAAAACCCAAAAACAACACAAAAATCATACTCTCGGCTACATTACTCTTTTTCATCTAAAAAACTCCGCACATAGAACGTGGCCCCGTATTTTTTAGCCAACGCTTCAAGCGCATTGACATCCGCGCCGGTGTTATCTACGCAACTCAACACAACTTTTTCAAACCCGGCTTCCACGCATTGCTGTAAGAATAAAAGCACGTCGGGGTAAGCGTCGCGGTACTCGGGCTCCGGGCGCATGAGCGCACGCCAAGTGGTTTCGTCCTGGGCGTTGACGCTCACGTTGACGATATCCACCACGCGGCGCAACTCACCGACAATGGGCTTGTGATTAATACGATTTCCTAACCCGTTGGTATTGAGACGAATTTTAAAGGGCGGAAATTTGGCTTGTGCCTGCCAACCTTTAAGCGTTTGGGCTACATAGAGCAGCACATCCAGGCGCATGGTCGGCTCGCCATAGCCGCAAAAAACAACTTCTTTAAACGGCGCTTTGACAAGCTCGTCCTCCAACGCGCGCAGGACTTCCTGTGCCGTGGGCTCGTTGCCGGCCAAATTGAGGTTATTGCCGTGAAAGTCCATCTGCCACTTGGTCTTAATGCAAAACACACACAAGTTGGGGCAACGGTTGGTCAAATTGATATAAACACCGTCATTGAAACGATAGGCAATTTTAGGCGTTGTGCTGGTCATACCCGTATTATAGCAATTTATGAGCCCTCTACACGTAGGACTTTTAGACGCTTGCTTTTAGGCCTTTTGGCCCTTGTGACACGCCGGACAAATTATTTACTATGGGGGTTGAAGATAGGAGAAAATCAATTTATGTTCCATAAAAAAACTTTTCTGTTACTGTGGCTTAGCGGCTGCTTATTGGCAACGCCATCGTACGCTGGTTCATTAAAAAAAGCATCCAAACGTCCGCGCAAGGCCTCTGCCCGCTTTAACTTATTTTCGCGTAGGACTGCCCAAAAGCCCGGGTTGGTTTCCAAGTACAGAGAGTTGCGCCGATTAAACGCAGAGGCTGAACTGGCATTTAATAAAGCCCTAACCGCCCAGCAGCGGACCAGCGCACGCCCCCTTTTAACCGGGCCGGTCAAACGCCGCAAAGGAATTACCCGCATTTCGCTGTTGCGCGCCAAGCGCATGTACCCGGATAAACCCGAGTTGCAACATCCTATCCTGGGTTCCCAATTAGCCGAGGCGCATTTTTTAATAGAAAGTAACCGCCTGTTTATTGAACACCTGCGGGAAATGGAAAAGTTCTGGCCGAAATTTATGGAAGCTATCCCGCGTTTTTATAAAGAAGCCGAGGCGCTTGAACGCGAGCTGAAAGAAAAAGAAATTAAACTGGAAACGTCGGAAGAGATAGCTAACTGGACGGCCCAGCAAATCCCCGCCGACACAAAAAATTTATTCATCGGCGAAATCCACGACCAGCACGAAATCCCGCAGTTTGTCAGTCAACTGCTGCCACTTTTGTACAACAAAAACAAAGGCAGACAAATACTCTTGTTTACCGAGTTTTTGCTTGACCCCGAAATATCCGGCCAAAACGCAATCGACTTTATGTCGTATTTTCCTCGCAAACATTACTACGATCCGGTGTGGGAGAAAGTCCGCCACCGGCGCATCCCGATCATCGGGTTGGAATCTTCGCGCGTACAAAATATTTACCCCGTTGGAATCGCCGATGCAAAGGGAAATGTTGGATACTACCCGGCAGGAGCGGCGCCGGAAGGCATGCGTCTGCGCAACGCACATTGGCAGAGAGTTTTGAAATACTATCGCGCCAAATATCCCAACGCCTTGTTTATAATCTATACCGGCAGCGCACATAGTTATTATAATTTCCCGAACTCGCTAACTAAGTATCTGCCCAAAAAGGGAACCTTTATGCTCGAAGTAACGCTAGAAAAGCTTGTCTTTGACGGCGAGGTCGATTACAAAACCGACAACCTGGAGATATTAAACCCCCGGCTTTCCTTCCCGCAACCGGTGCTGAAATGGAAGTCGCCCGATTTGATAGAACTTTCCGGCTTTGATATGCGCGTTAAATTACCCGCAACTCCTAAACCCCCGGAACTCAAAGAGCAGGATATGTTGCCATTTCAACAATTTAACTTAGATTCCAATCACGTAAACCCAGGTTTTCTCTTAAAGTAAACGAGGTAAAAATGAAAAGAATTGTATGCTTGACTCTGTTAATTTGTTTAGTGAACGCGCCTACACAACTGCAAGCGGGTAAACGTTTGTCTAACAAATTGAAATCCACAAGAGTAGGCAGAGCGTTTGGCAAACTCGCCCAAACAGAAAGATTTTCCCGCATCCTCGACAAACGCTTGCGCACTTCTTTCGAAACGGCGCGCGAATTGCAAAAACAGCATCCCCAGCATATCGATTTTTTAGGCGAGCCAATACGCCGCGTGCGCCGCGCCAAAGATATGCCTACGCACCGCGTATATGCAGATAAGCCCTTCTTAACTACCCGTCGACAAACCGCCAATTATATGGCCGCCAAAAGCAACCGCGCCTATCTCAAAGAAAGCAAACACGTCCTAGAGTGGATTAAGCAACTAAAAAACCACTTGCCGCAAATGCAAAAAGCCGCCCGCCAAACGGCCGATCTCCAAGCCGAAAATTTCATCCCGTGGCTAACCGAGCAAATCCCGGCACGAACAACTACGCTGTTTGTGGGCGAGATGCACGGATTTAAAGAAATACACCAAAGCGTGGAAATGTTGCTGATCTCGTTGCACGAACAAAATCCCAACCGGGAAATTATCTTATTCACAGAATTTTTGCCTAAGGATTTCCAGTGGTCAGAAGATGTACGCCCCTCTTCGCTCGCCTTACCGGTTTATGCCCCTATCTGGCAGCAAGCGGCACGTAAAGGCATCCCTGTCATCGGCTTAGAAGAAGAAGTATCGTTTTATGACTTCTGCGACGTGGAAGGTATTGACCCCCAAGGGAACGTAAAAGTAATTTCACAATGGGCCCATTTAGAAGGAATGCGAATACGTAATGAATCGTGGACAGACACGTTAACCGCTTACCGGAAAAAATACCCCCATGCTTTGTTTGTAGTGTATACGGGCGCGGCGCATAGCTCGTATTATTTCCCCTATTCTCTCTCTACTGCTTTGCACAACGAACGCCCCTTTGTGCTTACGTTGTACCCGGATAAATACTTTAAATTAAACGGCAGAGGGCTTATCGGCCAAATGGTAGCGGCTACCCATGAAGAACCGTTAGAAGCGTTGACGAAACACATAATGTTTAAACAAGCCGTCTTACAGTTTAAAGATCCGGAACTTTCCCGGCTAGCCGGGTTTGATGTGCGCCTGAAAATTCCCATCAACTTAGAGCAACACGCCGAGGAAAAAGGCTTCTAATTTGCGCCGCTATGGGCACCTCTAGCCAATTTACTTGCAAAAATAATAAAATAGAAGAAGGGAAGGGTGGCCGAGTGGTTTAAGGCGTCAGTCTTGAAAACTGATATAGGGGCAACTCTATCGAGGGTTCGAATCCCTCCCCTTCCGAAGGTTTTCTTATAAAAAAGCCCTACTTCGTCGTTGTTCGTTTGCTTGAATACCTCGGCGCTACCGCGCCGCTGCGCACAGTATACTACACAAACTCACGCCTAGAATTAGGGCTTTTTTCGTTGAAAACCCTGCTCGCTTTTGGACTTTAATTTTTTGGAAGGCGAATCACACCAACTGCTTGGTGTCACATCGGGATTTTGGGTTGGCAAGGTGTTCTGGTTGCACGCTCTGGCGCCCTTACTTTTTCAAAATTTCTACGATCCCTTTACTTCCGTTCACGCGCACTTTCTGCCCGTTGCGAAGTGTTTTGAGCACGTCGCGCACTGACATCACCGCCGGTAATTTCATCTCACGCGCGGTAACGGCCCCGTGCGATAAGGGACCGCCGCTCTCGGTAATCAGCGCACAGGCGTTGTAGAAAAGTGGCGTCCAAGCCGGGTTGGTCGTACGGGCCACCAGCACCGCATTTTTAGGGAATTTGGCAAAATCCTGCGTGGAGCGCACCACAAACACGTTTCCTTCGGCTACGCCCGGACTTCCGGCCAGTCCGCACAAGGTAGAGGCATCTGCTTTTTTCTTTGTGTCTTGCGCAGCTTGTAAATCCCACGCGGGCGTGCGCGCTTTATTTTTTTGGTACGCGGCTTTCTCGGTAGCAATGACGCGGGCCAGTTTCTCTTTGGAGAGTTTTCCCTCCACAAATTGCCGCAAACTATCCATGTGGCAGAAAAACACATCGTACGGATCTTTGACGATATTTGCTTTCTTAAGCAGTTGCCCCATGGCTAAAGTTCCTTTGCGAATCGGCAACGTCAGGCGCGTAGTTTGGTAGTGCTCAATGTCATCTAGCGACGTATATGCGCGCACCAAACGCAACATTTCATAGTAGAAAAAATGCAAATCTTGCGGCAGTTTGGCAAACAACTGCGCTTGCGCTTCTTGGTTGGCGATTTTGACTTCGTACTCTTTTTCGAGCGGCGTTTTGGTTTGCGGCGTCGTGATAATCAGCTTCAAATTATCCAGCACCACCCACGGTGCTTCCACCCACGTAGGAATATAGTAATCAAAATCCGTTTCGCGGTGACCGTGCATTTTTAAGAAGTTATCAAACGCTTTTTCAAACGCCGGAAATTTTTTGAGTTGTTGCTTGCGGATGATTTCTTTAGACGGCGTTTTGGTGAGCAAGCCCTTTAGTGCGCTATCTTCTTTGGCCAGTTGCGCCAGGCCATAGAGTTCGCTGTTGACCAAATTGGTTTTTGTTTCCGTCGTGGCAATTAACAACGGGAACAAACGTTTGGCTTCTTTTTCGCCGACTGCCAACGTAATGAAATACAGAAACATCTTGTATAAAAGTGCTTGCGTGATGGAAATGGCAATGTTGGGGCGGAAGTAATTCGTGCCCAACTCGGCCACGCGCAAAATATACTCCCACACGCCGCGGATATCTTTTTTAGACAAATCTTCCGCCATCAGCGCGCCCACGCCTAGCAAATAAATATCTAAATTGCGCGTCCACTTTACCGGCAGTTCTTGCACGTAAGCAAAGCGGTCTTTCAAAAAGCCGATCTTGCCGCGCAAGTCATCCAGGCTGGTAATCTGTACCGGGGTTTGCCCCATGTACAACCACACGGCGTTTTGGTTGCCGTAGATGTAATTGTCAAACATGGCAAACCACTTGCCTTCAAAGGGCGGAAGGCCCATTAAACGAAAGGAATGATTGAGCGAAATATGAAACGCTTTCTCTACAAAATCCCACGTAAAAGGCGTAATGACCGTGGGGTAACGCTCGGCCGATTCGTCACGCGTCCAACGCGCGGGCAGCGTGGTAATGGGCCGGGCTTGCAGCAAAAATAATTTGCGTCCTTGAAAAGCCCACTCAATATCTTGCGGAAAACCGTAATGCTTTTCTACTTGCTTGTTGAGGTGCGCTACTTGCTTGATTTGCGCATCGCTCAAGCAGGGTTTTAGCGCTTCTTTACCGGACAAACGAACGGTTTTTGTACCGCGGGCAAGCAAGATAATTTTCTCCTCTTTTTGCGCTACGGCACGTTGCACAATTTTTCCGTCTTTCTTGCTGACAATAAATTGGTCCACGGTGCTTTCCCCGCTTACAACCGACTCGCCCAGCCCGTAGTTAGCGTTGATTAAAATTTCCTGCACGTTGCCGCTCACCGGGTTAATGGAAAACCCCACCCCGGCCGTATCCGCGTGGACCATTTGTTGCACTACGACAGCCATGGTAGTGTGTTGATCAAAGCCCTGTTTGTGGCGATAGGCCACCGCGCGGTCATGCCAGAGGGAAAGAAAGCATTGTTTGATTTTATCAGCAATGTCTTTTTCGCCCACGCAATTTAAAAATGTGTCATGCTGCCCGGCAAACGCTGCGCCGGATAAATCTTCCATCGTGGAAGAAGAACGCACTGAAAATGCTTTCACGTTTTTGAATTTGCGCAGCGCTTGGCGGATTTCTTTGCGCAGGGAGTTTGGCAAATCAAGCGCAGTTAATTTCTTTTTAAGCACTTGGGTTTGTTTGATTAAATGTTGCGGGTGTGCATAATCAAACCGGGCGATTTCTTTATCTAAAAAATCGGCCTGTTCAATAAAACGCGTATACGCCTGCGCCGTTACAATAAACCCTTGCGGCACGGGGAAACCGCCACGCGTCATTTTGGATAGGTTGGCACCCTTTCCCCCGCTAAAGGAAATATTTTGAGCTTGTTCGTCAGTAAATAATAAAATATCTTTCATCCTATTTCTCCTCCAAATGCTTCATGTAAAATTCCGCAAAGTAAAACATGCTGATTGCCAAAATAAACCCGGCAATGCAATCTACCGTATAGTGATAACGCAAATACACCGTGGAAATCCACAACCCCACACAGGGCAGCAAATATCCCCAAAAACGTATTTTATGATGCTTGCAATCAAAGAGCAAAATAAACGTGGATACCGCACAATGCAAACTGGGAAATACGTCAGTATAATTAGTTCCTTTGGGATACATATAGTGCAAAAAATCCATCACCGGCCCGGCCTGTATCGGCCCGCCGAACGTATCTGCCATGGCCAAATAAGGCCCTACCGCCGGAACGAGTAAATAGCCCATATATCCAACCGCATACAAACTAAACATCCCCACGTAAAAACCTTTGGCGGTTTTAGGGGCCTGAAATAAATAATACACACACGCCACGGGCAGTTGGATCATAAAAAGCATATAACAGACCGCTAAAATCTCCGTCATCCAGTAACTCATATACGGGGCAATCCACACCGATAAATTTCCGCCGATAAGTACCTCATCCCAATGCTGCAACATCGCATCCACTTTTCCGCCCGGATTAATCATCGGCGAGATATACCCCAAACTGGCAAAGAGCAAATTCATCACGACAAAATAAATCACCAACCGCCATTTCAGTTTTGCGCGGAACACATACGCGTAAATAATCAACATTATCGGCAGAAGCGTGTATACGATACTGCTGCCCGTAAACCCCGTCATCCACCACAACCGCCCGGCAGTAATGAGCAGAAACAGATTAAATAAAATCTCGTGCGGTAAAAGATTAGTGAATAATTTTTTCATAAAGTTCCTGACGCAACTGATTAAATTTTTTCATCTCTTTAGGCGCACGCAAATAGTTGTGTAAACTAACTGTATGCTTTTTCCACGCGCCGTAAATCATAAATCCCAAGAGAGATACTGCCAACGATAAAACCGTCAACCGCGGCAGCACGATGAGTTCAACTACCGTCAGCAGCAGCCACAACGTAAACGATGGAATTATCTTCCACAGGGAAATTACGTTGCTCTCATCGGCAAATTTTTTGGAAGCATACCCACCGACCAGGATGGGTAACAAATTCCACAAAAACGCATAACCAACAAACGGGGCGGTAATCAGCCATGTCCACAAACTGTTGAGTACGCTGCGCGGAAAAACCGCCACGCCTTTGTAATACCACATCTGTTTTGTGGAAAACTGGGCCAACGTATCTGCCGCGGCTTGATAGCACGCGTTATCTTCGTGAATTTTGCGCAAGAACGTATGATACGGCGTATCCCCATATAAGCAAAGCAGCGCTGCGGCCTGTTGGGTAATACGTTGTTGCTCGGCAGATGTATAATCCGGGCTGATTTTCTCGAGTGCTTGCGTAAAGGCCCGGTGGATTTCGCGGCGATCTATCGGCTGCGTAAACACAAGCGGTTTGCCCGCCACCACTTCTACTTTTCCGCCCAAGCGCGTGGGATCGTCGTAAAAAACAGCACAGGGAACGACTGTGAGCTTCTCTCCCTTTGAAAAATCAAAGCGCGAAGCCAAAATGGCGGCGCCTTCTTTAAACGGTAAATGTGCCGGCCCCAGCGTGCTGGTTCCTTCGGGGAACACAAACAAGCGTCCGTTATTTTCCAAAAATGAAATACATTTTTTCAGGGCGGCAATGTTGCTATGGATACCCTTATCTTTATCGCGTGTGACTTCTATGCCGTCAAAGAATAAACGCACAATAAGATTGCGCCGCAACTGCGCAGCCAGCATAAATGTTACCGGCGATAGTGCACGATGATATACAAACCCGTCCACCGCACCGTTTTTATGAAGCCCTATAAAAAGCACCGGACCGCACGCGGGAATATTTTCTTTTCCGTATAGAGAAATTTTACGGAAATAAACCTGCGTAATGAGCGTAATAAATCCGGCGTACCAATATTTTTTTAGTAAGTTCATTAGGATAGTGCCATCTCTTTGAGTTTGACGTAATCCACTTTACCCGTACCCATCAGCGGGATTTCGTCCACTACGCGAATGGTTTTGGGCACGGCCAATTCACTCAGTCCCTTTTCTTTAAAATTAGTTATCAGCGCCGAGCGGTCTGCATCCGGCTGCGTGGTAAACAGTACAAGTTGTTCGCCCTTTTTCTCGTCCGGGATGTTTACCACTGCATTCATTTTGCCGGGCCACAACGCGTTGATTTCCATTTCCACGGCTGTAAGAGAAATCATCTCGCCCGCAATTTTGGCAAAGCGTTTGGCGCGGCCCAAAATAAATACGAATCCATCCTCATCCACGCGCACAATGTCGCCGGTATCATACCAGCCGTCTTGCGGCGGCTCTATGACGCCGGGGTTACTTTCGCGCAAGTAACCCGCCATAATGTTGGCGCCTTTCACCCATAATTTTCCCCCTTCCTCTACGCCGGGGATTTGCTCCAATTTGTATTCAATGCCCGGCAAGAAACGCCCCACACTGCCGCGCTTGAAATACATGGGCGTATCCACCGCCATCACCGGGGAAGTTTCCGTAGCGCCATATCCTTCCATAATGCGCAGGCCGAATTGATCATAGTATTTGCGGATAGTCTCTTCCTTTAATTTTTCCGCCCCTACTACCGCCAAACGCACCGAGTAAAAATCATACGGGTGCGCCATTTTGGCATATCCGTTAAAAAACGTATCCGTACCAAAAACAATCGTGGCATTGCGGTTATAAATCATCTCCGGCACTACGCGGTAATGCAACGGGGACGGATAGAAAAATACCGGTACTCCGCTCAGTAGCGGCAGCAGCATCCCGCCCGTTAAGCCAAACGAGTGGAAAATCGGCATGGCGTTGAACATGCGGTCTTTGACACCCAAATCAAGTACACTAAGTAGTTGCAAGCGGTTGGCCTGGATATTTTCGTGCGTTAACACCACCCCTTTGGGAGTGCCCTCGCTGCCGGACGTAAAAAGCACTACAGCCGGATCTTTGGAAGTTACATTTCCGCGAATTAATTTGTAGTAGCGGCGCGGAAAATACGAGGCCGCCCACCCCACTAATTTATCCCAAAGCGTGATTTGCTTTTTAAGATCTTCCAAGTAAATCAATTTGAGGCCCGCCTGTTTGAGTGCGTGGGCCGTTTCTTGCAGTCCCCCTTGCCGCAAGAAAAGTTTGGAGGTTACCACCGTAGAAATTTTAGCGGCTTTGCAACAGGCCAACATGTTTTTTACACCGGTGGAAAAATTGAGCATACACGGCGTAATGTTAAACGCACGCATCCCAAAAAACGCTACGGCACTGGCCGTCATATTGGGCATCAACAACCCTGTCATTTCGCCCGATGTTTGCTCTTTGGCAATTTGTTTACCCAATACAAAAGCGGCCGTAACAAATTGTCCGTACGTAAGCGGATGACGCGTCACATCGTTAATGGCCCGTTTATTGCGGCCCACTAAATCCATCGTGTCCAAAAGCGAATCAAAGAGCGTCTCTTCAATATCGCCCGCTTCGTATTTCATCTTTACCATCAAATCATATACGGCGCGTGACGCCGCTAAACGACGTGCTTTCCCGTGAATAGATTCATCTATGTTTAACTGGGTCGGGGCTTGGATAGTAATGGTGATTTTGCTATGCGGACGCGTTTTAAACTGACTGCCAAAACGTGAAAATACCGAGTACTGGCTCCCTTCCAAATAAACCGGCAATAGCTGCGCATCGCTCTTATCGGCAATCAGCGCGGGGCCGGGGTAAATCTTCATCAGCCCGCCCGTAGTTGTAATGCGCCCTTCGGGGAAGATGACCACCCGCTTACCGCTTTTCACTTCCTCAATAATCGATTTTACAGCCATCGGGTTAGTGGGGTCAATCGGGAAATATTTTACCAAGTGCAAAAACGGACGTACCCACCACTTTTGGCTGACATAGGTATCAATGGCAAAATATAAATTATCCGGCAAATATACCCACAATAACGCCGCATCCAAAAACGAAGTATGGTTGGCGATAATGAGCACATTACCTTTAAGATTTTTCCAATGTTCCAGTCCGTTTACTTTTACGCCATAAACAAAATTTAACACGCGCGTTAAAATCATGCGGACAATGTGATGCGGCAACAATCCGCAAATGTATACGGCCGCCAAGGCGTTGGCAAAGGCAATAACGCTAAATACCGTCGGAATCGTGAAATGCATTGCCAATAAAAGCGCGCAAAACCCACTGCCCATCACCATGAAAAGTGCGTTAATGATGTTGTTAGTGGCAATCACGCGCGAGCGTACATCTTCGCCGGCTAACGCTTGGAGCATCGCGTTAAGCGGCACAATATAAAGTCCGCCGCACACGGCAAACCCAAGCAAATCCAGCGTGATACGCTTGCCCGCAAACGTGAGTAAAAACGCTTTGTAATCTACCGCCGTAGCAGAGGTTACATACCCCGAGGTAGCACACGCCAAATCAGCCAAGAATAATGTCATCACCAGGGCGCTGATCGGCACATATTTGCTGGTAATTTCACCCTTAACCAAAAATTGACATAGTAACGAGCCTACCCCAATTCCGCAAGAAAATAGCGTGAGTAAGAATGTGAACAATCCCGGCGTACCGTTTAAAATATCATGTGCTAACGAGGGCATTTGCGCCACGAGCGCTGTACCTAACAACCAAAACCAAGAGATCCCCAAAATACACAAGAAAATATCATGATCTTGCTTGGCAAACTTCATGTTTTTCCACGTACTACGCAGGAAATTTGTATCCACTTTTAACGCCGCATTGGCCGGTTTTTGCGCCGGAATTAACAAGCTGCTCCCTACCCCTACTATCGCCACGGCCAACATAATACCCGGGAGCAAAAATTCGTTGGCGGCAATGATAATCCCTCCAAAAATAGTGCCCTGCAAAATCGCTGCATACGTGCCCGCCTCAATGATACCGTTGCCGGCAATGAGCTGATTTTCCTTCAAAATATCGGGCAAAATACTGTATTTGACCGGGCCGAAAAACGAAGATTGCGTCCCCATCAAAAACAATACCCCCAGTAGCATCGGTACGTTGGTAGTTAAAAAACCCACCGCGGCCAAAAGCACAATAATTACTTCCAATACTTTAGTGGCTTTAATAAGAATATCTTTGCGAAATTTATCCGCCAATTCCCCCGCTAACGCCGAGAATAAGAAAAACGGCAACATAAACAACGCCACCGCCAGTGATACAATCACCGATTTATGACCGGTTGAAATGGTGGTCACCTTGTACGTGATAAACGTAGCCATGGCGGTACGGAAAAAATTATCGTTAAATGCACCTAAATATTGCGTACAAAATAGTGCAAAAAATGAACGATTGAAAAAAGTTTTGATTAAAGACAACATATTATTTCTCCTCTTGTAGTGCGACAAACCAATTTTTTAAAATCTGTTCCATCTGCGGGCGGTTTTTAGCAGGAATTTTCCCCGTCAGGCTGCGCATGAGCCGGTCATACCCCGGCCATACTTTATCAATAAGCGCCTGGCCCTTTTTGGTAATACAAATGATATTCTCCCGGCGGCTGTTGGGATTGGTTTGGCGGGTAAGCAATTTCTCTTGGACGGATTTCTCCACCAGTTTAGTAATATTGCTAGCCGAAGCAATTAAGTGCGTAGCGGCTTGCACTTGGCTGATTCCCTGGCCTTTGTTTTGATAAGCAGCCAGCATGAGCAAATTAAATTGCACCGCCGATAGTCCGCACGCGGCAAAATAAGCATCCACCCGGGTTTGCAACCTATTGTATATCAGGGCAAACACGTACATAATGCTTTCATAGTCGCGGCCTTTGGCCGGATTGACACCGTAGGGGCGCAAATCGAAGTTATTTATTTCCATATAAATAGTTTACTAGTAAATTATTTATTTGTCAAGTATTAAAAATATCCCGCTGCCCCAATTGTCCACTCATTTCTAAAAAATGCTACAATTACTCTAGCCGTTTTGGACAACCGGAGACCGACTATATGGACGAAACCAACATACGAGACCAATTTACAAACCTTCATCAAGAAATTGAAAATGTGTCAAGAGACTTGTCCATGCCCAAGGGGAAAGAGTCGCTAGGCGGATTTTTTAAAGAGTGCTGGATCTCTTTCAAATTTGTACTATCCGAAAAAGAGAATCTTTTCTTTTCGTTTTTGCAATTGGTCGCCATCGCCATAGGTTATTATATTTGGGTGCAATTTCTTGGCTGGATTCCGCAAGAAGTTTGGGATCAAATCGGCAATGACAAAGGAGGGCTGTTCCTTAATTTGATTTTTTTGGCTTGGAGTTTTCTCTGCGTCGGACTGGTGGCCTATCCTATAGGCATTTTAACAGCCTGCATGGGGGCCTCTTATACTTTGCATAGCGAGCAGAGGGAATCTACCATCCCGGAATGTTTACGGATGGTGGCAGATCGCTCCTGGCCGATATGGGTATTTAGTTGGGTTGATGCCTGGATAACCGTAAACAGAATTTTGGATCGGTTGCCTAAAAAAAAGGACCGAACCCCGCTCTCTGTTAAAATTTTCAAAGAACTTGTATACCAAGTCTGGAAAACAGCCACACTAGGTATAATCCCTGCCTTGGTATACGGAAGAACTGTCAAAGAAGCCTGCCAGGACTCGTTAGCCCTGCTGAAAACACGCCTACTTAGGTTGGGAGAATTACGGGCGGCTTATTCGCTAATTTGTTGGATTGTGGGAATAGGCGCGTATGCTTCTTTGATCGTGTTATTCCCGTATATTATGGAACTGCAAAAAGCTTATCAGCTCCCCTCGATATTTATGTTTTACTTATTTGCCAGTATTCCTATGTTACTTGCTCTGGCTGTTATTATGTTAATCTTTCGGCCGCTCTACATCATATCGGCTACACGCATATATATAAACTATGCGGATGAAACACAACTTGAACGTCGTTTGCCTGATGTCCCTTCCCGTGGGTTTGCCGCATTGATAGGCTTTGCGGGACTCATAATTTTGGTCGTACTTATTATGTTGTTTCGAGACCAATTAGGCATTACAAGCATCTTGCAGAATAATCTATAAAAGACTAATTTACACAAAACAAGAAGGCTCCGCCAAAAACGGAGCCTTCTTGTAACAAAATAAGTTTATTTCTCAGCCAAAGCAACTGTTATGGCACGGGAAAGTTGGTCCGCGCACGAAGTGCCTTTGCCGCCGCAATCGTTGCCTTTAAGTAACGAAGCCACTTTGGTGGCGTCCACGCCTTCAACTAACTTGCCGATAGCCAGCAAATTGCCGGGACAACCGCCCAAAAAGCGCACATTATGCACCCGGTTTTGCTCATCAATCGCGAAGGAAACTTCTTGCGAACATACGCCCATCGTTTGAAATGTAAATGCTTTTGCTTTCATATTATACTCCTATAAATAGGTTACTAAATCTTGCATCGCCTTGCGGTCTTGGTGACGCTCCGATGGCAAAGCTCCGTCTGCCGCATAGCCCACCGGCATAAGCAGCACGGGCATTTCGTGCGCGGGCAAGTTGTACGCGTGGGATACATCTTACGGTACAAAAAATTTCACCCAACACGTGCCCAGCCCTTGATCGGTAGCGGCGAGCATAGCGTGCGTGGCGGCAATGGCCACATCTTCCGAACCGGACGTTAAATCTTCTTGCGGGTGGTGCCATTCTTCTTGCGTGTTTTTGGCAAAAATCAGCACCACGGGCGCGCCGTAATGGCACGGCGTAAGCGTGCGCATTTTTTCCATCCCTTGCGGAGAGGCCACCACATACACGTGTACGGGCTGCAAATTTTTAGCCGTGGGGGCCAGGCGGGCGGCTTCCAAGACCGCATTTAACTTTTCGGGTTCAATAGGTTTATCGGAAAATTTACGCACCGAATAACGCGCTTTGACAAGTTCGGAAAAAGTCATAAATCACCTCACGCAAAAGATACCTTTATTATAGCAGAAGTAAAAGATTATTTGGCTGTTGTGCGGCCGGTTTCTTTTAAGAGGGTCTGAAACATCGTGAGTTGCGCGGCGTATTTCTCGCGCGCTTCTTGCGGGGTAACATCACTGCGGTACGTCCAATTATTCTCCCCCACCGTGCCGGGCGTATTCACACGGTCCAGCGTGCCTATAATATCCTGCCAGGCAAATAGCGTCAGCGCGGAGGCACTTTCCAACACACGCTTTAACATCAGGCGCTGGGTATCTAAATTAAAAGGAATATTGCCGTCGGTTTTTTGAGCGGAAATCATTTCCCAAATGTTGCGCCGTTCGTTAATGTCCATCGTCTCCCACCAACCACGCAGGGTTTCGGTGTCGTGCGTGGACGTAGTGGCTAAAGATACCACCGGGTAGTTGCGCGGCTCGCGATACCAACCATTATCTTCGCGCTCCCAACGCAACACTTTGTAGCCTGGGATTTTTAAATCTACCAGCATACGGCGCACGTAATTGGGAATAACGCCCAGATCTTCGCCGACGGGGAGTTTGCCTTGTGCTTCTTCCAGCACCATGCTTAAAAATGTGTAGCCGCGGTCAATTTGGTTTTGTTCACCTTCCACATCAAACGCGCCTTGCTGCTCGTGCGGGGCAAATACGTAGGTGCGGAAAAATCCCACCAAGTGGTCCAGGCGGAAAATATCATACAGTTCGGTCACGCGACGGATTTTGCGCCGCCATAAATCTAAATTGTGTTCCAATAAATACGGCCAGTTGTACGCGGGAAGCCCCCAACGTTGCCCGTCTTTGGAAAATTGATCCGCCGGCGCACCGATTTCCCAACCGATGCGGTAATTTTCTTTTTCGGCCCATACTTCGGCACTATCTAAATTGGTTGCAAAGGGAATATCGCCAAAAATGTAAATGCCTTTTTCTTGTGCAAATACTTTCACGCGGCGAAGTTGTTGATCCAAAATCCACTGCACGTATTTGAAGAAATCTACAAACTCTTTGTATTGTACTTCAAACTGGGCAACCGCTTGCGAGTGAATATTCTGCAAATCGGTCGGCCAGTCCTTCCAACTTTGCCATTTGAAAAAATCTTTAAGCGCACGGAAAAGCGCGTACCCGCGCAACCAGGATTCCTGCGCCGAGCAATACGCCTCAAACGCCCGCGCACGCGCCGTGCGGGCGGCAACTTCGTGTATTAAGAATGTTTGATAAGCCTGCCAAAGAACTTTGAGTTTTGCATCTTTTACCGCGGCAAAAGGAGCCGGCCGAGCGGTGCGCCAATTAGCTATATCTGCCGAGATAGAAGCAATATATTCCTGCGCACGCGAACTGTGCTGGATATCTTCTATTGCATCAATTTGCGCATAAATGGGATCCACGCCAAAAGACGTCAGCGCACTATAGGGACAATGGGTGCCGGGAGCCGTTTCTTGCAGCGGTAAAATTTGGACAAATTTGATACCCAGCCCCGCCAAAAACTCCACCCACTCTGTAAGCGAACCAAAATCCCCCACCCCCCAATCGGTTTGGGTTTTCATCGCCGACACCGGGAGCAGAATTCCCGTAGTACGCGCGGACAAAAGTTCGTCTTGTAGCGTCGTCATAGGCGTTTATTTTTTAGCAATAGCTTCTATTTGTACCACACTTCCTTTGGGCAGCGCCGTTACTTGCACCGTGCTGCGCGCAGGCGGGTTTTCTTTGAAAAAAGTTTCGTACATGGCGTTCATTTCGGCAAATTTCGTTAGATCCGTCATAAACACCGTCGTTTTGACCACGTGTTTAAGGGTGCAGCCGGCTTCCTTCAAAATAGTTTCCAAATTTTTGAGGATGAGTTCCGTTTGCACTTGCACATCACCGGAAAATACTTCCCCGGTAACCGGGTCAATAGGAAGCACACTCGAGGTAAAAATAAAACCGCCATCTTCTACGGCTTGGGAATAGGGCCCGATCGCTTTAGGAGCGCGGGATGAACTAATGATTTTTTTTGCCATACAAACCCTCACTTGGCGCGGCACACGTCCGGCCTATCTATTTATATGGTAATAAAGAGCGCGCGTGTATGTCAAACTATCCGGCACTTCAACGTTGCGTGTTTTTTTCACAAATGCTATAATGAATATGGAGTTAGTCACGTTGTTTCCTGCAACCTTTCAAAGATTTGCTTGCACGTACTAATAAATTTTGATATACTATATGTGTTGGGTTTAACCCGATGTTAGATTAAGCCCACGTTTTTTTTGCGCTCGTAGCTCAGTGGTAGAGCATCCGCCTTTTAAGCGGGGGGCCGTGAGTTCAAGTCTCACCGGGCGCACTTTTAAGTGCCCTCTTCGTCTATCGGTTAGGACGTCGGATTTTCAATCCGAAAAGAGGAGTTCGATTCTCCTAGAGGGCGCCATTTTTTTGTAAATTTTCCTAGGCATTTTGGGAACCCGTAAGGGTTCCTTTTTTACGCCCGCTAGACGTAAAAACACCCTGCCAAAAAGCAGGGCGCTACTATTAAAATGTGTTTTAGATATTTCCTACCAGCAATATAAACAACGCCAGGAATACTAAACAGAGCAGAATTTTGGTCAGCCCTAAATGCTTCTTAAAGAAATCATTAAATCCCTTCGATTCATAGCCGATAAGTGCCAGCACAAACACGGTTATCAGCGGTACAATGAACATTAGGTTATAAAGCACCAGGTAAAATGCGGCTTGTGCGCGAAAGTGCGGGTCCTGCATGATGAGCACACACGTAGGCACGTAGACTTGCCCCGTGCAAACCGCCTCCACCAAGGAAACGCAAAATCCTACCGCAAGTGCCGCTAGCACCAAACGGAACGTACTTTTTTGTTTATCGCGCAGGAAAAAGCCCATAATTTTATGGATGCGCACTTTTAAACCGTGCGGTAATTGCAAGAGCATGCCGTCGGTTTTTTTAGTTTTTCGGTAGATAATAAAATCGTATATGGCCAGCACAAAAAACAACAAACAAAGCGCCGCGGTAAGGATATAAAATGCCTTAATCACGTAGGAAAAACCGCGCATGGCATACAAAAATTTGAATACACCCAGCCCCAACAAAAGGTACGCCACAAACACCGCTACGCAGTAAGAAGTGCCTACTAAAATAATTTCGCGACGGGTATATTTGTAAACGGTGAGAAACGAGATAAAAAACACAATCACCGCGAATGCGCACGGGTTAATTCCGTCCACCAGTCCGCTGCCGATGATTGCCCAAAAAGTGATTTTTTTGAAGGCTTGCTGGGCCGTCTGTTGCACTTGATCCGTAGCAATCGCGCTCACGTTGGTTTTTTCGTGCAGAAGTTGTGCTTTTTCGATGGCCGACTCGGAATAGGTACCGATTTCCGTGGGGTAACCCATTAGGTACGTACTGCCCACTACGGCGGCCGGATAGCCCCGGTCTTCAGCCTTAATACCGTATGCCTCGGCCGTTTGGTTGAATAGCAAATTATTTGCAGGAACAGACAGATCGTATTCGGTAAAATTTACCGTATCTTTGTATTTTTCTTTGAGCGCGCCCCAATATTCCTGTTTTAACTTATTGCAATGCACGCAAGAAGGGCTGACAAAAAGAACATATTCTACTTTCTCTTGCGCCCAAGCACTTACGGCCAATCCAAATAAGGCCGCAAAGAGAATAAATTTCTTCATAGTTTTACAAACTCCGCAATGCCGCCCAAAATCATATCCACGGACATCAAAATCAAGATCATACCCGTTAAACGCTCGATGGCGGTAAGCCCGCGTTGTCCAAGTAATTTGCTAAGCGGAAAAGAACACATCAAAATAGCCATATTGATTAGCGAGGCACACAGCACCGCCCCCAACGTTATCATTTTGCTATGCTGCGCGGCTAGAATCAACACCATAGACAATGCCGCCGGCCCCGCAACCAAGGGAATTGCCAACGGAACGATAAACGGCTCGTCTTTAGGGTCAGTTTTCGGCTCGGGAGCCGTATCGGTGGTAAACACTAAATTGATTGAAATTAAGAACAGGATGATCCCCCCCGCAATACTCAGCGAATAGGAGTGGACCCCAAACGCACGCAAAAACCATTTTCCACAAAATAGGAAAAATACCATGATACCCAATGCAATCAATAATTCACGCAAAATGACAAAGGTGCGGCGTTCGGGCGCTACCTTTTTAAGGGCGGCAATAAACAACGGAATATTCCCGAACCCATCCATTACAAGGGCTAAGGTAATAACTGAAGAAATAAATGAATCCATAAAAACTCCTTAAGTCCGGGCGGACTAATCTTCTTAAATTATATCAAATTAGAAGGATTATTTCTTCTTACCGGCAACCTGGTGAACACGCTGGCGGCCCCGCGCGATTACATCTTGGCGAGTCGTGCGTTGCGGCCAAAAGCGCTTGATGCGATGACGCATTTGCGTGGTAACCGAAGAATGAGAAGGCAGTTGATGGCGGTCCGTAGCGCGGCGGCCCGGCCCTTGATAAGCACTCGCCGGGTCTGTCATTTTTCCGCTATCTAGTGATATACGCTGATGTGGGAAAATGCTTTGTTTGCCTGTGAGCAAGAAACTAATCACACAAGCCACCGTGGCATACGGCGCAATAGGAGCCCCAAAAAGTTCAATCGCCATAATACTGGCTGCCAAGGGAGTATTGGCCGTACCGGCAAGCACCGCCACTAATCCCAAGGCAGCTAACGTAGCACTATCCACATGCAAAAAGTCAGCTAACATCGCCCCAGCTTGGGAACCTACAAAGAAAATCGGCGTAATTAACCCGCCAATTCCCCCCGCCGCCAACGTGATAGAAGTAGTGATAATCTTATACAAAAACCCCAACGGAGATTCCAACGGCGCACCGCTTAACGGTCCGTCGATGCCGGCCATCCCCAACCCTAAATAGGAGGGCGAAATAAAGTGACCAATCAGCACCAGCACAAGGCCACCCACCATACACGTCATAAACATACTGCTATGTGCCGTAATATAGCGTAATACGATCTTAGCCAATTTGCTAATTTCAATAAATAGAACGGAAATAAGTCCAAAAAATACACCCGCCACGATTACTTTTAGAAAAAATTGCTCGGAAAATACGGGGGCAAAGGCCAGCGGATGATACAAATAATTTACTCCCAGGTAAGAGGTTACGCCATAGGCCGTAATCCCGGCCACCAACGCAGGAAACATTACTTCATAAAACAAGTGTCCTACCCATAACACTTCCAACCCAAATAGCGCCCCCGATACCGGTACGCCAAACACGCCGGCAAACCCGGCACTTACCCCACAGATCATCATTTTGCGCTGATCCTGCGGACTCAAGCGGAGCACCCGCGCTATAAAAGCCGATACGCCCGCACCTACATCGGCACACGGGGCCTCTTTACCTGCGGAGCCGCCTGCGGCCATGGTAACAATGGAAAGCACAAACGTTTTAGCCGCCGAACGTAAGGAAACCGGCTGATAAGCATTGATGCGTTTGATGACCGCATCGGTAGAGTAATCTTTATGTGCTTTGGCTATTTTGCGCGATAAGAGCGCCACTAGGTACAACGCAAACGGCAATACCACATAAAAACAGGGAATTGTGTTACGCGTGCCGATAGCGACATCCAATAATTTGAGAAAAGCCCCGTCACACACGCCCACCACTATACCGATAAGCGTGGCCAAGCAGAGCCATTTTAAAATACGTAACAACGAGCGAGAAGAATCCTTCCACATGATTACAGCTTAAAGTTGCACCCATTATCGTCATAGGTTGCATTGTTACCGCAGAACATTTGGCAATATTTCCAATTCTTTTGGGAAACTAAACACTTACCGTATCCGTAGTCAACCCAAGCGTCCCTATATGTATATTCTGCAG
Organism: Candidatus Avelusimicrobium bubulum; assembly: GCA_902798835.1. Taxonomy (GTDB): domain Bacteria; phylum Elusimicrobiota; class Elusimicrobia; order Elusimicrobiales; family Elusimicrobiaceae; genus Avelusimicrobium; species Avelusimicrobium bubulum. The sequence continues at coordinate 25,309 of CADBYN010000005.1, read as the reverse complement.
TAGCTGTTTGAACGGTTACAGCATCCGTTCCTCCGTCCAAATCATATTCGAAATACATCAAACCAAAGTTGCGCCCATCCGCCACATACCGCGCGTTAGGATCGGCTGTTTGAATCACAAAATCGCCGTCTCCGTCCGTTTCAACAGAAGCGCCTGTAGGGATACTAATATCCATACTCCTCAGTTCTGCAATAGTAGTCGGATAATGATTGTTTTGCAAGTGAAATATCTCGTAACCGTTCCTGATATTTACCACAGCCGCCAAGTGCCCCATAAACCGGCTGCGCCAAACCGCTTTTTGATATTGCGGCAGCGCAATGGCCGCCAATATACCAATAATTAACACCACAACCAAAAGCTCGATGAGCGTAAAACCAACCGATTTTTTCCAATAATTGCTTTGATTTTTCATATAATCTCCTTACAATTAATCCCACGTAGGGCGAAGTTTTTTGATCACTTTTTTGACTTCGGGCTTGAGTTTAGGATCCACCAGGTCCACAAATAATTTTCCATCCAGGTGATCCACTTCATGTTGAAATGCTTTGGCCAAAAGGCCACGCGCCCGTTTCACTTGTTCCTGTCCGTTTTCGTCGATATATTTTACCGTAACATCCGTGGCACGTTTCACATCCGCCCACAAACCGGGTAACGAAAGGCACCCCTCTTCTTCAATTTTTTCCCCGCGTTTGGACAGAATAACCGGGTTAATAATTACATAGCGCGTAGGCGGGAGTTTGTCATCTTCGGGATTAGGCAGCAAAATAATCGCCAAGCGTAGGTCCATCCCGATTTGGTTAGCCGCCAAGCCTACCCCGCGCACCGCCAGACAGGTTTCTTCCATATCAGCCAACAACTTGGGGAGTATGGGAGCAATATCCTCGTATTTAACGGGTTTTAGTTTTTGGCGCAAGATATCTTCGCCGTATTTGGTAATGCGTAATACTGCCATACTTTTATTATATCACATCTGGCCGGTTTCTTTCTGGCCCCAAAAAAGCTAAAATAGGAGTAATGAACAATTCGGAAGTAAGTCAACTAGTTGCTACATTTTCAGCCGGCCGAATACCTGACGAGCAGGATTTTAATGCAAGCCGGATGTTTACCTTATTGGAAGATCCCTTTAGTATTTGGTGCAATTTTCACGCGCCCAAAGAAGAAGCCGTCCCCGAATCAAACCGCTACGAAAACTTAAAAGTTCGCACCGATCGTTCCGCACGCGACAGCTGGATCCGCGAAGAATTCCCCGCCGTATTTTTTATCAGCGCACAGGATGACGCCGAGCGATTTAAAAATACCTTGGCTGCCATGGCACGCGGAGAAACCGCCATTGCCAATGCGGCCCTGTGGAATTTGCCCGAACATGTTTACGGCAGCGTAAATTTACTGGTGCGCCAAGACGGCAAAAGCCGATTTGGCAATTATTATTACTCCATTTATCAGTTTAAGCGCGCCCATGATTTGAAAGAACATTACTCCTTACAGGTTACGCTGCTCAACCAAATTTTGGGAAAAATTCAAAATGTTACCCCCGCTCATATGCGCGTATTTTTGAAAGGGCATAATGTGGATCTTTCGCATGCAGATTTTCAAGAGCGCTTGCAAGAAGAACTTGCGTTTTGGGAAAACATCCGCCAGGGAAAAGCCAAGCCCGAAGCCCACAAACCCCCTAAAGGAGCCGGCGCTCCGTGGCGTGTGTATGCCAATAAACTGATGGTGCAAACAAAAGATTTGGTACTTCTGCCACACCTTAACACCGAAATGCGCCAATGTTTAAAAATTAACGGTTTGCTAAATACCGATGACGTAGCGCATGCGCCCTTGGAAAAGCTGCAAGAAATTTTAGAAGAACCCTACGCTACAGAGACGTATTACAACGCCCGCGCTTATCTATATAACAAACCTATTTGGCGCAAGAAAGGCTCCTTTCCCCCGCCCGCTAAAAAATACAATTTATACTTTGACTTTGAAGCCACCGAAACATTTACCAAAGACAATAAATCCTTCGTGTATTTGATTGGTCTGTGGGATAAAGAAGCAGACAAATATGTTTATTTTGTAGCCAAAACGCCTGAAGAAGAATTGTCCATCTTTGAGCAATTTTACAATTATGTAAAAGATTTTAAAAATACGGCCCTGTATCATTGGACCGAATATGAAGTACGCAAAATGCACAAATTAGCGGCGGCTTTCCCCGAATATGCCCAGCACTTAAACGCACTGTGCGATATTTGCCACGATTTAAAAGTTTCTGTAAACGATAGTTTTTATCTGCCCTCGCCCAGCTTTTCGTTAAAAGCAGCGGCCCCGGCCTTTGGATTTAAATGGCGACAAGACGATTGCGGCGCGATGGATAGCATGGTCTATTTTACCAGCTGGCTCAAAACCGCCAACCCGGAGTTGCTCAACAAAATTTTAATGTATAACGAGGATGATTGCAAAGCAATGTTGTTTTTGGAAAACAAACTAAAAGAAGCGGACGTGCTCAATGCGCAAAATCTATAGTATAATGTAAAAAAGGGTTTAATATGGCTATTTCTATCGTAAAGCAGTTCAGCGTGTTTTTGATTAACGAGCCAGGCACACTTAAGAGTTTTACCGAACTTTTTGTACGTGAAAATATAAATATTATTGCGATGGCTCAGGACGTACGTTATGATGCGGCTGTAGTCCGTTTAGCCGTTCAAAATGATAAAGGGATCAGTCACCTGTTAACCAAGGCGGGCTTTACCAGCGTAAAAACAGATGCTATCTGTTTGGATATCCCCGACCGCGTGGGCATTTTGCGTGACGTGGGGGCCGTAATGGCTAACAACGGAATCAATATTACTACCTTCTACGGAACGGCAGACAAAGCAGGAACTACACGTTGGATTATCGTGGTCAACGATATTACCCAAGCACTCAACGCATTAGAAAATAGTGGTTTATTTGACGACTAATATTTTTGCCAAAAAATCAAAGGCCCCGGTTTCCCGGGGCCTTTTAGTTAATTAGAAAAACAATCTATACAGAAATACGATTACTACGATAAGTCCAATCCAATAAATAATTGTTCTCATACTTAGCTCCTTTGTAAGAATATTTTGGAAGGGCTTGTGGCCCCTTTCACTAACGAAATTTTATTCTCTGCTACACCTATGTGTTGCGCGAGTAGTGCGCGTACAGCCTCGTTGGCGCGGCCCTGTTCGGCCGGAGCCTTCACCCAAATTTCAAAAGTGTCGGGTGTTTTTTGTACAAGTTTATTTTTCTTTTCCCCGGCGTGCACTTTAACTTTTAGGTATTGCTCCATAATTCCATTATACATAAATCGCGCTCAATTGCAAGCAAAAAAGCCCCCTCTTAATAAGGGGGCTTTTAAAATAGATATTTCTATTTCTTTACGATTAAGCTTTTGGCTGTCATGTCGGCAGGTTTTTCTAGGCCCATCACATCCAATACCGTAGCGGCAATGTCACCCAGGTTGCCGGTTTTGGCCAGTTGCGCATCTTTGTGATCTTTGCTCACATACACAAAGTCGACCAAGTTAGTGGTATGCGCGGTCTTGGGCATGTTGATTTTATCATCCCACATTTCTTCGGCGTTACCGTGATCGGCGGTAATAAATACCGTGTATCCTTTGGCCAGGGCCGCCTCGGTAACCGCACCGGTGCACTCGTCCACCACTTCCACGGCCTTGATGACGGATTTTAAATTGCCCGTGTGCCCCACCATATCGCAGTTGGCAAAGTTGATGACAATAAAGTCATATTTCTCGCTGTTGATTTGCGCAATGGCTTCGTCTTTGACGATATACGCTTCCATTTCCGGATGATCCGCGAATGTAGCTGGGTCAAAGCGGCCTTTCTTTTCAATGCGGTCCTCGCCGGGGTACGGCTTGATGAGTTTACCGTTAAAGAACGAAGTAACGTGTTTGAATTTTTGCGTTTCCGCCAGGCGCAGTTGCTTGAGGCCTGCTTTAGAAATTACTTCTCCTAACAAGTTATTCATCCCGCCGCCATCGGTCATAGAAGGTAAGGCGTTAAACGGGAACGCGTCGTAGTATTTGGTCAGCCCGCAATACACACACGGTACGCGTTTACCGCGGTTTTTACCCGGGTAATCATCGTCGATAAATGCGCGAGTAAGCTGGATGGCACGGTCTTGACGGAAGTTAAAGAAAATAACGGAAGAATTTTCTTCCATACCTTTATAATCCCCTAGTACCGTAGGCGGGATATATTCATCCACCATCGGCCCTCCATCGGGAGTTTTCATTGTTTTGTAATCGGTAGTAACTACTTCTTCGGCGGTGGTGCCGTGCAGGCCCTCGGCGCGCACGATTAAATTGTAAGCTTTGTCCGTAAGGTTCCAATCTTCGCCGCGGTCCATGGCATAGTAGCGCCCTTGAATCGTGGCAATTTTCCCCACGCCGTATTCCTTCATTTTTTCTTCCAGCGTGCGGATAAAACCTACCGCGCTTTGCGGGGGTGTATCGCGTCCGTCGGCAAAAAAGTGCACATACACTTGCTTAATGCCTTGCTCGGCGGCAAATTTGATAATCGCGTGCAAATGGTCTTGATGGGCGTGGACACCTTCGTCTTGTACAAGCCCCATGATGTGAAGCGGTTTGTGGTTTTTAAGGCAGTTGTCCATGCAGGCGGCAAACGGGGCGGATTTGAATAGTGAACCATCTTCAATGGTATCTTTCAAGCGTTTGAGTTCCTGGATAACAATACGTCCGGCCCCCATGTTCAGGTGACCTACTTCCGAAGATCCCATATAACCGGCTGGGAGCCCCACTTGTTCACCGGAAGCTTCAATTTCTGTATGCGGATAATTGGCTAAATAGTTGTGCATGTTCGGGGTGCGCGCCAAGGAAACGGCGTTATACGGGCCCGCTTTGGCATTGCCCCAACCGTCCCGGATGAGTAATACAACTTTATTCATAATTTTCTCCTAATCGCCGAGCAAATCTTTCCAGCGTTTAAATTGAAACTGCTCAAGTTGTTCCAATGTAGTAACGCCATGTTTACCCAGCTCATTTACAAAGTAATAAAAAATCTGTTCCGCCATTTTAGTATCTGCCATGGCACGGTGCCACCCGGCCGAGCTAATGCCCAGTTTCTCGGCAATAAAACCCAGGCGGTTTTTTTCAAACCGACCGCTTTTTTTGGCTAGTTTTAATGTGTCTATCACGGGATATTTTGGAAAATGCATTCCGCATTGTTCAAATTCCCACTGCAAAAAGCCGATGTCAAAATCGGCATTGTGCGCCACGACCACGCAATTATCCAATACCCCTAAAAGTTTAGGTAACACATCGTGAAAGTAAGGTGCGTCTTTGACCATTTCATTGGTAATACCATGGATAGCAATTACATCCGGATGCATCGGCATATCGGGATTAATTAATGTAGAAAATTCATCCACACATTGCCCATTTTTAGATACACTGATAGCCACTTCACATATACGGCCCCCGCCTTCGGGAGAAAGGCCCGTTGTTTCCGTATCCAAACAAGCAAATTTAAGATCTTTTAAAAGCATACTACCCTACCAAATAAAATCGCAAACGCACCAAAAAGCCGATAAATGCGGCGCCAAATGAACTGATCAAAAATGCCCAGGCCGGGATATCCAACAAGCGAATTTTACGCGCATACAAACACGCGCCTATCCATACTATAAACGCAACTGCCCAACGCAGCCCCGGCAAGAGCATGATTAAAAAGAAAATCGCCCGCATCATGGCCAACATCCATTGTTCATCAAAGGTGGGATAATCCCGTCCGTACTTATCTTGCTCTATAGCAAAAATGAACCATCCAAGCACGCGCGTGGCCAATAAAAGCCCCACTAAAAATACCACCCAAGGCTCGGCAAAGAAATTACCCGTTTCATACAAGGTTTCAAACGGAGCAATCAGCACTAAAAATAACACGTTTACAAAATTCTTTACAAAAAAGGACAACGTGTAACCCCATTTGTATTTCCCGCCGAAGTGGAAATAATAATCGGTAAACCCGTGAAACAGAGCAAACAGCAAAATGCATACCCACCCGGGCAAGGTCACTTCTTCTAAAAACGGCCATCCCATTGTTAAATATCGGTGACAAAACAACAACGCCAGGATGGCAAAAGCTAGGGAACGAATGGCCATCGCTTTGAGATGGCTTTCTTGTTGTTTATGAAGCGTTTTGTGAAAAAACACGAAATCAGTTAATGTTACCGCCAAGAATAAACGCCAAAATACAATCATGCTTGCTCCTTTGGAACGTGAATAATAAATGTACTGCCTTTGCCCGGCCGGGAGGAAACCTCCAACGTACCGCCGTGTGCTTGCACCAACTGCCGGCTAATAAATAATCCCAATCCATAGCCCGGTTTATCTGCATGCACTTGATGATATTTTTGAAACAGTCCCTTTATTTCCTGCGCAGAAAGCCCAATACCGCTGTCTTCTACTTTCACAGTATATGATTTTTCTTCCTGCAACGCCACTACTTTAACAAATCCTTTTTCCGTAAATTTGACCGCATTGGATACCAAATTGGTAAGCACCCGTTTAAATACTTTCGGATCCACCCAAATATGATCTGTATTTATTTGCGTACTCAACGTTAATCCTTTCTGTTCGGCAGTTGGGCGGATTGTATCTAATACTTCGCGCACTAAATTTTTAACATCTACCTTGCATTTTTGTACGTTTGCCATGCCGGCTTCCAAACGCGATACGTCCAACACATCTTCTAACAAAACCGATAAATTTTGAGCCGCTTCGCTCATCAGTTTTAAATAATTCTGTTTTTCTTCTTCCGGCAAATCTTTCCCGTTTTGCAAAATGTAAATGTATCCTTGCAACCCCATCAACGGGGCCCGCAAATCATGCGCAACCGCCCGAAACACTTGTTCTTTCAGTTCACTTACTTGCGCTTGTAAACGTAAGGCTTGATAATCTTTCAAATCTACGGTCATTTGATTAAAATCGTTAATCAAACGCTTGAATTCCCCCCAGCCGATTTCCGGGTCCACCTGCACGTCAAAATCTCCTTTACTTACTTGTGCCGCAGCTTGAGAAAGTGCCGCTACAGGCTCCCCTAATTGTTCCGCAAAAGTAAGTGCCCCAAAATAAGCCAATGTAGCAATCGTCAACAAGAAAAGCGCCAAAATAATATTAGTATAGTAAATACTACGGTAAGCTTCCGATTTTAACTGCAAGACGGCTACATGCACCCCCAGCACCGGGGTAGTGGCATACGCCCCCACATAGGTATGGTGTGGCGTTTTGATGCTTTTAATCAACGGAGAGCTTGAGGCAAAAGCCCGTTCAAATGTTTCTACATCAAATGCAGGAGCGTACTGATAATCACTTACATATACGTTCCCGGATTGGTCTACAATATAGATATGCCCCGTATTGCCGATACGTTGCTGCTGCACACGTGCCAAAAAACCAAAAAAACTAAGCACCCCGTACAAATAATCCCCGTTAGAAAGCGGGTATAAAAACTCACTAATCGGCCGACCGTTGAGCACTTCGAAACTGCTTACCAATAAATGCGGCTCTTTGGTCAATCCTGCCAGGGCTGGGTCATTGTGGAAATCCAACGAAGCAATTTGCTCAGACACTTTTTGTGACATAGCGGCACGATATTTTTCGGTGCCATCTTTAGAAAGTACTGCCAAAAATACAAAGTCCGGGTTGGCCGCCAGTGCTTCTTCCAAGACGGGGACGGGGGTTGTTTTTTTCGTTAAAGCTTGTGTTACCTGCGAGGCAAAAGCCAAACGCCAAGATAAATCTTCTATGTGTTGAGTCATGGAAGTGGCTACCATTTCCGCTAAATTGGCATGCGTGTCTAAAATATTATCTTTCAGATGCACCTGATAATATCCCAAGAGCAATAACATGGGGATAAGCGGCAAAAATACCACTACCAAAAACAATTTAAAAAGTTTAGAAAAAATAGACATAAAACTCCTTATTATCATTATAGCACTTATGACGGTCAAACGTGACAAAGATCCACATGCTTAGGTCCTAGGACCCAGATATGCCTAGGTCATTGATGACTTTTATGCCAGGTCTTTTTTAGGCCTGCACCCAGGTCCTAGGACCCTGGGATTTTTAGACAGATAACTCTAAACTATAAGTAAGAAAGCAATAGGAGGAAACCCTATGAAACAAATTTTAAATTGGTGCAAAACGATAGTTACACAAAAAAGCGGTCGTGTGCGTTTAGGAAAGGACACCCAACAAGCGCCGGAAATTATTTCCAACATACCTACGGTGCAAGTGGAAGAAAACACGATTTTCCTAAATCGCCGCGAATCTGCTTTTATTAATAAGGAATTACACCGTTTGTTAAAAGCCAAGGTAGCCGAAGAAGAACTTCGGAAAAAGAAAGGCATGCCCGCACGACCAGCCCCCGGAAAAATTACCTACGCGGTATATCAATAAACTTTTATCCTCCTCCTCCCTCCCCCCGGCATATCGTCGGGGGTTTTGTATGGAAAACACATTTTGCGAATTTGTCAAGGATTTCCTTCCACATAAACCTTGAAATTTTGAAAAAAGTGCGTATACTTACTGTTGAAAGCATATAGCTTTCTATTTTTAATTGTAGTAAAGGAGAAAACTTATGAATAAAGGTTTCACATTAATTGAGTTACTCGTAGTAGTACTCATTATTGGTATCTTGGCAGCCATTGCGTTGCCTCAGTATACCAGAGCTGTAGAACGCTCCCGCATGGCGGAAGCCGTGCAGGTACTAGGTGATTTGGCTACTGCCCAAAGCATCTTCTATATGCAACACAACGCATTCGCTACCAGCTTGGACGACTTGAACACCCGCGGAGACATAAACATCCCGGATCCGTCTGCTCCAGGCAAATGGTCCTTGGCTGTCGGTAACGCCGATGGTATTCAAGCCATGCAACGCAACGGCGGTATGTATAGCGGCGCATCCTTACGCTTGACTGTGGGTAGCGACGGCGCCATCTTAAAAGAATGTCTGCCTGGCGATCATGCTGACTTCTGTACGATGGCTCAAACGGCTGGATACGGTGCGGAGCAAAATTCGGGCACCTAATATCCCTTCCTGAGTAAATGTAAAACCCCCGAGCATGTGCTCGGGGGTTATTTTTTAAAACGCAAGGTTTGTGTAATTATTTAGCTTCGGCGGCAGGCTTAGCGTCGGCGATTTTTTCTTCTACCGTGGTAAGCGGGTTAATTTGCACTTTGATTTTGGCAAATACCGTGGGTTTTAAGTAAATGCTTACTTCTGTTTCACCCAGGGCTTTAATCGGCATATTGAGCTCAATAGCGTCTTTGCCGATTTTGTGGCCTTGTTCAGTTAAAGCTTTGTAGATGTCGGCTTTGTTGACAGAGCCAAATACTACGCCGTCGGCATTTACGGTTTTGGTAAAAGCTAACACTACACCGTTTAACTTTTCGGCGATAGCACGAGCTTCGGCCAGTTCAGCCTCAATGCGTTTTTGGCGGCGTTCTGCGCCTAACTGCCAATTTTTAATAGCACCTTCGGTGGCGATTTCCGCCAAGCGGTGCGGGACGAGGAAATTGCGGGCATAGCCGGGTTTTACATCAACCACGGTTCCCACCATACCTAAGTTCTTCACGTTTTCTTTCAAAATTACTTTCATGGGAAGACCTCGCTTATTTCTTAGGTAAGGAATAGGGCAAGATGGCCAAGTTGCGATCACGCTTAATTGCTTTGGTGATTTGGCGTTGGTGTTTGGCGCAAGTGCCGGTAATGCGGCGGGATAAAATTTTGCCGCTTTCCATCGTAAACGATTTTACGAATTGGAAGTTTTTATAGTCGATGGTATCCATCTTTTCAGCGCAGAGTTTGCAGACTTTTCTTCTGCTTTCAAAGCGCCGTTTGCCCCCAAACGGGCGCGCCGGGCGTTCGCCGCGGGCGGCCGGAGCAGCAGCAGTATTTTCTGCGGCCGGGGCTTGGGTGTTGTTGATTTCTTCAGCCATTTTTATATCTCTCTTTGTAGGTTAGAAAGGCACGTCATCTTCCGCCACGTCAGTGGTAGGGACGTCGTCTTTCACAGCGGGGGACACTCCTTCATTGTCGCTATAGGACGAAGTGCCCGCTGCTCCAAATTCTAAGATTTGGACTCTGGTGGCAGTTACCTGCAAATTCTTGCGGGTCTGCCCAGTTGTTTTATCGGTGTATTCGCTTAACGTAAGGCGGCCTTCCACACTAACAGGCGTACCTTTTTTCAAGCGGTCTTTGCACCGTTCGGCTGCCGCGCCCCAAATGACAACGGGAACAAAAACGGTATCGTCTTTCCACTCGTTTGTGGTTTTATCTAAATATCTGCGGTTGACCGCAAGATCACAACGGCACACCGCCTGACCCTTTTGCGTAAACGCCACATTGGGATCACGTGTTAACCGTCCGACTAGAAGCACTAGGTTTTGTTCCGGTAGTCTAAGTTGAGCTGGCATAGTTTATTAACCTATTTTACGGGAGCCGGTTTCGCTTTGATTTCCACAGCCAACATGGTCATCGCGCGAAGGACATTGTTGTTAAGTTTAAGGGCGTTATCCAACGTTTTTACAAACGCGGGTTCTGCTTTAAACTTAAGATAGAGGTAGAAACCATCGCGAACGTGATTGATTTCGTGGGTAAATTTGCGTCTACCCAGTTTTTCTTCGCTGGTTACTTCCCCGCCGTTTTTCGTAATGAGGTCTTTGACCTTGTTTACGAATTCACCCACTTCTCCGTCGGAGAGTTGGGGTTTTACAATAATTACGCTTTCGTACGTTTTCATATACTTTTTATTTCTTGCGTTTTATAGGGCAAAAAATCCCGCAGGGTTACCCTGCGGTTTTTCCCTATAGATATTATAGCAAAAAATAGGAGGTACGCCAAGTACTATTTCTTGGTTACTTGCTGGCCTTGGGGAGTGTCTTTGACAAGATACCCGGCCGCGGCAATTGCGTTGCGAAGCTCGTCGGACTTGGCCCAGTCTTTGGCGGAGCGGGCCGCTTTGCGCTGTTCGAGCAAGGCCACAATTTCGGCGGGAACTTCTACTTTTTCGGCTGCCGGTTCTTTGAACATATCTACAGCCAAAATGCTATCGGCAAAATGCAGAAAATCTACTTTTTCGGCCGCGGTTAAATCCGCTTTTAGCGCTTCCCACGTAACGGCAAGCGCTTTAGGCGCGTTGAGGTCATCTTGCATGGCGGCGGTAAATTTATCCTTCCACGCGCGGGAATTTTGCGTTTCTTGTACGTTTTCCCCCGCTTCTTTTTGATAGGCACACGCCTGTGTGCGCAGATTTTTCAAACTCTTGGTGGCGCTGTCCATACTCTCGTACGAAAATTCAAGCTGCGTGCGATAGTGTGCGCCTAAGCACAAATAACGATACGCCAACGGCTCGTAGCCTTTTTCTTTGAGCACGTCCACGGTAACAAACGTCCCGCCGGACTTGCTCATTTTTCCGCTGCGCAAAATCAAAAATTCGCCATGCACCCAATAGTTCACGTATTTTTGACCGGTGGCGGCTTCGCTCTGGGCAATTTCGTTGGTATGGTGAATGGTAACGTGGTCAATGCCGCCGCAGTGAATATCCAGCGTATGGCCCAAATACTTCATGGCCATGGCGGAACATTCAATGTGCCATCCCGGGAAACCAACGCCCCACGGGCTATCCCATTCCATTTGGCGTTTTTTATCTTTGGGCGAAAATTTCCACAAGGCAAAATCAGTCGGGTTGCGTTTTTCGTCACTCATTTCCACACGCGCACCGCCTTGCAGCCCGGAAATACGTGCATGGCCCACCAGCGCATCATAACGCGGAAATTTAGATGTATCATAATAAATTCCGTCGCTTGTGCGGTACGTGTAGCCTTTTTCTTCGAGCGTTTTAACTAGAGCAATCATTTCGGGGATGTGCGCCGTGGCGCGGCTGATAACTGTGGGGCGGGTGCAGTGCAAAGCATCATAATCTTGCCAAAATTTTGCTTCATAAAATTTAGCAATTTCCCACGCGCTTTTGCCTTCGCGCGCGGCACCCAGTTCCATTTTGTCTTCGCCGTCGTCGGCATCGGATACCAAGTGGCCCACGTCGGTCACGTTCATGACGTGTTTTAAGGGATATTGCAAGCGGATCGTGCGGGCCAGTAAATCTTCAAAAATGTGCGTGCGCAAGTTACCGATATGCGCAAAATTGTACACCGTAGGGCCGCAGCAATACATCGTTACTTGTTTGACGTCTTGCGGTGTAAACGTTTCTTTGCGGTGCGAGGCGGTATTATAAAGCTGCATACTACTTGGCCCCTTTAATCAGTTGCGAATAGCGCCGTGAAACCGTATTGAAAAAAGAATTGCAAGTAGCCTGACCGATTTGATTGGCCGAGCGTTCGCTTAACTTGCAAGCCACTTCAATATCGGAAAGCGGATTGATAGCCCCCATACTACTCATCGCATACGTAAAACCGGAAGGATGGAACTCTTTAAGAGCTACGGAATAGGCGGTATCTAATGCGTTTTGAAAGGCAGCCATTTCTTTGCGGCCGGCCGCGTCTCCCAGTTTAAATTTGCGCGAAGCTACCGTTACCACTACATCACCGTATGTGCCGTATGCGCTTTCGATATTTTCGGCTGTAAAATCTTCGTCATCCCCTAAGTCATAAGAAGGCTCCGAAAGGGTTGTCTCATCGAGCACGGAGGGCTTATCTAACGGGGAAGAGGTAAACTCATAATAAGCGTGATTAGCATCGGGATGTGCAAAATCCGTTGCGGTGGAAACGTCCCATTTAGAGGGAGTTTGCAAGGCGGTACAACCCGCCAACGTAATCCCCGCCAAGAAAACTAAAAACAAACGTGCTTTCATAATTCACTCCTTACTTTTACAGTAGCTACGGCTTGGCACATAGCTGCCTGACCGTGGCCGATTTCGCCCACATGTTCGTGGCTTTTAGATTTAAAACTAACTTGTTCTACCGGTATTTCAAAAATTTCCGCTAGTGAATTGCGCACCGCTTCATAGTGCGGTTTAATTTTAGGTTCTTGGGTGATAATCGTAGCGTCTAAATGGACAATCTGCGCGTGATGTTCACGCACAATTTGCAACACTTTCTTGGCAATCTTTTTACTATCGATCCCTTTGATGGTGGGGTCTGAAGGCGGGAACAAAATGCCGATTTCCCCCGCACAAAGCGCTCCTAAAATAGCATCGCATAGGGCATGGAGCACTAAATCACCATCGCTATGGCCGATAAAACCTTTGTCGTGCGGAATCTCTACCCCGCCGATAATAAATTTACGCTGCGGGCCCAATTGGTGAAGGTCAAACCCAAAACCTGTACGATAATAGCAATGTTCGTTCACAAGTGCCTCTGCAAAAATTAAATCTTCCGGGGTAGTAATTTTAAAGTTTGTGTAATCGGACGGAACTAATTGCACTTTTACCCCCAGTTTTTCCACTAACTGCGATTCATCCGTCGCATCTTTCTGCGTGCCAAATTTTTCAAGTGCCTCTACAAGTAGGTTACGCCGGTAGCATTGCGGTGTTTGCGCCGCCCACAATTTTGCCCGCTCTAACGTGCGCGCTACTGTGCCATTTTCGCCCTCTTTGATCGTATCTTTCACGGGAACGGCTAGCACAGCGGCCCCGTTATCAAACGCACTTTGAAGAGCATCTTGAATATATGTGGGGTTCACCAGCGGACGCGCTCCGTCGTGCACGGCGATTACATCAGCTTGCGGACTTACTTGCCCAACGCCGCTTATCACCGAAGCCAGGCGCGTATCTCCGGGATCGGCAAACCTAACATCTGTGACAAATTTTTCAATCAAAGAGCGATTTTCTTTCGGCGTTACTACTACAATTTCCTGCACGCACGCACACGCCTTGAACGCTAAAATACTGCGTACTACCACCGGTTTTGCGCCGATAGGTAAAAGTTGCTTGGGGCGGCCCATGCGGCTGCCCGTTCCCCCGGCAACAATTACAACCGACGCGAAAAATGGCTTGTTCATGATTATTTTACTTTCGCAAAAATCATCCGCCCCGAAGACGTTTGATAGATAGAAGACACGGCCACTTCAATACGTTTGCCGATATGTTTGCGTCCGTCTTCTACAACTACCATTGTGCCGTCGTCGAGGTATCCGATACCTTGCTCTTTTTCTTTGCCGTCTTTCATAACAAATAAAGACATACTCTCCCCCGGTAATACCACCGGTTTAAGAGCCGTAGCCAAATCGGCCACGTTAAGGGTAGTTACTTTTTTAAGAGCCGCCAATTTGTTAATGGTAAAATCGAGCGTGACAACTTCCGCATCAAAACTGCGTGCCAGTTTTACAATCTGTTCGGGCATGGTAGGAGCTTTGGGTGTTTTGGAAGTAAAGCGAACTTCGATCTCTTTGCACTCTTGCAAACGCGTAGCCACATCCAAACCGCGGCGGCCTTTAGCTTGTTCCAGCTTGTCTTTAGAACGAGCCATCCGGTTTAATTCATCGGTTACAAAAGTAGGAATTACAATCACGCCGGATAAGAAATTAATATCACACAAATCTACAATACGCCCGTCAATCAAGGCACTTGCATCTGCTATTTTGAGATGGTGCCCTTTGTAAGAAAGGCCCTCCATATCGCGCGATTTAAAAATAGCCGCCAACAGTCCAAACACGATAAATCCAATTAAGATTTGCTGATTATGCGCGTTCCAAAATGTCATATCGGCCCCGCCGAAAAAGTTCTGCATCGCGTAGCCGATTAACGTGTAGAGCATTAGCCCAATCATAACACCGGTGCACCCGATCATAATTTTAATTAGGCGCATGCGCTTAAAAAGCACTTCCCCCGCTATAACGAGCGCGCCGCATAACAAACCGCCCCAGAAACTATTCCACGTCTTACCCAAAAAAGTATAGGTTACAAAAGGGAAAGCCACCAGGGTACAGATACGAAAAATCCAAATAGGCATAAACATATCCTCCCGTATAATATAATAAGTAGGGCCAAGGCCCTAAAAAGGCACTTACTATTTTAGCACTTTTTAGGCGCAGCGTGTGAGAATTATAGATAACTCATCAAAATTAAATTGGGGAAAAAGCCGGAAAACTTTCTAATCATTTTTTTTGATACACAACTGTCTTTTTCTTGTTATAATGGAGGTATATATTTTATAAGGAGGAGTCTATGGAAAATACGCAACGTCCGCCTAAGTCGTTCATGCAAATTATGTATATGTGCTTGGGCTTTTTCGGTATTCAATTTGGTTGGGCTCTGCAAATGGGAAATATGAGTGCCATTTATTCACGTCTGGGAGCTAGTGAAGATCAAATTCCCATGTTGTGGCTGGCTGCACCCGTAACCGGGCTTTTGGTACAACCGCTCGTCGGATATTTTAGTGACCGGACTTGGTGCCGCCTGGGCCGTCGACGCCCGTACTTTTTAGGAGGGGCCATCTTCTCGATGTTTGCGTTATTTTTGATGCCGCAAGCTACGGCTATTTGGATGGCTGTAATTGCTTTGTGGGTGTTGGACTCCTCCGTCAATGTAAGTATGGAACCGTTCCGCGCGTTTGTAGGCGATTTACTCCCTGAACAACAACGCAAAACCGGCTACGCTAAGCGTCATGATCGGCGCGGGTGCCGTTATTGCTTCCTTCTTGCCGCAAATTCTAACGTATTTGGGCGTGAGTACGGATGCCCCCATCGGGCACATCCCCGCCACGGTGCGCTACTCCTTCTATATTGGGGCCGTAGTACTTTTGGTAGCCATTTCGGCCACCGTATTTACCACACCGGAATATCCGCCGGCCAACATGGAAGAATTTAAAGCGTTGCAAAAAAAATCGTTTGATCCCTTGCACTCCCTTAAAGAAATGTGGCAAGCCATGGTCACCATGCCGCAAACCATGCGCCGCTTGGCCGTGGTGCAGTTCTTTACGTGGGCCGCGTTTATGGTAATGTGGGTCTACTTTACGCCCGGTATTGCCAGCGGCGTTTTCCACGCCGTCCCCGGCACACCCGAATACGAGGTAGCCGCCAACTGGGGAAGCAGCTGCTTTGGTATTTATAACGGCGTTGCGTTCGGGTTTGCGTTTTTGTTGTTGTGGCTGACCACGAAGTTTTCCGCCAAAATTATTCACATTGTTTGTTTAGCTATCGGCGGGCTGGGGCTGGCCAGTTTAGGACTTACCCTTTTTGGCGTACAATTTAGTAAAATGAGTTTAATTATACCGATGGTCTGCATTGGGATTGCGTGGAGCAGTATTTTGTCCATGCCATACGCCATGCTATCCAACGCATTGCCGGCGGAAAAAATGGGTTTTTACATGGGCGTGTTTAACTTTTTCATCGTTATTCCGCAGATTTGTGTAAACCTGTTCTTCGGTTCGTTTATGAAACATGCGCTGGGAGGTAGTGCCATTGCAGCCGTAGGGGTAGGCGGGTTGAGTTTGTTAATTGCCGCCGCTTTTACATTTTGGGTAAAAGAACATCACGCAACACAACAAGGGTAAAAAGGATGAAACTATCTTTCAATATTAACTACAAAACGGTATGGGGCGAAACAATTCATGCCGTTTTGTACCGTGCTCACGCCGGTGCAAACGAGAATAAAATCAATATTCCCCTGTCCACCAAGGACGGCCAAGATTGGTCAGGGCAAATTCTCTTAGAATTCAAACAACCTATTGCCATGTCGTATCATTACGAGGTCCGGCGCGACAAGCAAGTCGTCCGGCGCGAGTGGCAACTAGTGCCGCGCATCTTGCCGGTTGATCCAAAAACCGAACAATATGTTTTGCAAGATACCTGGCGTGATCTGCCGCGTGAATCATGGCTTTATTCTTCGGCCATAACGGACGTGTTTGTAAAACGAACACGCAAATTCAACAAACCTTTTACCTTATTTAACCGTACGCTCGTGCTGCGCGTAGAAGCCGCCCAGCTCAAAGCGAATGAATCTTTATGGCTTTGCGGGGCAAGCAAAGAACTGGGAAATTGGAACCCGACTCAAGCACGCGCCCTCACCGAAACGGAAGCCAATATTTGGACCGTTTCGCTGGATGTAGCCCAATTGCCGGCTAAACTCCAGTATAAGTTTTTGATCCAATCCCCCGAAGGCGTACGTTGGGAAGACGGCCCCAACCGCACCTTAACAAGACCCGAAGTGGCGGATAAATCCGTCTATGTGCAAGAAGGGTTACGCCCGCACTTTAAAGATGATAAGCCCTTCCGTGCCGCCGGAACGGTAATTCCCATGTTCTCGCTGCGGCGCGAAAACGGCTGGGGCGTGGGCGATTTTGGCGACCTTAAACCTCTGACCGACTGGGCCGTTAAAACCCACCAAAAAGTGTTGCAATTTTTACCCGTTAACGATACCATCCTTACCCATACGTGGCAGGATTCGTACCCCTATAATGCCGTGTCGGTTTACGCGCTGCATCCCTTATACATCAACTTGGACGAACGATTATGAAGCTGCTTTGCAGCTCAAGCTAGACTATCTGCGTGAAGTCTACAAGGCACACGGACAGGAAGCCCTTGCCACGGCAGACTTCCGCCAGTTCTTTGTAAATCAAGTGCACTGGCTCCCGGCGTACGCGATGTTTAGTGTGCTGCGCGATAAATATAAAACCGCCCACTTTGCCGACTGGCCGGAACATGCTAAATTCTCGTATGATGATTTGATGGCATTTTGCGCCCCCAAATCGTCCGAGTATGACAACGTGTGCTTTTGGTACTACGTGCAATTTATGTTGCACACACAACTGACGCAGGCCGCCAAATATGCCCGTGAACAAGGCGTCATCCTAAAAGGAGATATCCCCATAGGCATCTCCCCCGATAGTGTGGAAGCTTGGACGGAGCCGCAACTTTTCCATTTGAATGTCCAGGCCGGGGCGCCGCCGGATGATTTCTCGACCACCGGGCAAAACTGGGGATTCCCTACCTACAATTGGGATGAAATGGCCAAGGACAATTACCGTTGGTGGGTGCGCCGTTTTACGCATATGGCCAACTATTTTGATGCTTACCGTATTGACCATATTTTGGGATTTTTCCGCATTTGGCAAATCCCCATGCATAGCGTAGAGGGGCTGTTGGGGCAATTCTCGCCGGCTATGCCGTTTGAAGATCATGAGATTACCGCATTTGGCCTTCCGTTCAAAAAAGAGTTTTTAACTCCGCTTATCACGGAAGATTACCTTAACGAAAAATTGGGCAACCTGGCCAACAAAGCCAAATCAAAATTCTTGGAAAAACAGAAAAACGGCACGTATCGCTTGCGCAAAGAATATGACACACAGCGCAAAGTAGAAACGGCTTTACCCGATGAGAAAGACCTGCCGCTTAAGAAAGGACTGTTTGCCTTAATATCCAACGTGTTATTTGTGCCGGACAATACCAATCCGTCCAAATATCACCCGCGTATTGCGGCACTTAACGACGGATATTTTAAGTCCTTATCCGCCGAAGAACAAGCAGCTTTTAAGCGTATTTATGAGTATTACTTCTTTACGCGCCACAATGACTTTTGGGCCAAAGAAGCACTTAAGAAGCTGCCCGGCTTAACACAAGCCACCCGCATGCTAGCTTGTGCGGAAGACTTGGGGATGATCCCTGATTGTGTTAAACCCGTTATGCAGAAATTGCAACTCTTGTCACTGGAGATACAACGTATGCCCAAGCAATTAGGGGCGGCGTTTGACGATATTAAAAAATATCCGTATCTCTCGGTGGCTACGCCTTCTACGCATGATATGTCCGTGCTGCGCGCTTGGTGGCAGGAAGATCCGGCCCGCACACAAAAGTTCTACAACAATGTGCTCGGGAAAAAAGGTACCGCGCCCAAAGAAGCGGACACGGAAATTTGCACAAAAATTCTGCGCATGCATTTGGCGAGCCCTTCTATGCTTACTCTGATTGGGCTGCAAGACTTAACCGGCATGGATGAAACCCTGCGTGGCAAAGACCCGCAAGAGGAACGCATTAACGTGCCGGCAAACCCCAAGCATTATTGGCGCTACCGTATGCCGATGACGCTGGAAACGTTGTTGAAATCCGATGAGTTTAATGCCAAACTGCAAGAAATGATTGATAAAAATCATCGTTAAATAAAGACGATACAATTCAAAAGCCCCCGGCAAAACCGGGGGCTTTTATAATGAAAAGTACAACAAGGAATTATTTTCCTCTTACTACCGTGCAGACCTCTGCATAGATAGCATAGCTCTTTACTTCTTTATCAATAGAAGTCACTTGCGTAATTTTGCCATCCTTCTTGGCGGCTTCTACGGACATATCACCCGTAATGACTAACCCCAGATAATTTTTGGCACAGGCACGGCCTACTTTAGTGGCCCCGCTGTTACCGGTAACCATGAGCGGTTGCACTGTATCGTTAAATAAGGCAACGCCTACTTCCGTGCTAGGTGTGGCACAAGCGCCCAAAAACAAAGCAGCGCCCAAAACAAACATCATTTTTTTCATAACTAACGCTCCTTATAATGGAATATTTCCGTTGCGGGGATTTTTCTTCGGATCCCGTTTTCTTGCCAACACTTCAAACGCGCGAATAATTTTTTGGCGCGCTTGGGCCGGCTCAATGACCTCGTCAATCGATCCGTTTGTGGCGGCCTGATACGGCGAGGCAAACTTGTCGGAGTACTCTTTGGTCATCTTTTGTTTGAGCTCCTCTTTTTTTGCTTCGTCGGTTTCTTTCTTTAAATCACGCGAATACAAAATTTCCACCGCGCCGCGCGGCCCCATGACCGCAATCTCTGCCGACGGAAATGCAAAGTTAAAGTCCCCTCGCAAAAATCTAGATCCCATAGCAATATACGCTCCACCGTACGCTTTGCGCAGCACAAGCGTTACCTTGGGAATAGAAGCCTCCGCATAGGCATAAAGCAGTTTGGCCCCGTGACGGATAATGCCGCCATGTTCTTGCGTTACGCCCGGCAAATATCCGCCCGTATCCACAAGCGTTAAGAGCGGAATATTAAACGCATTTAAGAACCGGATAAAGCGCGCGGCTTTGTCGCTGGCATCACAATCTAATGCGCCGCCCATCACGGCAGGGTTGTTCGCCACTACCCCCACCACGCGGCCGCCTAAACGGATAAAGCCGATCACGATATTTTTAGCAAAATTTTGGTGAATTTCAAAAAATCCAAAATCATCAGCTAAACGCCAAATAACGTGCTGGACGCGAAATGGTTTCTTGGGATCCATCTCACACACACGCTCTAAAACGGAAACTTGGCGGCTGACTAAATCGCTGGTAGTTTGCAAGGGCGGGTTCTCTTCACAGTTTTGCGGCAAGAACGACAAGAGTTCGCGCACTTGGCGGAAACAATCCTGCTCACTTTTGGCCACAAATTGGCACACACCGCTTTTTTCGCTATGGGGAACACTGCCGCCCAACGTATCAAAGTCCACTTCTTCGCCGGTGGCTGCTTTTACGGCACTCGGCCCCGTGATGAACATATGGCTGATACCTTCCACCATAAAGATAAAGTCCGTTAGTGCCGGGGAATAAGCCGCCCCCCCTGCACACGGACCCAGGATGATAGAAATCTGCGGAATTACGCCGGAAGCTTTTACATTGCGGTAAAAAATTTCGCCAAAACCGTTTAAGCTGTCCACTCCTTCTTGAATACGTGCCCCGCCGGAGTCCAACAGACCGATCACGGGAATCTTGGCGTCAATGGCACGGTCCATCAACGTGGCGATTTTCTGCGCGTGAGCAAGCCCTAAAGAGCCGCCCAGTTGCGTAAAATCTTGCGCGTAGAGGGCTACTTCGCGCCCGTTGATACGCCCAAACCCGGTAATAACACCGTCGCCTTTGATGTGTTTATCTTTGATTCCAAAGTCACTACACGAGCTTTCCATCAAGCTCTTAATTTCAATAAAACTGTCTTTGTCTAAAAGGTAGGAGATACGTTCGCGGGCGGTCATCTTGCCTTTGTCGTGCTGGGCTTTGACACGTTCTTCCCCGGCACCTTTAAGCGCATCTTGAAAAATTTGGCGGAATTTAGCCAAACTCTGCGGAGCCGGCTCATTAGAAGGTTTGTCTAATCTAGGGTCTTCAAATAATTCGTTCATAGTCCCTCCGTATAGATATATTTTACCATTTTTAGGGCCTAGTTACCTACTGCTACGCTAAAAGCAAAGCCTTCCAGAAGGGTACGGGTTTCTAAGGTAATTGCCGGGGAGCCCAGGCTTTGGTAGATCTGCAACGCGCGGCCAAAAAATTGCGGGGTTCCATTTACGCACCGCACCTCAAAGCTGTTAATCGCCAACCCCGTGCCCAATAGTTTGACTATCGCTTCCTTTTGTGTCCATAACGTGGTAAGGAATTCATCCCCTTCGCCGGTCAGCTCGGTAGGATGAAAAAAATCTGTCTTCCACGCGTTAATGCGCGGAGCAATTTTTTCCAAATCAATACCAATGTATTGCGCTTGCGGAGCAATAGCGGCAACGGCATATCCATTACTATGCGTAATGCTAAAAGGCAGCATGCTGCGTTCCCCCCCAATAAGCAGTTGCGGCTTGCCGTTTTCGGCATGTGGAAGAATTTCAATAGCTTGGATGGGCAGACGAACGTGTGCACTGACTACGCGCTTTAATGCCAACCTGCCCCCAAGCCACTCAGTTTTGCGTTTGGGAAGTTTGAGCGTTTGAAAAAATGCATTTTCCCGTTCACTAAGTACCGAGGTAGCCGGGGGCAAGGTTTGTAAATCTACTACTTCTAATTGATACGCCATTATTGCCCAATGGCCCGATAACCGTGGATTTCCACCCACACATTGCCTTGTGCATCAAACACGTAGGCATCATGCAAGGTTTTTCCGTCAGCCGTGGTGCCTTTGTTTACTCCATAGAGATATAACCGGGCAGGCGGCAACTGGTTATTGAGTACCGCTACTTCGCCGATACCGTCCGGCAAAGTCATTTTGCGCGCTATGGTCATATCCTCAAATCCGCAGCATTGGAACGCCGCTTCAATAAGCATCGGGTTGGCCAGGAGCGTGCGCGGGCCATCCGTCCATTGCGGAGCCGGCGCGGTGTTGTAAACCGCCAGCGACTCTTGCTCGTTTACACGGATAATACCGCCCAACACTTGAAAAGACGGACCGTGGAAATATTTTTGGTAAATCTCCGCAGCGGTTACTTGTAAAGGTGCTTCCAAGCCGCTCATCGCTTGCGCTTTGACTTGATCCCAAGTAGAGGTAAAGTCCGTCATCTTTTTAGCGGTAAAATGGCGGCGGGTATTGCCCATCTTCACGCCCTTACTATTGATAAAGTCGGACTCGATTTCCATTTCTACATTATCGCCTACGGCTTTGCCAATCACACGCACCGCTTGCGGACGATTGCGAAGAAGTTTAATAGGCAGGTAGAAATGCACATCTTTAAGGGCTTTGGTCACTTCGCCCGTCAAAGCGGTAGAAGTTTCAAAAAACGTCTCTAAGCCCATCACGCCCGGCACATACGGCGTACCTTCGATGGCATGGTCGGCCAAATACGGATCGGAAGTTAAATTAAACTCCTTCTCCACGTGAATTTCTGTATCTTTTACCAACGATTGGATAGTTCCCAAAAAGTGCGTGGCTTTGGAAGCGTCCGGACCCGGGGTAGCCGTTGTCGCTTTGGGAACTACGCGAGGAGCCGGAGCAACTTTGGGCGCTGCTTGCGTGGCGGGTTTGGCCGCCGGAGCAGGCGCGACCGTTGGAGTCACCACAGCCGGATTTCCCCCTTTGGGAGTGTTATTATTGCGGGAATCTGAACTAGCCGGAGCACCCGCTTCATCCCAGTCAATTTTTAATTGATGATCCCAATCCAAACGTCCCAATGAACCTGTGAGAATAATCTCGGGCACTTGGCCATATACAATTTCATCTAAGAAAATTTGCATGCCGTCTTCGGGATCGACAAAGTCCACTCCGTTGGTACGCAAGAAGGTTTCCACCCCCGCACGCACGCCCATACCCACATTCTTGTAGGCACTCATGGCAATACTGACCGAGCGATATCCTTGATTGGTCAGACTCAAAGAAGATTTTGCTAAGTAATCATTGGCGCTGGCGTAATCGCTCTGCCCTAAGTTGCCAAACTTACCGGCAATAGATGAGGCAAAAGCGAAGAAACCGTCATCACGCACAATGTTATTGACTAAGAACGATCCAAAGCTGGTGGCTTTCACATCAAAAATACGATAGTATTCAGCCGGATCTTTATCGTAGATGAGCTTGGAACGTTCCAATCCCGCGAAGTGGATAAGCCCGTCCACGCGCCCGTTTTTGGCTTTGATCTTGGTGCAAACTTCTTTGACCATGGCACTATTCAACACGTCACAGTGGTAATATTCCACTTCGCTACCTAACTCGCGCAGTTTTTGCAAGTTATTGTAAAGCGTAATAGAATCTTTCACACGGCCAAAAGCACGTTCCAAAAGTACCGGCGTGGCTCTTTGCGTGGGGTCGGCTTTCAAGTCTTCCCACATCTGCTTTTTGAGGGCGGCCAGTTCTGCTTCATTCATCGAAGCCCACAACGGCGTTTTTTCTTGGATTTCAATAATATCCAAGACAATGATTTTGCTGTGATACTGGGCAGCAATCTTTTGAGAAAGCATCGCCCCAATCCCGCGGCCCGAACCGGTAAAGATAATCGTTTTACCCGCCAAATCGTGATGTTTAACGCGACGATCTAAACGCGTAGGCACAAACAGGAGCGTTGAACGTACCCCACTGCGCGTACCAATCATTAGGCGCATATCCCCGTGGAGAACTTCTTCCATTGTGGTTTGAGCCATTTCGTCGGGGGTGGCGGTAGATTCAAAATCCATAAGTTTGCTCACCGCTCCCGTACGTTCGTAAACGTCCTTGCGGAAACAAGTCGTTCCGCCACATAATGCGCCCACAATGGGGTTCAATTCGTCCTTGGTGAAATAACCGAAGTTACCATCTATCTTGGTGTTGACGGCAAAGAACGTATCCGCATCGCTGCGGTTAGCAAGTGCTTTTTCAAATACGCGCAATGCAATAAACAGCGGCATGACGTATTTGGTCAATTCGTTATGCGGGCTGAGTTTTTTATCAAATTTCCGGACCGTGGCCCCGAGGAGGTACACGATACCCTGCACATTGGGATCTTCCTGCGCGTAAGCTTTAAGCGCAGATTCCGTTTCCTCATAAGATTCCCAATTCATAATGGTTGTGTTTTTACTACGTGTTTTAAGTGTAGTAAACACGTGATATTTTACACCCAGCTCTTTGCATTCTTCTTGATATGCTTTGATAAGTTGGGAGTTGTCTGCAAAAATGAGCACCGTGCGATCTTTAGATAACCGACGTTCTTGACGCTGCGAGAGCGGTGCATCGGCCACCGTAGTGACAAAACGCAATTTCTTCTCGTGGCAATGCTCGCCTTGATATCCTTCGCGCTCCGGACGTTCCGCTAACGAAGTACCCGGTTGAGCGATGGGTGCAACGTTGTCATCCGTTCGCGGCCCCACATGCTCGGCTGCAATCGGGGTCGGTTGGGAAACAGGTTTCTGTTCCGGCAACACTTGGCTAGGCCGGACTTCTTCCTTTGCAGGCACAACAGGCGCGGGCGCAACTTGCGGTTGCGACGTAGGTTGAGCTGCGGGCGCAGGGGCAACTTGCGCAGGTTGAGGGGCTGCTGCCGGTTTACCCGCATTGGCAAGCACAAATTGAATACAATGGCGGATGGTCGGATAATCTTTTAATTGGATCCCTTCTTGTTGCGCAATGCCGTAGTGATCGCGCATCGTAGCAAACATCTCAGCCTGTTTGACCGTGTCAATTCCCAGGTCCGCTTCCATATCCAAGTCTAACTCCAACATATCTTCGGGGTAGCCCGTTTTCTCGGCTACCATAGCAACTACCTCTTTGGTAACCGTTGCTTCATCCAATGCTTTGGCAGAAGCTGCTTGTACAGGCGCAGGTTGTACAGGAGCCGGGGTTACCACCGGGGCCGGTTGTGCAACGGGCGCAACTTGCGGTTGAGGAGCAGGTTGATCCACGGGTGCGGGCGCAACTTGCGCGGCTTGTACGACAGCGGCAGGTTTACCCG
The DNA here is from genome assembly GCA_902798835.1 of Candidatus Avelusimicrobium bubulum. GTDB lineage: Bacteria > Elusimicrobiota > Elusimicrobia > Elusimicrobiales > Elusimicrobiaceae > Avelusimicrobium > Avelusimicrobium bubulum. The sequence goes on along the minus strand of CADBYN010000005.1, from coordinate 230 downwards.
CATTGGTGAGTACAAACTTAATGCAATGGCGGATGGTCGGGTAGTCTTTAAGCTGGATCCCTTCTTGCTGGGCAATACCGTAACGTTCTTGCATGGCTGCAAACATCTCAGCCTGTTTGACCGTGTCAATTCCCAGGTCCGCTTCCATGTCTAAATCCAACTCTAACATATCCTCGGGATACCCGGTCTTTTCGGACACCATAGCAACTATTTCTCTAGTCACAGTCGCT
>CADBYN010000004.1 GCA_902798835.1 Candidatus Avelusimicrobium bubulum | reverse complement strand
GGCAAAAAGAATTCTCTCAAAAAAGGAGGGAAGAAGGCTAAAACGAAAAGTCACAGGGCGACTACTCCTAAACAAGAGGAGGGAACCGCGCTCGAAGCTTACGTGGAACAGAACATAGCTAAACAACGGGAAGAACACAAAGTGGCCGAGTTTATCCGCTGGGCCCAAGCACAGGTTTCCGCAAGATAATAGTTAGTTAGCTTTTAAAACCCCCCGAGTTTATCGCCCGGGGGTTTTGTTTGCTTGTTTTTCTTAAAAAGTCGTCATCTCCGAGTGCTTTTATCGGAGATCTCCTCCTTGCGTTTTTGGAGAGGTGGAGATTCCCGATTACAAATTTCGGGAATGACAGCTTATTTATTGCAACAACTCCCCAGGATGACACGTTGATTTTAGCCCGCGGGAATGACACGTTATGTTCCCACTAAAAAAACCCCGGTTTAGCGCCGGGGGTTTGTGTTTTGTATTTTTTAGCCTTGATAATCTTTGAGCATTTTGGTCCGGCTGGGGTGGCGCAACTTGCGGATGGCCTTGGCTTCAATTTGGCGCACACGCTCGCGGGTTACGTTGAACATCTTGCCCACTTCTTCAAGCGTGCGCGGATAGCCCGAGTCAATCCCAAAGCGCAAACTAATGATTTTAGCTTCGCGCTCGGAAAGGGTTGCCAATACGTCGGCCACTTCCTGCTTGCGCAAGAAATCGACCGCGGCGGTCGTGGGGTTGGGGCCGCTTTTATCTTCGATAAAGTCTTCCAAGTTGGAGTCTTCATCCTCGCCGATAGGCGTGGACAGAGAGATCGGGTCCTGCATGATTTTCAAGACACTTTTTACTTTCTCTACCGATAAATGCAGCGACTTGGCGTAATCCTCAATCGTCGGCTCGCAGCCGTGTTCTTGGCGGAACTTGTTAGTGACTTTGGTGAGTTTGGAAACAAGCTCTTTCATGTGCACCGGGATGCGGATGGTGTTGGCTTGGTCGGCGATGGCGCGGTTGATGCTCTGGCGGATCCACCAGGTAGCATAAGTAGAGAACTTAAACCCGCGTTTATATTCAAATTTTTCCACGGCTTTCATCAGCCCCAGGCCGCCTTCTTGGATAAGGTCGGAAAGCTCGAGGTTGGAGTTGACGTGCTTTTTGGCGATAGATACCACCAGGCGCAAGTTGGCTTTGATGAGTTTGAGTTTATCTTGCAAAATCATATTCTCAAAGAACACAATGCGGTCGTTGAAGGCCAAAAATTCTTTTTCGCTCATGGGCAGCGTTTCAAGCATTTGGTCGTGGCGGCGGCGGATGCCGTTAATGTTGGCCAGGGCGCGCTCCAATTCGTCGAGTGAAAATTTCGTCGCTTTCTTGAAAGCACGCTCGGTGATTTTTTTGTTCTTCAAATCGTTGACCAGTTTTTTGACTTGTGCATACGGCCCGAAAAACTCGTCAAAGCGTTGCATGTCGTTGGAAGTTTCGCGCAGACGGTCGGCCAAGTTTTTAATCTTGTTGGTCAAACGTTTGATTTTGTTTTGGTTGAGGTTTAATTTGTTAATGCGCGTGACGACTTCTTTTTGCTTGTCTTGCAGCATATCAATGCAGCGGTTGCGGCGTTTTTCGCTGATGTGCTCGGAGCGGATTTCCAGCATGAGTTTGGAAATTTCTTTTTCGCGCTTGCCGATAAACTGCGCGGCTTCTTTGAGTTTGCGGCGCATGTTGTTGAGCTCGCGCGTGGTGCGTTTGCCGCGGGGCATGAGCTCTTTGGTAGTCATTTCTTCCTGGTCGACTAATTCTTCCCAGTTGCAGATTTCGCGCATGGTAATGGGAGATTCCAGCACCAGTTTGCGCAGTTCTTTTTCGCGCTCGCGGATGTTGCGCGCTAACGTGATTTCTTCGTCGCGCGATAAGAGCGGCACGCGCCCCATTTCAGACAGATACATCCGGATCGAGTTAGATACGTCCAACCCTGCCGCCGAGGTAAGCGAGCTCCAATCTTCGCTGATGGTTTCTTTTTCACTCTCTTTGAATTTCTTTTGGTCCACTACTTGGATGCCCAAATCATCGAGCGTGCCCATCACTCCTTCCACATCTTCGGCACTCATATCGGCCGCGGCAAAGGAGCGGTTTAAGTCGTCAATGGACAGAAACCCGCTTTCTTTTCCTTCTTCTACTAAATCTTTTAACGCTTTATTTCCAGATGCCATATACTTTCTAACTCCGGTATTTTTTTAATTTTTGCTGCAACTGCATGTATGTTTGAAATACGTCCGGCGGCACGTTGCCCGTCCCGTAGGTTTTCATTTGCTGGGTCAGGCGCTGCAACTGACGTTGCAAGCCGGTCTTTTCCAGTTTGGCCGCGCAGGCGGCAATGTCGCGCGCGGGGTCGAAATCGTCGGGCGTAGGCAGCAGGGCCAACTTGACGATTTCATTTTTTTGCTGGGGCAGTGCCTGGGCGGTCTGTTCGGTTAAGTTATCCGCCTGCGGGTACTGCATGTGTGTTTTTACAATTGCCTGGAAAAGTTCCCACAGCGTCGGGGACGAAAAGTCCTGCTCGCTAAGTTGCGAGCATAACACGGTATGCTGCGGGCTTTTTAATATCCAGGATAACAAATCTTCTTCGGCCGACACGGAGGTGCTGGCTTGGTCTGCGCGCACGACAGTGTGTTGCGGGGCCGCGGAAAAACGGGGGCTTTGCGTGGCGGCTTTGAACGTTTGCGCCAGGCGTTGTTGCACTAACGGCTCGTCGATATTTAGCGTTTCGGCCACGTATTTGACCCACTCGCGCCGTACAATGCTATCGGGCTGTTTGGCGATTATTTGCGTCAGCTCGGTAACGATATTCGTTTTGGCCTGCGGCGAAAGTGGCGCGGGATGTTTTTCCAACTGGCGCTGCAGGGCAAAGGCGATGAGTTCTTGCGCGTTGTCTAAAATTTTTTCAAAACTTTCTTTGCCGTCCCGGGCGATATATTCGTCGGGATCCAAGCCGTCGGGCAGCGTGGCTACTTTAACAAACAACCCCTGCTCGGTCAAAATAAGCGCAGCGCGCAAGGCGGCTTTGAGGCCGGCCTCGTCGGGGTCAAAGAGCACGATGATGTTTTGCGTGTAGCGTTTTAACAAGCGTGCGTGGTCTTCGCCAAAGCTGGTCCCCAACGGAGCGACGCTGTACGTTATCCCCGCCTGGTGGCAGCCGATGACGTCCATGTATCCTTCAAGTAAAACCGCGCGGTCGGCTTTGCGCATGGCGGGCCCGGCGAAGTTGAGGCCATACAGAACGTGCGACTTGTTAAATAAAATCGTTTCGGGGGAGTTTAAATATTTCGGCTCGCCCTGTCCCAAAATGCGTCCGCCAAAACCCACCGTTTCGCCGCGTGGGTTCCAAATGGGGAAGATGAGGCGGTTGCGGAAATATTCGCGCAGGCCGCGCTCGGTCTGTACGCACAGCCCGGCATCTTTGAGATTTTCGAGTGTAAAGCCGGCTTCTTGGGCGGCCTTCTGCAACGCGCCTGTGTCAAACGATAACCCCAGCTCAAAATGTTCACACGTTTCTTGAGTCAGGTTGCGGCTTTTGACGTACGTGCGCGCTTGCGTGCCCGCGCGCGAAAGCAAATTCTTGTGATAGTACGCGCGCGCGAAGTCGAGCACTTTGCGGGTGTTGACGCGGCGTTGTTCATCGGCGCTGAGCAGTTTGGCAGGCTCTAATTCCACCCCGGCCATATCGGCCAGTTTTTCCAGCGCCTCGCGGAAAGACAAATTCTCTATCTTCATGAGAAAATTGAAAATGTTTCCGCCCTCTTGGCAGCCAAAACAATAGTAAAGCCCCTTCTCGCTACTGCACGTGAACGAGGGGGTTTTTTCGTGATGAAACGGACAACACGCTTTGTAGAGTTTTCCCGCGCGCTTTAAATTGGGCACGTATTGACGGACTAACTCTACAATGTCGATTTTGTCCTTGATTTGTTCTAGTGTATCTGTCTGCACAAGTGCATCCTAAAACTAAAAGGCAAATAAGGCAATAGCCCTATGTTCCAAGGACTATTGCCTGAGAAGTTGGAAACTTAAAAGCGGCGGCGTTTGGTGCGGCGTGCGCGGCGCTGGGCTTCCTCGGATTTGAGTTTGCGTTTTACGCTTGGCGGAGTGTAGGTTTCGCGGCGTTTAATCTCGCGCAAAATACCGTTCTTTTCGCACTCGCGTTTAAAGCGTTTAATCGCTTCTTCGAGGTGTTCAGCATCTCTTACTTTTACAAAAACCATTGTGTTTCTCACCACCTTCTACGGTCAATAGGTCAAAATTACAGCTCATATATTATAGATTATTTGAACGCGTAACGCAAGCGTATTTAACGGTTGTTGCAATATGGCGCTCTTACCCGGCAACCATTTTCCATTTTTGGCCACCTTTGCGCCGACTTTCGCTTGCGTACTTGCGGCGCGTTGCGCCGTCCGGTAGACGTACGCTGCACTCAACTTACGGGGCAAAGCTGGCTCAAAACTGAAAAATCAGCCTACTGTAAGTTGGTCCGGTGCTGTTGCGAAACGGCCAAACAGAGGAAGTATTTAACGGCTGTTGCAATGTTGCACCCTAAAGGGAAACGTCATCCCCGAGTGTTTTTATCGGGGATCTCCTCCTTAGTGCTTACAAGAGCGGGGGAGCTTCCCGGTAATGGCCCGCGGGAATGACAAATTGTTTCTATCCGGCCGGCCACAGAAAGCGCCGCCCCGCCATCATGTGAAAGTGCAGGTGATCCACGCTCTGCCCCGCGCCTTTGCCGTTGTTGGTCACCAGGCGGAAATCCTGGAGGTCAAACTGCTGGGCCAGTTTCTTGGCCACTAGCAAAATGTGCCCCAACAAAGCAGCGTCTTTTTCGTCTGCTTCCGATAGGCGCGCAATATGTTTGCGCGGGATGATGAGTAGATGCGTGGGCGCTTGCGGGTTTAAGTCCTTGAAAGCGACTACGTGTTCATCTTCGTAGATGAGTTGGCTTTTGACCGAGCCGTCGGCTATACCACAAAATATACAATTCATACGTTTATTATAGCAAACTTGTGCTACTTGTGAGCGGTGGGGATTCTGAGTAACAGCCCCTCAGGATGACAAAATAATACACGTCATCCCCGAGTGTCGCTGTCGGGGATCTCCTCCGCTTTGAACAACCCAAGGTGGGGATTCCCGGTTACAGCCCGCGGGAATGACGACGTGTTTTTATTTTACCCGCTCTCTCTTAGGCGCAGGTCATCGGAACACGCACTGACCCCCTTTTGCCCTTGTCGGGCATTTTCCCCACAAGGGGGACACGGAACAACGCTGCGCGCCCTTTCCTTCTTTTCCCGGTTCTCTTTTCTGGCGCGGGTCATCTCAATGTTTTGCGCGTTTCTCCCGTCTGTTGCCCTCGTTTTCTTTTCTAGCGCGGGTCATCTCAACACATTGCGTGGTTTCCCTGGGATATCACTCTCTTTCCCTTTCCGGGCGCGGGGCACCTGGGCCCAAAATAGGCCCTTTTTATGCTTGACAATGCTAACATACTTTACTAACATATAGCTACAGTATTCGGTGCGGTCCTCGCGCCGGGTTTACCTACAAATTGTTGTTGTAACACCCCAATAGTGCGTGCCCCTACCTCACACACTCTAAACCAGCAAAAGGAGTAAAACCAACGGGTGTTAGAACTGGTGTCTAGTCAAGTTACAGAGGTCGGAGCAACGTGCTACCCTCACGACTCCGCCACAGGCATACCTGCGCAAGCGGGGAACCTTTGTAACTGCGTACGCTGATAAATAACCCCGGTTTAGTCCGGGTGCGTGGCGCGCACACTTTTTTGCGCCGCGAAACCCGAGTAAGTATTTTCTTTACTTACAACTACTAAACCGGATAAATGCCACAGCGAGCTACACAGGAACAGACCGAAATCTTGCCAGTTCTCTTTTAGGTCTTGTTTGCGGGAACATGATTGCTGCTATAGCTCTTACTGGGAGTAGAGTAGTTAAATGCCTAGGGGTAGAGGGTTTGGCAAAAAAGAAACCAAGTAAAGAAAGTTTCGTACGCGTCGCCGCGCGCGTGCGGATGTTCCTCTAAATTTGCTATAATATCCGTATATTATTTGGGAGACTTACTCATGGCTAAAAACGATTTGATGACGCGCAACCTTATGCTCGACAGTTTGCGCCAATATGCAAAAAACCGTATTTCCTTTAACTTCATCCGCGAACACGACGCAAAAAACGAAATCCCGCTGGAAATCCTCAAAGAAATGTATGACCACGATGTGTTGGGCGTACACCTCTTGCTCATCCCCGAAGAATACGGGGGCTTAAGCGGGCAGACTACCGAAATTTACCGCGTGTGCGAACAACTCGCGCGCATTGACCTGGGGATTGCCACCGGCGTATTTGCTACGTTTTTGGGAAGCGACCCGATTAACGTAGGCGGCACGCCCGAGCAGAAAGCCAAGTGGTTTAAAAAAATCGCCCAGGAAAATAAACTCGTGGCCTACGCCGCGACCGAAGCCGACGCCGGGTCCGATTTAGTCTCCCTGCGTACCCGTGCCGAGCATGTCGTCAAAGACGGCAAAGTAGTGGGCTACAAAATCACCGGCAGCAAGATGTGGATCTCCAACGGCGGCGTAGCCGATATTTACACGGTGCTCGCGCTGGCGCCGGGTGGTCCCTCGTGGTTTATTGTGGAGAAAGGCACCCCCGGTTTCACGCAAGACGCGCACGAAGACAAACATGGCATCCGCCTGTCCAACACCGCGGGCTTGGCGTTTGATGAGGTCTATGTGCCGGCCGAGAATTTGATTGGTCTAAGAGAAGGGCAAGGATTTTTACAGGCGCAAGCCGTATTTGGCTATACGCGTTTAATGGTGGCGGCGTTTGGCTTAGGCGGCGGCGAAGAAGCCGTCGAAACCGCCCTTGAGTATGCCGGGCAGCGTATCCAAGCCGGCGGGCCGCTATCGCACAAACAGGGCTTTATGCTAAAGCTCATCACGCCGCATTATGTGCGTTTTGAAGCGGCGCGCGCGTATATTGATTGGACGGCCAAGCAGCTGGAAGTCAACAACCACGGCCTGGCCACCGAAGGCGCGATTGCCAAGCTCTATGCTACCGAGTCGGGCAATAAAGCCGCCGAAGACGCTATTCAAGCGATGGGCGGGTTTGGCTATACCAAAGAATTTGCCGTAGAAAAGATTAAACGCGACGTCAAAATTACCTGTATTTACGAAGGGACCAGCGAAGTCTTAGAGATGACGATTTTCCGCGGGCGCTGGCAGGAACATTTAAAATCGCGCGGTCAGTATTACATCAATCAAGCCGCCGAGTTTGACGCCATCCACGCCCAAAACCCCAACGTCGGCGCCGATAGCGTAGCCCTGGGATACCGGGCCTTGGCACGCGTGCTGGAAGATTGCCGCGTCAATAAACTGACCCGCCATCAATACGTTACCTTTATGCTGGGTGACCTCATCAGCGAAATGGAAGTAGCCGCTATCTTCACCCGCCAATGTGCCAATAACGTTGTGACCGAAGGCAGCCGCTTTGACCTGGCCACGCTATGCACCATGGCCCGCGTCAATGCGCGGCAAAGTGCGTTCAAAACAGCCAGCGAAGGGCTGCGCCTGATATTGGGCACTTGCCCTACCCTCAACGCCGCAGAACTGGCACAAGCGGTCAACCTGGTGGGCATTGAAGAAAAAATGCGCGGACTGATTGAAGATATGGATCAAGTGTCCGGCAAACTACGGGAGATTTTTAAGAAATAGGACAAGTGTATGAACATTATTGTATGTATTAAACAAGTACCCGATTCTACCCAAGTAAAAGTGGACCCCCAAACCGGAACGCTCATCCGCACGGGCGTGCCCAGCATTTTAAACCCCTACGACCATTTTGCGTTGGAAGAAGCCCTGGCGATTAAGGCCAAAACCGGCGCGAAAGTTACCGTGCTTTCCATGGGGCCCGACCAAGCCATGGCGGTGTTGCGCCTTGCGCTGGCGTTAGGAGCCGATGAAGGCATTTTACTTTCCGACCGCGCGTTTGCCGGCTCGGATACGTGGGCCACGTCCTATGCGCTGGCAACCGCCATCCGCAAAATCGGCGCGTATGATTTAATTCTCTGCGGGCAGATGGCTATTGACGGCGATACCGCGCAGACCGGCCCCGGGATTGCCCGCCAGCTCAACATCCCGCAAATCACGTTTTGTGAACATGTCGACGCCAGCGGCAACCAGGTAGTAGCCAAAAAACTCATTGAAGGCGGCCACCAAATTTTGCAGGCCGATATGCCCGTGCTGGTCACCATGACCATGCCGGTAGATTACGCGCCAAAGTATCCTTCGTTCTTAGCGGCGCACAACGCGCAAGCAAAACCTACCGCCACGTGGACCGCGGCCGATATCGGCGCGGACCCGAGTAAGCTGGGGCTAAACGGTTCGCCCACGCGGGTGGACCGCATCTTCCCGCCGGCCGGGCGCCCCAAAGGCGAAGTGTTTACCGGCACTTCGGTGGAACTAGCTAACAAGCTGGTGGAAATTTTGAAAAGGGAGAGTTTTGTCAAATGATTCAAATTGCTCAAAATTGTGTAGGATGTGGCAAATGTGTTTCTGCTTGTCCGTTTGGGGCACTCTCCGTAGTGGGCGGAAAAGCGACGGCCTCGGCCGCGTGTACGATGTGCGGCTCGTGCGTGAGCGTGTGCCCGATGCATGCGCTTTGCTTGCCGGCGGCTACGACCCCGGCGGTAAAAAAAGATATTTCCGCCTACAAAGGCGTGTGGGTGTTTATTGAAATCAGCGACGACGGACATACGCAAAAAGTACGCCCGGTGGGGTTTGAACTTCTATCCAAAGGGCGCGAACTGGCCGACCAATTAGGCGAGGAACTTTGCGCGGTGGTTATCGGCGAGGATGTAGAAAACTACGCGCCGGAACTTTCGCAATACGGTACCGATAAAATTTATGCCGTCAGCTCCCCGGCGTATCATACGTACAATACGCTCGCGTATGCCAACGCGATGGTTACGCTCATCAAAAAATATACGCCCAGCGCGGTGTTGTTTCCGTCTACGTATATCGGGCGCGATTTATCCCCGCGTATTTCTTCGGAACTCTTTGTGGGTTTAACGGCCGACTGTACCAACTTGTCTGTCAAAGAGGGCAATTTAATTCAAACCCGCCCGGCCTTTGGCGGAAACATTTTAGCTGATATCAAATGCCCGGGTTACCGCCCGCAAATGGCCACCGTGCGCCCCAATGTGTTTAAGAAAGTGGTTACCACCGCCGGACGCATGGCGCAACTGATTAGCGAGACGATCCCCGTGCCGGTGGAAGCCGGTAAGGTGCGCGTACTGCAAACACACATGGACCCGGTATCTACCGCGCAACAGTTGGACGAAGCCGAAGTCGTTCTTGCCGGTGGACGCGGGATGAAAGACCAGGCGGGGTTTGATTTGCTTAATAAGTTAGCCGCTAAACTCGGCGGCAAGGTGGGGGCTTCCCGTGCGGCGATTGATATGGGACTGCAACCCAAAGAAAACCAAATCGGCCAAAGCGGCGTGACAATTTCCAGCAAACTCTACATCGCGTGTGGAATTTCCGGCGCGGTGCAGCACACCGTGGGAATTGAGCATAGTGAAGTGATTATCGGCATCAACAAAGATGCCAACGCACCTATTTTCAATATGTGCAAATATGCTTTTGTGGGGGATGCAAAACAAGTGCTTGCCAAAGCGCTTGAGCAACTTAAGAAATAGTTGCTTTTAATTTGCTAGGATAATACTACTATGGATTACACAGAACTAGATAGTGCCAGTGAATATTTTAAAAATTTAAGCCAGCTCTCCAAGGAAATCGACCGCGAAGAAATGGCCAAGTTGTGGAAACGGGTAAAAAAAGGCGACGCGCAAGCCAAGCAACGCGTAATGGAAATGCACCTGCGTTTGGTCATTCCTACGGCAAAACGGTTTTTGCGCCCCGGCATGGAACTGATGGACTTAGTAGAAGAAGGAAACTTGGGGCTGATGCAAGCCATCGAGCGCTTTGATCCGCAAAAAGGGTATCGTTTCTCTACCTATGCGATTTACTGGATTGAACAATATATCCGCAAGTTTATCGAAGAACAATCCGGCACAATTAAAATTCCCTCGCACGCGTGGCTGAAACTTAAAAAATGGTTTCGCGCGTGGAACGAACTTAAAGAAGTAAACGGGCGCGACCCGTCTTTGCGGGAAATGGCCGACGAACTGAATTTAACCGCCCGCCAAGTAAAAACAATCATCGAGACGTTGGATGCGGCCCACGGGGTGGATTCACTTACCGCCATCGTAGGCGAAGAAGACGAAATGACGCTGGAAGAAATGATCAGCGACGACGGAAAAGGCAACCCGCACGACGTATTTGTCAATAGCGAAGGCCAAACCAATTTGAAAGAAAGCCTGGATAATTTGGACGAGCGCGACCGCACTGTCATCGGGTTGCGCTACGGGCTGGACGACAATACCCCCAAAACCTTGGGCGAAGTAGCTGACATTATGGGTCTCTCGCGCGAGCGGGTGCGCCAAATCGAAGACCGCGCTATACGCATTTTGCGCCAAGCTGCGCTGCGCGCGGGTATTTTTGATGTGGAAGAGAAAGAAGAAAATTACCGCACCACCAAATTCCATATTGACTTGCGTAAGCAAGTTACCACCAATATCTTGGGCGACGAAGAAGAAAGCCCCTTGGCTAAATTCATCCGCCACAAAGTAGAGCAGGCCAAGAAACAAATGGCCAAGAAAAAAGCCGCGCAAGCCCGCGATAAAAAAGCCGGTCCCAAAAAATCCGCAGCTAAGAAAGCCGCAGCTAAGAAAGCCGCTAAAAAATCAACGGCCAAGCCGGCAGCCAAAAAAACCGCCAAAAGACGTTAATTTACGCCCCCGTAGCTCAATTGGATAGAGCGATTCCGTCCTAAGGAAGAGGTTGCGAGTTCAACTCCCGCCGGGGGTAGAGTTTTTTCTTTCAAAGTTGCGGTTTCCACATTTGGCCTATCTAAGGCCGACTTTCACTCGCGTACCTGCAACGCTGCGCGTTGTCTTGCAGACGTACGCCACGTTCAACTTGCGGCCTTACCTAGGCGCAAATCTGAAAACTTGGTAAATCTTCGTTCGCGCCTAGAATTAGGGCATTTTTCATTGAAAACCCAGACCGTTGTTGTTCACTAGGTAAATTAATGTGTCATTCCCGCGGGCCGTAACCGGGAATCTACACCACTTCAGAAACAACGAGCATCGAAGATCCTGAGCAACGACCCCTCGGGATGAGATTTTGTTTTATCGCGGCGCTATCTAATCAATTTTTCGTGCTTGACGGGGAAAACTAAAACTCCTATCCTACTCTACACACAAGGAGGGGAAAATTATGAAACACGAATTTTTGGACCTAATCAAACTGCGCCGCAGCCGCTATGATCTTACCAATAAAAGTACGCTGCCCAAAGAGGAACTGGTCAAACTGCTGCAAACGTGCGTGTTGCATACGCCCAGCCCGTTTAATAGCCAAAGCTCGCGCATGGTGCTATTGTGCGACGCGCGTCACAGGCAGTTTTGGCAGATTGTTAAGCACGAATTGCAAGCAATTATTCCGCCGGAGAAATTTGTCCCGACCGAGGAAAAATTGGCGTCTTTCGCGGCGGCATACGGCACGATTTTATTCTTTGAAGATTGGAGCGTGGTGGAAAGTTTGCAGGCGCAATTCCCGGCGTACAAAGATAATTTCCCGCGCTGGGCGTATCAGGCCAACGCTATGACCGAGTTTGCCGTGTGGAGCGCACTAGCCGAAAACGGGATGGGGGCCAGCTTGCAACATTATAATCCGCTTATTGATTGGGAAGTGCACCGGCAATTCCACATACCGTTGGATTGGAAGTTGATTGCGCAAATGCCCTTTGGGGTAGCGCTATCGGAACACGCACCGGACAAAACGTTCTTACCCATTGAACAGCGCGTGCATGTAGCGTGCCCGTAAGGGGGATCTTAAGCAAGTACTCGGCAAAACTCGTACAACGCTGCGGCTTTCGAGTCCTAACGCAACACCACCGGGACTCGGTCACAAGTCGGCTCGTTGACCCTCGCCGCTCGCGACCCCGCCTCGCGGTACTCGCCTTTGCCTGTGGCAAAACTCGTACAACGCTGCGGCTTTCGAGTCCTAACGCAACACCCAGCAGTGGGTGTTGCTGTCCGAAGACACCAAACTAAAAAGCTCCCAAAAGGGAGCTTTTTAATTTGGTTTCCGGACTAGGACTCGAACCTAGAATGACTGGACCAAAACCAGTAGTGATACCATTTCACCATCCGGAATTAAATCGTTATCTTACAAACGTCTGATTGGCTGCTACTAATTGCTCGCGTTTACCGAGCTCTTTGTAATAAGCCTGCAGGATGTGTTCTTCCAAGTAACGGCGAAATTCCTGCGTGATTGGATGCGCTAAATCTTTATGGGTTTCATCTGCCGTTTTGCGCGAGGGCATACACAACATCAGTCCGTTTTGCCCTTCTACTACTTTCATATTGCGCACCGCAAAGCAATTATCAAACGTTACACTCACAAACGCTTTAAGGCGTTCTTCATCCATGAGATGAACTTTTATCTCCGTAATCTGCATCTGTTGGTCCTCTGTAAAAAGAAACCGGGAAAACCAGCCTCTTTGCATGTTGCAGTTTTGCTGCAAGTTCTTGCACATGTTGTTTAGTGCCAACTAATGTAAACACGGTAGAACCCGAACCAGACATAATACCTGTTCCTTCGTTTGCCTGTTGTAGCAGACGTAGCGTTTCCAAGATGCAAGGCTCAAACGGGAGAACAAATTCTTCCAATCTATTAAAGAGCAACGGCCCCCATTCTTTGGCGGGGAGCCCTTTCCTAACGGCATCCATTAGTTTATCTAATTTAGTGGTATTTGTCAATATATCTGCCGAGGACGCAACGTGCATGCGCGCAAACACTTGCTTGGTAGATACCGCCGTGCAAGGATAAATCAGCAATAAATAAGGCAAAGAGTCTGCCGCGGGAAGCGGGGTTAATTTCTCGCCAATGCCTTCCCCTTTTAAAAAGGTCTGCGGGTAAAGAAAGAGGGGAACGTCGGCCCCCAGTTGAGCGGCCGTTTCCAGCAGTTCAAAAGGATCTTTGGCAAAGATATCGCACAGACACAGCAGCACTCCGGCCGCGTCGGAAGATCCGCCCCCCAGCCCGGCCCCGGTGGGGACGTGTTTATCCAGTTTGAGTTGGATGTGCGCTTGCAAACAGTAGTAATCTAAAAAAGCTTGCGCGGCTTTGCATACCAGGTTGTGCGCATTGGCGGGAATACCCGCCCGCCGCGGCCCGGTCACTTGCAGCGAGATAGAAGTTTTTTTGGCAGGGGTCACATCCACCGTCACCCAATCGCCCAAGTCGATCTTGGCAAACAGGGTGGACAATTCGTGGTATCCGTTAGGGCGTTTGCCGGTAACTTCTAGAAATAAATTTACCTTTGCAGGGCAGAAACGTGTGCGTCTCATAGTGAACTCGACTCTGTGTCGTGCACGATATTTCCCCAGTGATATTCCTCGCTGGTGAGCAAGTGGCCCTGTTCATCATACATGGCACGTTTTCCATCGAGCAGTCCTTCCGAATAGAATTCTTGTAAGCGCGGTTTTTGATGGATGTAAAACTCGGTACGTTCCCCGTCCAAACGGCCGTTGCGGTAATTCTCCTTACACCACACTTGCCCGGTGGGGAAGAAAAGCGTGCGTTCCCCTTGCAGTTTGCCCTCGCTCCAGGTTTCGATGGCTTCTTTATCGCCGGTGGAATAAAAGGTTGTGCGTGGCCCGTGCAGACGGCCTTTGGTGTAGAGGGCCCGCTCGCGCAGGGTGCCGTTTGCTTGCGAGAGGGTTAATTCCCCGTCGAGCACTGCATTTTTATAATTGCACCGTGTGCACAAAAAATCATCTTTGCGGTACGAATAATATTCGGCCGGCCCCTTTAGGATGCCGTTTTCGTACGTTTCCTTGCATAGCAATTTGCCATCGTCCGTGTAGCGTACCAACTGGCCGTTTAGTTTGTTGTTTTTATAGACGGCTTCGGTCTTTAATTTGCCGTTTTCGGTAAACTCTTTGATTTCTCCGTCGGGAATGTCACCCAGTAACTCCAGCGTGGCCCCGTTGGAAGAGAGCGTTTCCTGGGCTACTTGTTTTCCGTCCACATAAAAAGCGCGTAAGTCCGAGGACGTTTTCATCACAGGGCCGGGATAAACGGGGGTGGCTTTATCTTCTTGTACGGCCGGGGCAACGGGAGGAATGGTCTGTTCGGTCACGTGTACGAGTTGGCCGTGTTCGTATTCTTCGCTAAATGTAACGGTTTGATCTGTCAGGTCGATAATCTCCAACTTGCCGTGCAGCTTTCCGTTTTCAAAGTTTTTAGTAGTTACGGAAGTAACCGAAAATTCTGCCACGGTTCCGTCCGGGATTTGCCCGGTCATGTTGACGACGTTTTTATCTTTATCCAAAAATTCTTTGGCAACGGGGGTGGCTTTGTAATACACGCGTGCAGCGGGCGTAACCACACAGAATACCTTTTCTTTCATAGCACGTTCCTCTTTATCTATTGTACAATACTTTGCAACCGGAAAGATAAGAAATTGAAATCCCGCCCCCAAAAAATTTGATTGCACAAAATTGGCTCGTTTTTGCTATACTGTCTCTATAAACTTGTAGTGAGGTAGTTATGAGTGAAGTAATTTTAACAGATGCAAATTTCGAAGAAGAAGTATTAAATGCCAAAGAGCCCGTGCTGGTGGACTTTTGGGCTACCTGGTGCGGACCGTGCCGGATGTTGGCCCCGGTGGTGGAAGAATTAGCAAATGAATACGCCGGCAAAGTAAAAGTCTGCAAGCTGGATGTGGACCAAGGAATGAATACCGCAGGGAAATATCAAATTTCATCCGTGCCTACGCTCATCGCGTTTAAGAACGGGCAAATTGTATTTCAAGCCACGGGGTTGCAGTCCAAAGATGCCCTGGCCGCTAAACTAGACGCGTTGCTTAACTAACTTTCTACTTCCCGCTGTGAGAGCCACGGCGGGAAATTCTTTTTTCCTTTCCTTATATATATGACACAACCTACGCCACAGTTTTATTTGGTAGATGCCCATAACTTTTTGCACCGCAATTATCATGCGTTGCCAAAACTGTCTACTTCCACCGGGCTGGAAGTAGGGGCACTGTATGGGTTTTTGCGTTGGATTCTAAAAATGCTCAACACCCAGCACCCCGACTATGTGGCGGTGTGTTTTGATTCGCCCGGCGGTTGTGCCCGGCGCAAAGCGCTCTTGCCCGCTTACAAAGCCAACCGCGCCGCGCCCGATGAGGCGCTGGTGCGACAGTTGCAACTTGCGCGCGAGTTGGTCGCGCAGCTGGGGTTAACCGTCGTAGCGCAAAACGGCATTGAAGCCGATGACCTGATGGCGTTTTTGGCGCGTGAGGCTGCTAAAGCGCAAGTGCCCAGTGCGCTAGTCACTACCGATAAAGACGTTTATCAATTTCTGAACGAGTGGATTTCTATTTGGCCCTCGGGCAAGGATGCCATCAAAGGGCCGCAAGCCGCGATGGAAAAATTTGGCGTGGCTCCGCAATTTCTGCCGGATTATTTTGCGCTGGTGGGCGACGCTTCGGACAATGTGCCCGGTGCGGCGGGAATCGGCCCCAAAAGCGCGGTGGAGTTAATTAACAAATTCGGTCACCTGGAAGATATTTTGCGTGCCGCGCACAACGGCGATCCACAAATTAGGCCGCAGCTTACCCAAAAATTACTCAATGGCGAAGGAAGCGCGCTTTTATCCAAACAACTGGTGGTGTTTGACCACACGCTGGCCATGCCTTTTGTGCTTGACGATTACCGCGTGCACTTGGCGGACCGGGCTGCACTAAGCAAATTATTTGCGCAATACGAATTTAAAAATTTACTCGATCTTGTACCCGCCGCCGCGCCAGCGCCTGCGTTGTTTCAAGCCCCCGCGCCCGTGCAAAAATTGGCGCTAAGTGATGCGTTAAAGCGGGCGCAAAGTGCCCCGCGTGTGTTTGTGCATGCCGATGACGAACTGATGGTAGTAGGTTTGAACGCAAAAGAAGCGGCCCTTGTGCCTATTGCCGAAATTCAACCCTGGGAATTGAGCACGCTTAAGGAAATTTTTTTAAATGATGCGATTGAAAAAATCGGATACGATTTGAAACTTACCTTGCGTTTGCTGGACCTTAATTTAGAGGGACACTTTTTGAATTGTTTTGACGGGCGATTGGCAAAATATCTCTTGGACCCGTCGGGCGATTTGAGTTTTGGCGGAGCGTGTGCGCAGTATTTCTCGGCCACCATTAGCGAAGAAGATCCCGCGGCGCTACTTAGCACGTATAATCAATATATTTGGCCGCTGCAGGAAAAATTAACGGCCGAACTGAAAAAAAGCGGGCAGTATGAACTGTATCAAACGCTTGAACTTCCCTTGATGATGGTGCTGGCAGATATGGAGTGGAAAGGGCTTCGCATTGACCCGGGCTGGTTAGAGAGTTTTAAGGTGCTCTTGGAGCAGGAAATGCAAGAGTGCCAGGCGTCTGTGGACGCGCAAGCCGGCCACGCGGTCAACATTAATTCCCCCAAACAACTGGGCGCGCTTTTATTTGAAGAGATGAAAATTCCGCCCGTGCGCAAAACTAAAACCGGCTATTCTACCGATGAGAGCGTGCTGGAAGAAATTGCCGACGCGTATCCCATCGCGCGTACCATTTTGGATTACCGCGCCAGCAGTAAACTAAAATCAACCTACGTGGATAATTTACTGCTCCTTGCGGATGAAAATAATGTGGTGCACTCGTATCTAGATCAAACCGGAACGGTGACCGGGCGGCTTTCCAGCTCCAGCCCCAATTTGCAAAATATTCCCGTGCGTACCGAAAAGGGCCGCCAACTGCGCCGCGCGTTTTGTGCTGCGCCGGGCAACGTAATGCTGAGTGTGGACTACTCGCAAATTGATTTGCGCGTGTTGGCGCACGAAAGCCAAGACCCCGTGCTAATTGACTCGTTTTTAGAAGGGGGGGATATTCACACGCAAACCGCCGCGCAAGTCTTTGGCGTGATGCCCTTAATGGTCACTCCCGAAATGCGCTCTAGCGCAAAGGCCATTAATTTTGGTATCATATATGGGCAGGGTCCGATGGGTCTGTCCCAATCACTTGGCATATCTTTACGTGAAGCAAAAGAATACATCGACAATTATTTTAAGAATTACCGCGTAGTGCGTGAATGGATTGATAAAAATATCGCACTCGCCCGCCAAAACGGATATGTCAAAACAATGCTCGGTCATGTGCGGTATTTGCCCGAGTTTAATATGGGGATTGGCTCGATGGCTTCGTTTGCCCAGCGCGCCGCGATTAACACCATTGTACAAGGCGGCTCGGCCGATATTATTAAAAAAGCCATGATTGATGTGTTTAATGCCTTGCGCGGTACAAATGTGCATATGATTATGCAAGTGCATGACGAGCTGATATTTGAATTGCCGCAAGAAGGACTGGCAACGCGCACCGCGCAGATTAAAGAGTTAATGCAAAATGCGGTTAAGCTACGTGTGCCGCTTTTGGTAAGTGCCAAGGCCGGAAAAAACTGGTACGAACTTGAAAAAATTTCATGAAAAATTCTCGTGTAAAATCTAAATGGATTATCGGGTTAAGCGGTAGTATGCTTAGCGGAAAAAGCACCGCGCTAAAGTATTTTGCCGCGTGTGGGGCAGATACCATTTCGTGCGATGAAATCGCCCAAAAGTTGCGCACCTGCCCGGCCGTGCGTAAAAAAATTTACGCCGCAGTAGGAACGGCACAGACGTATCAACTGGCAGCGTTGGTTTTTAACAACAGGCCTAAACATAAGAAAATTGAGCAGATTTTACATCCGCTTATCTTAAAAGAAGTGCGCGCGCAAATTAAAAAAAGTAAAGCGCGTTTGGTGGTAGTGGAAGCCCCGCTTTTATTTGAAGCCGGGTGGGATCAATGGACCGATTTAAATATTGTAGTGCTGGCCGATCCCAAGACGTTACCCGCACGCTTAAAAGCGCGCAAATTTACGCAGGCCGAATATGACCGGCGCATGAAATTTCAGTTGCCCGAAGCGCAAAAAGTAAAGCGCGCCGACGGGGTATTTTTCCACGCCACCAAAGCGCAGCTCAAAAAAAGTGTAGAACGTTTTTGTAAAGTTTTAGAAGTATTACCACATCAATAGGAGTAGTCATGGAAGAACAAGTCATGCAGGAAAAAACCACAAAACCTGCTAAAGAAACCAAAGCCGCCAAGGCTTCTGCCAAAACGGCTTCCACTCAAACCCCGGCTCCGGCCGCTGCGGACAACAAACCGCGTGAACAACGCCCTGCGCGCAACAATAACAATCGCCCGCAACAACGTCCGTTCAATAATAATAACCAGCAACCGCCGCGTCAACCTAACGGTGCTAAAGTATTGGACGCGCGCGAACTCAATAAGTTAAGCGTAGCGGAACTGACCAAGTTAGCTACCAATTACAATTTAGAGGATATTTCGGGCCTTCGCAAGCAAGAGCTCATCGGCCGCATTATGGCCATCCAAGCTAAGCAAAACGGCTCGGTCTACGGCGGGGGGGTTCTGGAAATTCTGCCCGACGGATTTGGCTTTTTGCGCTCGGAAGAAAATAATTATCTCTCCAGCGGCGACGATATTTATGTGTCTCCCTCACAAATTAAACGCTTTGGCCTGCGCAAAGGCGACACCATTGAAGGCCTTATCCGCCCGCCCAAAGATAACGAACGTTACTTTGCCATGCTCCAAGTACAAAAAGTAAACGGCGTGGAAACCGATAAAATTTACAACCGCCCGTTGTTTGAAAACTTAACGCCATTGCACCCTAACGAGCGCTTTACGTTGGAAACCGATAAAAACGCCATCACCCAGCGCGTGATTGATATGATTGCGCCGATTGGTAAAGGGCAGCGTGCGCTTATCGTTGCTCCGCCCAAAAGCGGGAAAACCATGATTTTGCAAGCCATTGCACACTCTATCGCCGAAAATTACAAAGATACCGTGCTGATGGTGCTACTCATTGATGAACGCCCCGAAGAAGTAACCGATATGAGCCGCAGCGTAAAAGGCGAAGTAGTAGCCTCCACCTTTGACGAGCCGGCCGATCGCCACGTACAAGTGGCTGAGATGGTGCTTAACAAAGCCAAACGCTTGGCCGAACAAGGCAAAGATGTGGTAATCTTGCTCGACTCCTTAACTCGTTTAGCCCGCGCGTATAACACCGTGGCCCCTTCTTCCGGCCGCGTGCTGACCGGCGGGTTGGAAGCGACTTCCTTGCAAAAGCCTAAACGCTTTTTAGGGGCCGCGCGTAACATTGAAGAAGGCGGATCTTTGACGATTATTGCCACCGCGATGATTGAAACCGGCAGCCGCATGGACGAAGTTATTTTTGAAGAGTTCAAAGGTACCGGCAACAGCGAACTTACGCTGGACCGCAAACTTTCCGAACGGCGCATTTTCCCGGCGGTGGATATCAACCGCAGCTCTACACGCAAAGAGAATTTGCTGCTTAGCGAGGATGAACTCAATAAAGTGTGGATCATGCGCAAAGTGCTCGCCCCGTTAAGTTCCGTGGACGCGATGACCATGTTGCTTTCCAAGCTGACAGCCACGAAATCGAATAAAGATTTCTTTAAGCAAATGGAAGTCAACGCGTTTTAATAGAAGGCGGGGAAAAGGACAGTTTCCAATTTCCCGCCAGATATGCTATAATAAAGTATCAGATTTTGATAAGGAAGACAGAAAAATGAAAGAAAAATTACACCCGACGTATGAATTTGTGGAAGTTACCTGCGCTTGCGGTAATAAGTTTGTGACTCGTTCCACTGCCAAAAACTTGAAGTTGGACATTTGCTCCGCTTGCCATCCGTTCTTTACCGGTAAACAGAAACTCTTGGATACCGAAGGTATGGTGGAAAAATTCAACAAACGCTTTGCCAAGACCGAAGGTAAAACCATGGTGCGCAAGCCCAAAACCGAAGTAAAGGCCAAAGCCAAACTTCAAAAACCGGTCGCCAAAAAAGCCGCGGTAAAAAAACCGGCTGCCAAAAAAGCAGCTCCCAAGGCTGAAAAAAAGGCCGAAGCCAAAGCGAAATAGCTACGCTTTATAAAAAGAGCAGACTACCGTAAGGGGTCTGCTCTTTTTTCATAGGAAAACTTATGGATACCTCTAAATACGCACAAGAATTTGAAACGCTGGAAAAAGAATTATATTCCGGCAATTTGTCCGGCGCGCAGCTTACCCAAAAAGCCAAACGCCACGCTTTTCTAAAACCCATCATCGAAAAAGAACGCGAAATTGCGCAAACGCAAAAAGCCATCGCCGATGACCGCGCGATGATTGAAGCCGGCGAAGATAAAGATTTAGTCAAAATGGCCGCCGATGAATTGGCTGAATTAGAAGAAAAATTGCCACAACTTCAAAAGGAACTGCGTATTTTAGTTATCCCGCCGGACCCGAACGATTCCAAAAATATTTACTTGGAAATTCGCCCCGGTGCCGGAGGGGATGAATCGGCTTTGTTTGCGGCCGAACTCTTGCGCGTGTATCAGCACTTTGCACAAACCAAAGGCTGGACAACGGAAATTTTGGAATTTACCCCTACCGGCCTTAAAGGGTGCAAATATGTGAGTATGTTTATTAAAGGAGACGGGGCTTACTCGTGGTTGCGTACCGAAGCCGGCACGCACCGCGTACAACGCGTGCCCGATACCGAAACATCCGGCCGCGTGCACACCTCTACTGTGACGGTGGCTATCATGCCCGAGGCCGAAGAAATTGATATCGAAATCCGCCCCGAAGATTTGGAACTAGAAACTTCCCGCGCCGGCGGTCACGGCGGCCAAAACGTCAACAAAGTAGAAACGGCCGTGCGCATTTTGCACAAACCCACCGGCATTGTAGTTTCCTGCCGCGAAGAACGCCACCAAGGCGCTAACCGCGAAAAAGCACTAGCCATGCTGCGCGCAAAACTTTATCAAATTGAAGAAGAAAAGCGCAATAAAGAAATTTACGACGAGCGCAAAAGCCAAGTGGGTACCGGCGACCGCTCGGAAAAAATACGCACGTATAACTTCCCGCAAAGCCGCGTGACCGATCACCGCACCAATATTTCCTATCATAATTTGTTGGAAATTATGGAAGGAAACATTGAGCCGATTTTAACGGACTTGCGCACATACCGTGTGGAACAAAAACTCAAAAATCTGCAAATCTAATGACACTTGCCCAACTTCTAGCCCGCGCACAAGCGCGTCTAAGTGCCGCCCAGAGTGACGAGCCCGAAGCCAATAGCCAATGGCTCCTGGCGTATGTGCTGGGTGTCACGCGCACGTGGGTGCTGGCTAATAGCAGTTTTGAAATTTCCGCCAAAGACCAACAACAATTTGAAAAATTGCTGGCGCGCAAAGAACAGGGAGAGCCGCTCTCGCACATTGTGGGCGTGCAACCGTTTTGCGGGTTGGATATAATCGTATCGCCCGATGTGCTTACTCCCCGCCCGGAAACCGAAGATTTAGTGCAGCAAGTTGCCGCGCATTTTGAGCACAAAGGACGTTACACGTTTTTGGATATGTGCACGGGCAGCGGGTGCATTGCCGTGGCCTTAGCGGTCAAATTCCCTAACGCGCGCGTACTGGCTGTGGATATTTCACAAGCCGCTTTGCAAATAGCGCAACAAAATATCCGCAAACATAAAGTAGAACAGCGCGTGCAACTTTTGCAAAGTAATTTGTGGGAAGAAGTGATGGGCACGTTTGATTTGATTATTGCCAACCCGCCCTATATCCCTACGCAAAACTTAGCCAACCTCACGCGCGAAGTGCAACACGAACCGCGCCTGGCTCTTGACGGCGGGGCGGATGGTTTTGAAATTACGCGCCCTTTGTGCCAAGCGGCGGATAGTTTTTTAAACCCGGGTGGGCTGTTGGCCTTGGAACTTGATGACGGACAAGCGTGGCCGCTTGCGCGCGGGCTTAGCGAAATCGGTTGGCAAGCACAAGTCAAAAAAGATATATTTAACGTAGAGCGTTTTGTATTTGCTACGCGCAATTAGGAGAATTTATGGATCGATTTTTAATTAACGGCGGGAAAAAATTAAACGGTACGGTACACATCAGCGGCAGTAAAAATGCCGCGCTGCCTATTTTGGTGGCCACGTTACTTACCGACGAGAAATGTGTCTTGCGCCGCGTGCCCAACTTGCGTGATGTGCGCACGACACTTAAAATTTTGGAATATTTGGGTAAGAAAATTACGTATCAAAATAACACCGTTACCGTAGAAGCGAACGGTCCCTTGAAAAACGGTTTGCCTTATGAACTGGTCAAACAAATGCGCGCCAGCTTTTGGGTGGCCGGGCCGCTCTTAACGCGCTTTGGAGAGGCCGATATTCCGCTGCCCGGCGGTTGTGCCATTGGCGTGCGCCCGGTGGATATTCACTTAAAAGGGTTTGAACAACTTGGCGCCCAGTGCGAAATCAAAGCCGGCAACGTCATTATCCGCGCAAAAAAATTAAGTCCGGCGCAAATTATTTTACGCTTTCCCAGCGTAGGGGCTACGCAGAATATATTAATGTGTGCCGCGCTCATCCCCGGCGAAACCATTTTGGAAAATACCGCCAAAGAGCCCGAAGTGGATGACGTGATTTTATTTCTCAATAAAATGGGTGCGCAGATTAAAACCGATGACAAAGGCCGCTTGATTGTTCATGGCGTAAAGGCCCTGCATGGGGCGGAACATACGGTGGTGGCCGACCGTATTGAGTCGGGTTCGTTTATGTTAGCCGCCGCCGCTACGCGCGGAGATGTCACCGTCGCAGATTGTGTGCCGCAGCACAACGCCATTTTACTTAGCGACTTGCGCGAAGCCGGCTTTACTCTAGACGTAACCGATACCTCTGTGCATGTACACGCTTACGACGGGAAAATTAATCCGGTGCGGGTACGCACGGCGCCGTATCCCGGCTTTGCTACCGACTTGCAAGCTCCCTGGATGACGCTGATGAGTTTATGTAGCGGCACGGCGGAAATTGATGAGGATATTTTTGAAAACCGCTTTATGCATGCGCCCGAACTGGTGCGTATGGGTGCGCGAATCTATACCGAAAAAAGCGTCGCGCGCGTAACCGGTGTGGAAAAATTATCCGCCGCACACGTGCAAGCATCGGACCTGCGCGGTGGGTTTGCTTTGGTGATGGCGGGGCTTTGTGCCGAAGGGGAAACGGAAGTCGAGCGTGTGTATCACATTGACCGCGGCTACGAAAAGTTGGAAGATAAACTAACCGCGTTAGGCGCCACCATCCGCCGCTATAACCCCGATAAAAATGAATTTTAACGACTGGTTTAGGGAACTTCAAACCCGCACCGCGCGCAACAGTGGGGCGGGTTTGGTTGCGTTTAAAGCGCTGCTGGCTCGCTTAAATCATCCACAAAACAATTATAAAATTATTCACGTGGCGGGCACCAACGGCAAAGGGAGTGTGTGCACACTTGTGGCTCACACGCTTACGTGTGCCGGGCACAAGACCGGGTTGTTTGTGTCGCCGCATTTAATGAGTCCTACCGAGCGTATCCAAATTAACGGGCGCGCTATTTCGCAAGAGGATTTCAAAAAATCTGTGCAAGCTGTGCTAGGTGCAGAGCAAGAGCCGCTGAATTTTTTTGAACTTGTAACCGCGGCGGCATTTGTCTATTTTGCTACGCAAAAAGCGGAATATGTGGTGCTTGAAACCGGCCTGGGCGGGCGCAAAGACCCCACCAATATATGCGTGCCTGTATTGTCTATGATTACTTCGGTCGGGCTGGATCATACACAAATCTTGGGCGATACGTTGGCGCAAATTGCCGCCGAAAAAGCCGGGATTGTTAAACCCGGCGTGCCGGTGCTTTGCGGGGAAGTTGCGCCGGAAGCGGTGCAGATAATTACGCAAACCACACGAGATAAAAATGCGCCGATTATGTGGGTGCAAACCGGCCAGCCGTTTGATGAAATTGAACACGACTTTGAAAACGGATTTACGCTTTTACGCTTAGCGGGTAAGGTAGCGTGGAAACTGCATCTCTTGGGCGGAAAACAGACCCAAAATGCGTGCCTTGTTTACCAGGCCGCGCGGCAATTAGGCATAGGCGAGGACGCACTCAAAAAGGCATTTGAAACCGTGCGGCTGCCCGGGCGTTTTGAGTATATCCAAAGGGGGAAAACGCGCTTTATTTTAGACGGGGCACACAACCCGCAAGCGGTGGAAAATTTGCTCATGTTTTGGCAAAAAACGCCTTACGCACGGCAAAATCCAACGCTTTTGTGCGGTTTTATGAAGGATAAAGATTTTAGAAAAATGCTTGCTCTGTTGGCCCCGCACTTTGCGCGCGTAATTGTGAGCATGCCGCCTTCCCCGCGTGCAGCCCAAAAGCAAGATTTTGGAGATTTGTTGCGTACCGCTAACATCACTTTCGAGCCGGACTGCAAAGCCGCGCTTAAAGAAGCGCAAAAAGCGCAGGTTGTATTGTGCGCGGGGTCGTTCTATTTAGTGGGTGCTGTGCGAAGGATGTTAAACAGTTGACACGCTTTTCTCAATGTAGTTTAATAGAGTAAGGACTTCTTGAGGATTTGATATGGCGTTAGATAAAGATTTTGACGGAAACAACGATATTGCGCAATTTTTAGAAAAATTTAAAGAACAACCTTTTCCATCCCAGGCTGCCCCGGAGGATTTTTCCTCCTCAACGCCGTCCGTGCGCCCTGCGCAATACGCGCGCAGTTTTGAAAAACTAGAACAAAAAATTCACGAATTAGAAGAAAAATTTGAGGCTTCTACCACCCAAAACCGGCTTATTTTAACCGAGTTGGCACGCACCCGCGAAGTGGTGGAGCGCCAAAGAGACAAGGATGCTTTTTTGGAACATCTGTCTCGTACGATTGCTACCTTGCGCACCAGCGTAGAAAACTTGGCCCGCACGCAAGAAGCAAACACATTTTCATTCCACGAGCCGATCACCCAACGCAGTTTTGATCCGCTCCCGGAAGTATATCCTGTGTCGCAACCCGCTGCAATTACCATAGATGCGCAAGCCCAACTGCAGCGTGAACGGGATGAACAAACCCGCCGCTTTAACAGTTTGCGCCAAAAGGCCTCGCAATTAAAAGCCGTCAATAGCGCGCTGGACCGCGAAATTAAAAAGGCCCAGCAGGAGAAAATGGACGCGCTTAAAAAATCGGCCGATCAAGCCAAAGAAATTTTGTCTTTGCGCGACCAATTAAGTGCCGCCGAAGAACGCTTTAAATCCTTCGATTTTGAAGGGCGTATTATTTCCATCAAGCAGGAATATCAGCAAAAGGTAACCAATTTAGAGAGCCGCCTTAAAGAAATGTCCGATACGTGTATGCAACAGGTAGAGGAAATAGAATCTTTGAAGGCGGAAAATATCAAACTGCAACATGCATCGGCCGAAAAAGAGGCCCTGCAAGCGCAGCTGGCAGATAAAGAACAAGAACTGGCTGCCGTGCGCAGTACGATTGCCGCCCTGCAAAATCAGAATTCAGGGGAACATACCAAACGGCTTGCCGTCTTTACTTCACAGTTGCGCGTGCTGGAAGAACAACGCGACCGCTTGGCGGTAGAGTTGGAACAGTCACAGATGTCTTTGGAAACCATCCGCCGCGAAAAAGAAATGTTGGAAAAGAACTTCCAACAATTAGTGACTAAGATTAATCAAAACGACGCGGTCATCGACCAACTAAAACAAAAAATTGAAGTGCTCGGCCAGCAGAACACGCAACTCAACCAGCATAACGAGGAGCTGACCCAAGCCAATACCACGCTTTCCCAAGATAATGCAACGCTGTCGCAGCATAACGAGGAATTGACCCGTGCCAATACCGAACTGCTGCAAAATAATGAGACGTTAACGCAACATAACGAAGAGTTAACGCAGACCAATCGTGACCTATCCCAAAATAACGAGGAACTGTCGCACGACAATGCGGAATTGACGCAGCGTAACGCAAGCTTGGTGCAGCACAATGAACAATTAGTCACGCATAATGTAACACTTTCCCAACGCACGCAAGCCTTAGAAGGGGAAACCGCCTCTTTAAAG
Source organism: Candidatus Avelusimicrobium bubulum (assembly GCA_902798835.1). Lineage (GTDB taxonomy): Bacteria > Elusimicrobiota > Elusimicrobia > Elusimicrobiales > Elusimicrobiaceae > Avelusimicrobium > Avelusimicrobium bubulum. The sequence continues at coordinate 46,098 of CADBYN010000004.1, read as the reverse complement.
AGCCATATTGAACAATTAAGCACGGAGCAAGACGCTTTTTCTCATCAAAGCGAAGAATTAAAGACGTTGCATGCGCAAGTTGAAAAATTGTCGCAAGAAAAGAAAATCCTGTCCGATGAGCACGATACCTTGCAGACTCAAGCCCAAACGCTAGAGCAAGAAAATCAACAACTGCGCACCCAAAGCGCGGCGCTGCTGGCGGCCCGCGTGGTGCAAGAACATCACCAAAAACAGGCCCAGCAACGTGCACAAGAAGGCATGGAACAAGGCCAACGCGCATCCGTACAACCTGCGCCGCCCTTGCGTCGCCCTGCAGCCCCGGTTTTACATTCATTAGGCCGCAAAATGGTGCTTTCGTCCGCGCGCCAAGAGGAAGATTGGGAAGTCGTTTCCACGCGCCGGGTAGTTCCCGCGCCTCCCAACACACACATCCAAAGTTCAAAAGATTTACCGGAAATTAAAGTGACTACCTCGCCCGTTGCGGAGCCTTTGTTTGACGACGAAGACTTTTTGGAAAAAACCAATAGTTTCATCGGGCGGATGAAATGGTCTATCTTCCGGGAAGACCGATAATTGTATATGTCTGCTACTAAAGTAATCGTCTTGTACGGCGGAAAATCAACCGAGCACGAAGTGTCTGTGCATAGTGCGCAAACCGTGTGCCGCGTGTTGGCCGCGCAAACCGCCAAATATCAAATTTATCCGGTGTTTATCAGCAAAGAGGGATACTGGTTTTTACAAAAAACCTGCGGGCCGCAAACGCCCGAGGATATTGCGATAACCCCGGTATTGTGCCCAGACAAAACGTTCCAGGCGCTAGATGGCTCTTTTTGCGTCAAGGCCGATGTGGTGTTTCCGGTAGTACACGGCACCAACTGTGAAGACGGTACGCTGCAAGGATTTTTAGAAACGCTCCAAGTTCCGTATGTGGGGTGCGGGGTGCTGACCTCGGCGGTGGGGATGGATAAAGAACTTACCAAACTTTTAGCCCAGAAAGCCGGTATCCCCATTACGCCTTATCAAAGAGTTTCGCGCCACGAGCCGTACGATAAAGCAGCCTTGGCGGCTTGGGTGCAAGAACGGTTGCCGGTATTTGTAAAACCGGTACGTTTGGGCTCTTCGGTGGGGGTGAGCAAAGTGACCCGCATGGACCAATTAGACCCGGCTATCCAAACGGCCCTTACATTTGATACCGATGTGCTGATAGAACAAGGGGTAGACCACGCCCGGGAGATCTTTTGTGCCGTGTATGGACAGGACAATCACGTGGTAACTTCGGCGTGCGGAGAATTGCGTACCGTAGCCGGGGAGTTTTTTGACTATAACGCAAAATATGTAGTTGCCGGCGGATGCGAAACAGAGGTGCCCGCCAAAATCCCGGCACAAACGCAGCAAGCCATGCGCCGCGATACACGGGCGTTATTTCGCCAGCTGCAAGGCCACGGCCTGGCGCGCGTAGATTTTTTGATGGATGCTTCGGGCAAGTATTACATGTCTGAAATTAATACCATTCCCGGAATGAGTGAAACGAGCCTGTTTCCGCAACTTTTTGAAGCCAGCGGCGTGCACTACGAGCAAATTTTGGACGAACTCATTGAACTGGCCCGGCAAGCGTATCGCCAAAAACAAAGTTTAGTTACGTCACGGTAAACTATGAAATCGTTATCCCGTTTCTTACATTTCCCACTTTTTGTGCAATTGATATGGGCGTTTTGCGTATTGGGGACGCTGATTAACTTGTGGCTCATAGCGCACGATTTGCTCACGGACCCGGTGCTGTTTCGGCTGCATTTGGGATATTTGATCTTATACGTGGGGCAAGTGGTTTTTATTTTGCTTGAAGAAAAATATGTCTCTGCCCTTACTGTTTTACAGGGAATCATCGCTCTACTTACGACGGTAGATTTTATTTTCACCCCGCTTTTGCAAGCGATCGGGCATACGTATTATTGGTTGTTTTCGCCGTCGATTGAATCACTTAAAGTATATCAGTACGTGTTTGTGGCGTTGGGTTTTACCTTGCAAATGGCCGGCGCCGCTTATTTGTTTTTCTACTTCCGCCTAAAAACATCCCGATAAACAACATGTGAACTGTAAATTGTTCCCGTCGAAAAAAACAGAGAATTGAAAAAATTTCAAAAAATACTTGACAAACTAATTTAAATTAGTTATCTTGTATATAACACATTTGAATTAGTGCCAACTAATATAAAATGGTTAAATCAGAAAAGACCCCCTCGTTGTAAAACGAGGGGATTTTATATCTTGTCTTGGCGGATATTACAGATGGAGCAATTTGAGAGCTTCTTCGCGCGTAGTAATTTTTCCTTCCCATTGCGCTTTGCGCACCGTAACCAACAAGTTGGAAATGCTGCGTCCGTAGACACCTAAATCTTTTAGATCCTGCCCCCTGAGCACGCAAGGGCCCAACGCCTGCGGCGGTAATTTGGGGAAGAACGTATTTAATACGCGGCGTTGAAAATCACTCAGCGCGATAAGCGGCGTTAAGTGTTCTTCGGCTACGCGCGAAATTTCCTTAATCACACGGGAGAGCTCTTTGCTCGGGTGTAAACTGTGCAAGAATTCATCCCCGTTTTCCCCCAGCGCGCAAACCAAGAGCCCCAGGCGTTCTTCGGGGGCGGACAGTTTGGTTAGGCCCGCGTGCCAAGTTAAACTCGGCCAGGCGAATTTTAATAAATCAAATTCAATGAGATAGTTGAACACGGCTTTGATTTTTTCTTCGGCCAGCACTTTTAAAAATTCTTGGCTAAAGCGTTCGCGCGAAATTAACAAAAGTGCTTGTTCGCGGTCGGCCTCCAAAAAAAGTTGTTTGGTTTTAGGCGCGGCTTTCCAACCGAAACGTCCGGCAAAACGCAACCCGCGCAACATACGGGTGGGATCATCGAGAAAACTTTTTTCGTGCAGCACGCGCACCAACCCGGCATCAATATCTTTTTTGGCTCCATACGGGTCTACACTTTTGCCGAAGCTCTCAGGCAGGATAGAAAGTGCCCACGCATTGACGGTAAAATCCCGGCGGAACAAATCTTGTTTGACGTCTTTAGTGAAAAATACTTCGGGCAAGGCTCCCGGGAAGGCGTACGTTTCATGCCGCAGACGCGCCAAATCCAGGTGCAAGCCGTTATCTAAATTTACCTTATATACGCCGAATTTAGAAAACTTGCGCTTGGTGCCACCCCACATCTTAATGCAAAAGTTGGCAACAGATTCCTGCGTTCCGTCAAAGGTGAGGTCAATGTCTACCGTGTCACGCCCAAGGTAAAAATCGCGCACGGCACCGCCCACCACCCAGGCGCGCAAGCCTAATTTTTGGGCATAGGCACCGATGGATAATAGTAGATCGTGATATTTTTCAGGGATAATTTCGCTCATAATAATACCGGAACTTTAGCATCCGTTTGGCTCATGTGGTCTTTGAAATTTAAAAGCAAGGGCGAGTTCAGCCCGCTTTTAAGTATCTTGGCTGCGGCCACGGCATAGTCGTTAGCCGTAGGCTTTTTTACCGACGGAGCAGGTATGTAGAGCGGAAAGTGGTGTTTGCGGGCGTAGGAGGGTTTTAAGCGTAAAACTTCAAAACCTTGCGAGGCCGACGCTGCCGCAATTACTTCCGATTCGGAGGTTAACTCCTCCTCGTGATGTAATAAATGTTGCAACTCCTCCAACCCGAATACACAGAGGGGGGGATAGTCTAAATGCAACTCTTTTAAAAGGGAATTTTTGATCACTTCGTAATCATGTTCGATTTTGTCGGTCAACTCTTGCGCGCGCGCTTTGTCTTTGGGGGAAAACACGAACGTAAGCAGCTCGGCCGGTGCATCAAAATAGATAATTTCGCCATCGTGATGAAAATACGTGCCGCACTCCGGGCAGCGCACTAAGTTAAGTTCGCCGCCTAAAATAGCATCTTTTAAATCGTCATTTTCATCGCCGCGCACGAGTGACCAATAGGTTACGTCAAATTCTTCGCACCCGTTTGGGCAGTGCGCGCTGGCTTCATTTTGAAGGGATCTCATATGCAGTATTGTAATAAAAACATACTCGGTTTTTCAAGCGGGAAAATAATGTAAGCGCGTGGGAGTATAAATTGGTACAATACAGGTATGCCCCGTTAGCTCAACTGGATAGAGTACCGGTCTTCGGAACCGGTGATACGGGTTCGAATCCCATGCGGGGCACTTTTTCTGCGCAATTTGGTGTAATACTTTGTTGCGCACGCAGTCGGATACCTCCGCCCTCCGGGCGCGTGTTGCCAGTATTCCTCCTTTGTTCGCGCAAGGGGTTAGGGAAAAGCAGCGGCCCTTTTTTGTCAAGAAGATTTTTCAAAAAACACTTGAAATTTTGTCGGAAAGTTTTAGACTTACAATAGGGAGTTTCCCATTTATATTTATAAGCGAAGGAGATTGTTATGCATAAAGGGTTCACATTAATTGAGTTGTTAGTTGTGGTGTTGATCATCGGTATTCTGGCGGCGATTGCCTTGCCGCAATACCAGAAGGCGGTAGCCAAATCGCGGGCGAGCGCTTACCTGCCGCTGATGGATTCGATTGCTAATGCCAAGGAAGTTTATTACTTGGAACATGGCGAATATCCGTATAACAATTTAGCCAATGATATGGATATTACTATGCCTTCCGCATGTGCGCCTCGTACCAATGAGTGGGGAACGACCAATGAATATTATTGTGGTAACGGTTTTGTGTTTGATATGAACGGACCCGAAGGAGTGCAACTGATGTATTGCCCGGGGCATGATACCGGCAAAGCACGTGAAAATTGCTTTCCAAACGCGCAGTACCGCATTTGGAGATACCAAAATTATCCCGAGGGTGAGTCCGCCATCCCCGGAGGGTGGACTTGTTGGTACAATACCGAATTTGGCGGGAAAGTTTGTAATTCTTTGAATATGCCTGTGGTAGATGATACAGAGGGATAAGGAGAGGATTAGTTGAAATTGTAGGCTATAGGTGCACACTCGTGTGCCCAAAATATGCTACAATAAAACTATCTAATTCTAAACCAAGGAGTAAACCCTATGGGTGGACATTCACACTGGGCCGGTATTAAACACAAGAAAGCCCTCGTAGACGCAAAAAAAGGAAAAGTATTTACTAAAATCTTACGCGAAATTACCATCGCTGCTAAAATGAGCGGCGGTAACCCGGATCAAAACCCGCGCCTTCGTAAAGCCGTGGACGATGCACGTGCCGCGAACATGCCGTCCGATAACGTCAAACGCGCTATTATGAAAGGTACCGGTCAGTTGCCGGGCGTTTCGTACGAAGAAATTACCTACGAAGGATACGGCCCCGGCTCGGTAGCTATTATTGTAGAGTGCACCACCGATAACAAAAACCGCACCTTCTCCGAAATTCGCAAAATTTTCACCAGCCACGGCGGCTCTATCGGTACGGCGGGCTGCGTGTCTTATATGTTCAAAAGCAAAGGCATGGTCATTGTCAAAAAAGAAGACATTGGCGAAGATGATTTAATGAACCTGGCCTTAGAAGCCGGTGCCGAAGATGTGCGCACTTCGGGCGATGTGTATGAAGTAATCACTAACCCCGATATGGCCGAGCTGGAAGCTGTGAAAAAAGCCATCGAGGCCAAAGGTATTACGCCGGTATCTGCCGATTTGACGATGATTCCGGATACCAACGTAACCATTTCGGATGAACATGCTGCGGAAACCTTGATGAAAATGTTGGAAGCACTAGACGATCACGATGATACGAAAAACGTCTATGACAACTCCGACATTCCCGAAGATATTGCCGCTAAATTAGAAGCCGAATAATAGAGGTGTTGTGAATACTAAAACGACCACCGTTTTAGGCATAGACCCCGGTTTAGACAGAACGGGATGGGCCATACTCACTAGAGATGCCCGTTCCGTTCTTTCGCTTATTGCGTGCGGACTTATTCACACCGATGCCGGGCAGGAACTTCCCCAGCGCCTTGATTTTGTCTACCAAGAACTCCAAAAAGTATTGACGCAGTACCGGCCCGATCAAGTGGCCATGGAGCAGAACTATTTTCTAAAGCGTGCGCAAAGTATGGCCAATACCGTCATGACACGCGGCGTGATTATTTTAGCGTGCGAGCAAGCCCAAAAACCCATTACGTTTTACTCCCCCAAACGCGTCAAAATGATAATCTGCGGCACAGGTACTGCCGATAAAAAACAAGTGCAGCGCATGGTGCAACTCACGCTCCACTTGGATAAAGTGATCAACCCCGACGATACCGCCGATGCCGCGGCCATTGGCATTTGTCATTTAAAGACCGCGCCCTTAAATAATATGCTCAATGTAAAAGCGGCTTTTTTGGAAAAACTCAAAGCCGCGCAAGCACAACAGATTAAGAAAGTTAAATAATTGGTTGCTTGAATTAGAGCTGCTCCCATCCTTGTTCTTGTAAACTTTCGCAGATTTTTTCAGCGTATTCAGGACCTTGCATTACTTCGCAAGTTTTTGTCCATTCCCCTGTAGTGGATGATTTGTTGAGCCACAGCCCATAATCTCGTCTTTCATTTTCTGAATCTCCGTCCTTACTTCGGATGACGTCTATTTCGCATCCAGTGGGTTGACAGTAAGCGGAGTATGAAAAGGAGGAACTGCTGCAAACTTGGTAATCCCGACAAGTTAATGATTTTTCTAAATCAATATCTAGTCGACCTATTTTGTAATTATTTTCTGCTATTCCGCCACTCAAGAGAAAAAATCTTCCGTTGGATGGGTATCCGTTGACTAAAACATGTAAATCTACTGCTTGTTGAATAGTTGATATATTTTGCAAGGCCTCTGCTAGTCGGCTTTTTTCCACGGCTTTTTGGTATTGCGGCAGGGCAATAGCGGCTAAAATGCCGATAATCAGCACCACGACCAATAGCTCAATGAGCGTGAAACCATGAGACGTCATCCCCGAGGCCTGTAATCGGGGATCTCCTCCTTGTATTTTCAATGCGGTGGGGATTCCCGATAAAAACTTTCGGGAATGACGGTTGATTTGATTTTTTGTATCCATATTTTCCCTCTCTTGCGGAAGTGCAAAAAAAGACGACGAACTATCGCATAAGCCATTTCCGTAACCCGTGCAATAATCGTCGCCCGTCCACCCCTTACGGGGCAGACGCAAAAGCAGACGATTATTCGGTGGACGGAAATGTGCTTGGCCTTACGGCCTTGCGCTGCGCAGGCTCTCCCTGCACTTCCAGCAAATAATCTGTAATTTTTAACTACTGTTTTATTGTAACATAATTTTGAGTCAATTGTTTCGACTTTCGCGCGCGTACGAAAAAATATCCCCTAAACCGGTGTAAAATTGCTAGAATACTAGTATGGATATTATTGTCTTACTACCGGTCTTGTTTTTTTCAATCATCCTGCACGAGTTCGCGCACGGCTATGTGGCCTATCGCATGGGGGATGATACCGCGTATTTGAGCGGGCGCCTGACATTAAACCCCATTTATCACGTCGACCTAGTGGGTACGATATTGGTGCCTGCGGTGTGTTGGTTATTCGGTTGGCCGCTGTTTGGCTGGGCCAAGCCCGTTCCCGTCAATCCGGTGCGCTTGCCGTCCCCGCGTAAAGATATGGGCAAGGTGGCGTTTGCCGGGCCCGCAATTAACTTGATACTGGCGGCGTTGTGCGCGGCTTTATTAAAATTGACCCTCGTGCTGCACGCGCATTTAGGGCAGCATACGGTGCTGGCGCTGATGCACATCTTGCAATACGGGATGTTTATCAATGTGTTTTTGGCCGTGTTTAATTTAATTCCTATTCCACCGCTCGACGGCGGGCGCGTGGCAACGGCACTACTGCCTGTGCAGACGGCTATGAAGTATGACTTGTTTGTAGGCCGCTATGGAATGTGGATTGTGGTTGCTCTGATTTTGACGGGCGTGGTGAAATATATTATTTTTCCGCCGACGTTTTTAATCGTTAATGTGTTAGTAAAAATTTTTGGTTTATAGAGGTTTTTATGGCAGAGAATAAAATTGTACTTTCCGGCATGCGTCCTACGGGCAAACTTCACCTGGGGAACTTTCACGGAGCACTCAAAAATTGGGTCGCGCTGCAAGATAAATATAACTGCTACTTTTTTGTGGCAGATCTGCACTCTTTGACGACGGCCTATCAGCATACCGAAAACTTAGCGCAAAACAGCGAGGATATGCTCATTGACTGGCTCACCGCCGGGCTCGACCCGAAAAAATGTACGATTTTTATTCAAAGTGATATCCCGCAAGTAAGCGAACTCAATACACTTTTAGGGATGATTACGCCGTTAGGGTGGCTGCTTAGAAACCCGACGTACAAAGAGCAAATCCAGGAACTCTTAAAGCAAAAATATGCCGGGCAACTAGACGAAAAAACCTTGGGCGAAAAGGTGGCCTCTATTGCCGCGGATGATGAAATTTCGTGCTTTGGGTTTTTGGGGTATCCGGTGCTGATGGCTACGGATATTCTCATCCAGCAAGCAAGTTTTGTGCCCGTGGGAAAAGACCAAACCGCGCACTTGGAAATTGCGCGTGATCTTTCGCGCCGGTTTGCCGAAATCTACGGCGAGCAAGTATTTACCGAGCCGCAACCCCTCTATACGAGCGTGGCCCGCGTGCCGGGCTTAGACGGGCGCAAAATGTCCAAGTCATATAACAATTCTATTTTCCTCGGGGAAGACCTTGAAAGTGTACGCAAAAAAGTGATGACGATGTTTACCGACCCCAACAAAAAAGGGAAAAACGATCCCGCCAACCCCGAAGGATGTGTGGCGTTTGCGTTTCACAAAATTTATAACCCCAACGCGCAGAAACGTTGCGAGGAGTGTAAAGCCGGTGCACTAGGGTGTGTGGCGTGCAAAAAAGAATTGTTTGCCCTGATGGAGCCGGAACTTGCCGCATTTAACGAGCGGCGCAAAATTTTTGAAAATGACAAGGCGCAACTCGCGCGCATTGTAGAAGAAGGTAAAGAAAAAGCGCGTGCTAATGCTGACGCCACGCTTACCAAAGTAAAAAAGGTCATGCGGATTATTAAATAACTATGATTACAAGCGCTCCTACCCCGATTAATGTGCACATCAACGTCTTTGAAGGACCGATGGACCTTTTGTTGCACTTAATCAAAAAAGATAACCTGGATATTTGCGACATCAACATCGCCGAAATTACCACGCAATATCTGGATTACTTGAACGTGATGAAGGAGCTTAATTTGGAAGTAGCCGGCGAATTTTTGGTCATGGCCAGCACGCTCATGCAGATTAAGGCCAAAACGCTGCTCCCTTCCCAGGCTCCCACCAGCGAAGACGAAGGCCCCAACCCCATGAAGGAGTTGGTAGCCAAGTTGCTGGAGTACCAAAAATACAAAGAAGCCAGCAAATTTTTAAACGAAAAGCTAGAAGAAAACAAAGACAAATTTTATCGCGAAGCACCCATTTTCGATAACGGGGATAAAGTGCTCAACTTGCAGCTCTTTGATCTCTTGGCCGCTGTTAAGAGGGCCTTTGACCGTTTGGACGAGCGCAAACGCATTGAGCTGTTAAAAGTAGAAGAATTCCCCATTGAAACCAAAATGGAAAAAGTGGTCAATTTATTTAAGGACCGCGAGTGGGTGCTCTTGGACGATATTTTTGTAGGGGAGACGAAAAAACGCGGCATTATTACTTGCTTTATGGCCGTGCTGGAGCTGATGAAAATTAAAAAAATTATCGCCCGGCAAGATAAGCTCGAAGGGCAGATCCGCATTTATTTAAACCCCGAAAACAAAGACAAAGATTTTAAAACCTTAATGCACGGTGATGAGAATTAACGCAGGAGAACGTATGAATGAAGAAACGCAAGAACTAAACGCGCAACCACAAGCGCAACCCGCCCCGGCCGAATCGACACAAACAGAGGCCGCCACGGAGCAAACGCAAACGGAGCAAACCCCTGCGCTTTTAGAAAGCGAAGATTTGCAAAAAATTATTGAGACGTTGCTTTTCATTACGGACCGCCCGGTAAAAGTATCGCGCTTGGTGGACGTGATTGAAAATACCAACGCCAAGGAAGTGCGCGAAGCCATTACCAAACTGCAAGATATGTACACCGTGCGCGGCAGTGCGATCCAAATTATGGAAATTGCCGGCGGATACCAAATGTGCACCAAGCCCGAATACGGCCGCTGGGTGCGCCGTTTGTATAATGAAAAGATGACCACGCGCTTATCCAACGCGGCCTTGGAAACTTTGGCTATTATCGCCTACAAACAACCGCTCACCCGCGCCGAAATTGAAGGAATTCGCGGGGTGGATATCGCCGGACCGCTTGAGAAATTGTTGGACCGCGGACTGGTGCGTGTAGTAGGGCGAAAGGATACGATCGGCCACCCGATGGTGTACGGAACGACCGACGAATTTTTGCGGATGTTTGGCCTCAATAAAGTAAGCGAACTGCCTGATTTACAGGTATTTGCCGCTAAGAATTTGGAAGAGAAGCAAGAAGATTTGCCGTTTGGGGAGCCGTTGCCGCCGCTGGGGCAGCCGCGCATTATCCCCGTAGAAGAATTGGAAGGAGAAGAACGCTTGGAAGCGTTGGAAGCGTCCACGCCCGATCCGTTCTTCCAACGAAACAGTTATAATCAGGGTGATTTAACCCTCACGGGGGACAGCGCGCAGCAAGCAGTAGAAGGGTTGCCGTTTGAAGAGGATACGGTTGCCGCGCAAACCCCGCAAAGCGAAGAAAATTCTTCGCAGGAGGAAACGAAATGAACATTGTTTTAGCCGCTAGCGAGGCGTTCCCGTTTTGTAAAACGGGCGGTTTGGCTGACGTGGTTGGGGCTTTATGCCAGCAGTTTGCCGGCTATAAGGGGAATAAGGTTTTGTTGTTTTTGCCGCACTACAGAAACATTGTGCGGGTGTCTTCACTAAAAATTGTGCCCGGAGTGTATTTGATTCCGGTGGGCGATAAAATCGAGCAGGCTTCGCTATCCTACATCAATTGGGGTAACGTGCTTGTGTTCTTTGTAGGAAACCGCAAATATTTTGACCGCCCGGATTTGTACCGCGATAAAGAGGGCGAATTCCCCGATAATGACGAGCGGTTTATTTTCTTTAACCGCGCGGTGCTAGAGGGTTGTAAATTTATCGGCTTTCGCCCGGATATTATCCATTGCCACGATTGGCAAACCGGCTTAATCCCTGCCTACTTAAAAACCGTCTATAAGTTGGATGCTTTCTATACCCGCACGCGCAGTTTATACACGATTCATAATATCGCTTATCAGGGGCATTATTCGTATTCGGCTTTCCGTAAAGCGGGTTTCCACCCGGTAGATTACACGCCGGAGAAATTTGAATATTATGGCGGTATTAGTTTCTTAAAAAGCGGGCTTGTGTTTGCCGATAATATCAATACCGTCAGCCCCAACTATGCCCGCGAAATTCAGCGCGACTCGGCTATGGGTTTTGGCTTGGACGGGGTGCTGCGTGCACGGAGCAAAAATTTCTGCGGTATCGTCAACGGAATCGATACCGATATTTGGGACCCGGAAATTGACCCGGTCCTTTCGGTAGGATATGATGCCAACGAATCCACCCGTGGTAAGTTAGCCGCCAAGTTGGTTTTGCAGCAACAATGTAAGCTGACACAAGATGGCGATAAACCGATCATCGGGATTGTATCGCGGTTGGATTATCAAAAGGGGCTCGACGTAGTGATTGGACTGATTGAAAAATTGCATAAACAAGCGCAATTTGTCATTTTGGGAAAAGGGGATCCAATGCTCGAAAAAGCTTACCAAAGTTTGGCTCGGTCTTATCCCGGAACGGTCAGTTATACGGGCCGCTTGGATGAAGAATTGGCACACAAAATTTATGCGGGTGCGGATATGTTTTTGATGCCTTCGCGTTTTGAGCCGTGCGGGCTTTCCCAACTTATTGCGATGCGATACGGTACATTGCCGATTGTTTCAAAAGTGGGGGGACTAGTGGATACGGTCGTTGGGTTTGATGGCAAAAATGAAAATACCGCTACGGGATTCTTTATTGACTTATTTACCCCCGCCGGGATTTATAACGCAGTAGTAAAGGCGCTTACGATGTACACCCGTAACCGCGTGCTTTGGAACCGGCTGATGCGCAGTGCCATGCGTACGGACGTGTCATGGGATAAATCAGCGCAGGTCTATTTAGAGCTTTACCGCAAGACGATAGCTTGAATTTAGGGGAGATTATGGACGAACTTTTTGAAGAAACCAAACCGAAACAACGTACTCGCTCTAAACAAGTGGGACACTTGTATCGTAAACTGTTTTTGCTTGTGTTTTCTATCGCGTTAATCACACAAGCCCTGTTATTTGTGGACAAAGGGTTGGAAGATTACTACAATACGCTCAAGGAATCTTTTAAAGTAATTTTAACCGTGGATGCGCCGGCGGAAAGTACGGTGCTGGAACAATGGGGAGAAACGCTGAACCAAAAACAAGATATTACCAGCGTGCGCCTTTTGTCACCGGAAGATGCGCTGGCGGTTGTGCAGCGCAAAAATCCGCAATTGGTAGATTCGCTATTGCTGATGGGCAAAAATCAAATGCCGGCTTATTTTGAAATTACGCTTTCTATCCCGGCGATAAATAATATTCGCCCGTTTGTAGATAATTTAAATGCTGAGTACGAAGACCTTACCCCGCATTACAACGAGCAACACGCGCAAATGCTTTTTTACGTGGGGTTCGCTTCAAAGTTGGTGCGGATATTGGGCGCGTTGGCCCTCTTGGGATTTATTGCTTTTATGTTTTTGGTGGAGGCCTTCCCGTACGAACAAGGCCACGCGTTGGGCGGCGTAATTTCCGGCGTGTTAGCCGGTGCTTTGTCGGCAGTTGCCTTGGGAATACTGATTTGCCCGCTGGGGCCGCTGGCGGATGTGCTAGCCTATTTTACCACGTGGCACCGCCAAGTGTTGTTGGTGGTGTGTTGCGGACTATTGGGATGGACATTTTCTAAATGGCAAAAATTTTAGGACTCTTTTTTGTAGCGTGTGTGTGCACTTCCTCTGCGTGGGCAGATGAAGCGGCCGATCGCAAACAAGAATTAGCTAAATTAAAAAATCAAACGCAAAAAAAAGAAGCAGAACTGAGAAAATATCGCGAACAAGAAAAGAAAATTTCTAAAGAAATTTCCGCTTTGCAAAATCAACAGGCGCAAGCTGAGAAAATGAAAAATAAAGTGGAAATGGATATTTCGATGATTGAGCAAAATTTAATTTCTATCGAAGATAAACGCACCGCTTTGGAGCGCAGTATGCCCATGTGGAAAGGGGTTGTGTGGGAAGAAATGAAAAATTACTATATGCAACCGACTTGTGACGTTTGCGCACAAGACCAAACAGAATTGGATATTTTTGTGGACCGTATGCTTACGCATAAGGCTTCGTTTGCGGTGGCCCTTCAAAATGAAAACCAGGAAGCCAAAGAACGTTTTGATGCTTTTACCGCACGCAATAAAACCTTGCAAGCGCAAAGCAGTAAACTTAAAAAAGAACAGGCCGTTATTTCTCAGTCGTTCCAAAAGAAACAACAAGATCTAGACGTTACCAAACGCAAAGTGGATAGCGTGCGCAAAGAAATTAATGAGCTCAATAAATCTGCCTCGGAATTGAATAATTTATTGGCTAATTTCGAGCGTAAACGTAAAGAGGCCGCCAAGAAAAATACTTCTACTAAATCTTCAGGCCCTAAAATTAATGTGCCGCCGCATTCGTTGCCCTGGCCGGTGCAAGGCAAAGTGATTAGCCAGTTCGGTAAGGAATATCGCTCCGATTTGAATACGTGGATTTTTAGAGATGGTATTAAAATTGCCGCCTCCACGGGAACTGCCGTAAAAGCCAGTGCCGCCGGAAGCGTGATTTACGCGGGGCCGTTTAGGTCTTATGGCAATGTAGTAATTATCGATCACGCCAAAGGATTTTTTACCATCTACGGATTTTTAAAAGAAATTCGCGTGTCCGTAGGTAGCAAAGTTGAAACGCAAGGAATAGTGGGTACCGTAGGCAGAGATACCCAAGCTTCTTCCGGTACGGGGCAGAGCGCTGTTTACTTTGAAATTCGCCAGGGAACTACGGCGGTAGATCCAACAGATTGGCTTAAATAAGGGGAATTATGAAAACAACTAAATTAAATAAAATTGTAGCTTGGTCGGCAGTATTATTTTTTGTGGGAACCTTGTTTCCGTATGCCTATGGGGCGGTGGACGGCAGCCTCAAAAAATTACGTACCCTTGTGGACGTGTTGGAATTTGTAAAAGAAAACTATGTGGAAGTTACCGATACCGACCAGCTGGTATCCGGTGCCATTAAAGGAGTGGTGGAAGAACTGGACGATTTTTCCTCTTACTTAGAGCCCAAAGATTACAAAGAACTTAAAAATGATACCAAGGGCGAGTTCGGCGGTTTGGGAATTCGTCTTCAAAAAGTAGACGGTTTTATTACGGTAATGACCCCTATGCCCGGAACCCCTGCCTTCAAAGCCGGTATCATGCCGCAAGACCGCATCTTGTTTGTGGATGATAAAGACGTGACGGATATGAAACTTGACGAAGCCGTTTCCCTTATGCGCGGCAAAGCCGGCAGCAAAGTAAAACTTACATTAAGCCGCAAAAATGAAGCGGGGGAATATGAAAAAATTCCGGATATTACCCTCAAACGTGCCATCATCGTTCCCGAAGTAGTTTATCATCGTATGTTGCCTGACCACGTGGGGTATGTGTATCTGGTTGATTTCTCCGGCCATAGCAGCGAAGAAGTCCAAAAAGCGCTGGCAGATTTAACTAAGCAAGGGATGAAAGCATTGGTATTGGACCTGCGCTTTAACCCCGGCGGCTTACTCAACGGGGCGGTAGATATTTCTAAACTATTCTTGCCAGATGGCGAGATGATTGTGTATACGAAAGGCCGCAAGCCGGAGTATTACCAAGAATTCAAAACAGACGGAGACCCGTTATACCCCGATATTCCCATGGCAGTACTTATTAACCAGGGGTCTGCTAGTGCCAGCGAAATTGTTTCCGGTGCGCTGCAAGATAACCACCGTGCTATTATTGTGGGGCAACGTTCGTTCGGTAAAGCCAGTGTGCAACAAGTAATGCCTTTATCCGGAGGAGCCGGGCTGCGCTTGACCATTGCAAAGTATTACACGCCATCGGGTAAACTTATTCAACGCAACTACCGCGATAAAACCAAAGCCGACGAGGGGGGAATTTTCCCGGATGTGGAAGTGGAGTTCGCCCCGGAAGACGAAGCCAAAGTGTTTATGCAATATAGCGATATCATCTATACTCCGGGCAAAGCCACTAAACAACCGGAATTTAAGGTGAAAGATCCCGTATTGGATCAAGCCGTGGAAATTTTAACAGGCAAAATTACGCTGGAAGAGGCCAAGGCCAAGGCCGAAAAAGCCGCACAAGAGCGCAAAGCTAAAAAAGAAGGAAAATCGGAAACTAAGAAAGACGATAAAGCCGCGAAATAATTATGAAACAAACGTTTACTATTCTAGGAATTGAATCTACCTGTGATGAAACTTCCGCTGCCGTGTTGCAAGACGGGAAGAAGCTTTTGAGTAACGTGATTTATTCCCAAATAGAGGAACATAAAAAATATCATGGCGTAGTGCCGGAACTTGCCAGCCGGGCACACGCTGCCAAGAGACATTGATTGTGTGGCGTTTGCCAGTGGGCCGGGCTTGCCTGGCGGGTTGATGGTGGGGCGTGTAGCCGCCGAAACTTTAGCGGCGTACAAGCAAGTGCCGCTGGTGGGCGTAAACCATTTGGAAGGACATATTTTTGCATGTGATTTTGAAGGCGGCGAAGTCAAAAACCGCTTGCAATTTCCGCTCGTGGCGTTGGTGGTATCGGGCGGGCACACCGAGCTTTGGTATGTAAAAAATTACGGGCAATATAAGGTGCTGGGCAAAACGCGCGATGATGCCGCCGGCGAAGCGTTTGATAAAGTAGCAAAATTGTTGGGGCTCCCGTATCCGGGAGGTCCGCAAGTATCAGCCCAAGCCTTAAAAGGACATCGCGATGCCATTGCATTCCCGCGGCCGCTCTTGCCGGGTACGTGGGAATTTTCGTTTAGCGGTATTAAAACGGCCGTGAGTTATTATTTGCGTGATCATCAAACGATTTCTGTGCCCGACGTATGCGCCAGCTTTGAAGAAGCAATGGTGGATACCTTGGTCACTAAAACGTTGCTTGCCGCTAAGAAATATAAGGTAAACTATATTGCAGTCGGTGGTGGAGTTGCCGCGAACAGTTTGCTGCGCGAGCGTATGCAAGCAGGTGCACAAGCACAAGGAAAAACAGTATACTTTGTAGAGCGCAAATTGTCTTCCGATAATGCAGCTATGATTGCATTGGCGGCATATAAAAAGTTAGAATATGCCCAACAAACAGGAAAACCATTTAAGGCCAACGTGGATATAGATCCCAATATGAAAGTGCGCAGTTGGTAGTGTGTAAGGAGTAGGAAATGATTTTATGGACCATGCCCGATGCCGGGGACCAAACCAAAGAAACATACGCGTCTTTCTTAACTTTGTTTAAGAAAGAAAACCCCAATATTCCCATATCTGTGCGTGTGTTTACGCGCAACGTGCTTTGGCGGCGGATGTTTACGATCAAAAACCCCACGCACGAAGAAGAAATCCCCGATTTAATTCAAATTCCACACTATTGGACAGCGCTACTCGTGCGTGAGGGCGTGGCTGAAAACTTATCTCAGTTAGATCCCGGGCTCTCACTCTCTACATGTTTGACGCCGCTGAAAAATCATTGTTATAAACCCGGTACGAAAGATATCTATTCCTATCCGTGGTGGTTTGATATAAGCGGGCTTCATTATCGTGTAGATCACTTAAAATTAGTAACTAATAACCCGGAAAAGGACCTTTCTACTTGGGAGGGTTTGCTCAACATTTGCGCCGCACTTCGCGAGCAATTTAAAGATGTTCCCGGCTATTACCCTGTGCAAAACGGGGATTGGCGTGGCTCGCTTTCCATACGCAGCGCCTTGCCGTGTGTGTGGGGAAGAGGGGCAGATTTGCTCACGCAGGACTTGAAAAAGACTTCCGTTGCCAGCCAAGCGTTCAAAGACGGTTTGCGCGATTATATCAACTTGGCGCTTAACAACTTTATGCCGATTTTGCGCGAACGCGGCTCGTTAGGAACGATGGTTTCGGGCAAAGCAAGTTTGATGCTCTCGCGCAAGTTAGGGCTTAGCACTTTTGACGCGCGGCGCGGTACCCAGGTACATACGGTGCCTGTTCCGTCCACGGGAGATACACCCACGGCGTACATGTCCGGCATGAACCTATTTATTAATGTGCACTCGCAACATAAAAAAGAAGCGCTTGCCTTTATTAAATTTTGCGCCCGGCCGGAAATTCAAGTGCATTATGCAAAACTCTTGGAAGTTTTCCCTGCGTTCGACGAGGCTTTGGAGCTTTTTATGCTTTCTTCCAGCCGGCGCTTGCATGTGTATGGTAAAATTTTAACTGCCGCGCAAACGTTACCCAATATTACAATTATGGGTACAATCATGGAAATTTTAAAACGTATTTTGGCGGTGTGTGCTACGCAAATTGTAGAGGGACGTTTTACACAAGCGTCGTTAGATCGGGAATTGGACTTGGCCGCTAAAGAAATAGAATATTTGCTTTCTATTTATGAGAGTTAATTATGTTTGATAAGAAATCGTATACCCTTTATAAATTTCATAAGCAGCTAAACCAGGCGTTTCAAAACAAACGCGAACTATTGGAAAGCGCGCTGCCTGTTTTACGCAATTTATTTAAGCTCGATCGCATTTACTTTTTTGACTGGCAGCAAGAGCGTGCTATCTTGTCGCTGCGCATGATGTGCAAAAAAGAATACTGCATGGACAAACAAGAAGATATTTCCGTGATAGGCGAGTCTAATTTTTTGCGCAAACTCTTGCAAGAGGGTATTACCGAAACGGAAGATTTAAGTTATCCCGCTATTTATGTACTGCTCAAGTGGCAGCGCCCCAGCATGGGTTTAAAAAACGGCGAAGTGTACAACTACATGCAAGACAAAGTAGGCGTGCTGCGCTTGGAGCGGTTTAATAAACGCCGCGGATTTACTTCGCAAGAAAAGGAACTGATCAAGGCACTGGGGCAAGAAATTTCACACAATTTGCGCAACACGGAAATTGACCAAGCCAAAAACCAACGCTTAAATGTTTCCACCGCGCTCAATGATTTGTCGACGGTGTTTGCTTCTTCGCTGCGCCTGGAAGACGGCTTGGAGATTATTTTGCAAGGGGTGCAAAAATATTTCCGCTTTGACCGGGTGCGTTTGTATTTAACCGATGCCTATGCGCGGCGCATTAAGAGCGCGCTTTGCGTGGATATTTCCGGGCAAGTGACGCGTCAAACGCAAGAAGAAATCGGCGAGCAGGAACAATCCCTTTTGAAAGAAGTATTTGATGCAGAAGCTACGTATCGTTCCACGCGCAGCGTTATTTATATTCCCTTAAAAGTGCAGCGCAGTAAAGTAGGTTTTTTGGCGTTTGATAATGTGCTTTCCCGCCGAAGAATTGGCTATTTGGATTTTATTTCGCTGCAGCAATTTGCTTCGCAAATGGCGTTGTCGATCGATAACGCGCGCTTGTTTGAGCGCGTGCAGGAACTTTCCAACTATGACGAACTGACGCGCTTGCCGGTGCGCCGTTATTTCAACGAAAAATTTGCCGAAGAAATGTACCGCGCCAAACGGTTTAATTTAACGTTATCGCTACTGATTTTGGACATTGATTTTTTCAAACAAATCAACGACAACTACGGCCACCAGATTGGGGACTGGGCCTTGCAGGAAGTGAGCCGTATTATTCGCACCAGCTTGCGCCAAACGGATGTGCCGTGCCGTTTTGGGGGGGATGAAATGGTCATTATGCTGCCCAGCACCAATAGTGATGAATCCAAAATTATTGCTAAGCGTTTGCAAGACCGCATCAATGCCATTACGCTGCCCACCAAGTACACCAACGGCGAAGAAATTCACATTTCCATCAGCCAAGGGATTGCCTCTTTCCCCACGGATGCTTCTTCGTCCGAAGACCTGTTGGAAAAAGCCGACAAGGCACTCTACGTAGTTAAGAAAAACGGCCGCGGGCACTTTGCTGCGTATCGCGAAGTGGTCGACCAGACTGCCGATTACAAAAAAGAATAACTCTCCGACGGAAATCATGTGTAAAAAGCCCTTAAAAAAGTTGTGGGATTAAGTGCTTTTTTCCCCCTCGGAATTTATCTCTAAAAAAAGTATTGACATTTCTCTTAAAACTTGCGAAAATTTAGGAGTGTAGTTCCCGCCTAGAAATTTTAGGCAGTTCTACGCAGAAAAAAATGTCGTAAACTGCGGTTTGTTTTGAATAAAAACAAAGCGCGGTTTGTATGTAGTTTTTATACGTGAAATTTACTACAATGGTAGTAAATAAAACCTTGCAAGGGACTAAAAACGAAATGACAAAACTTCAACATTTACTTCATACTTTTTGTAAACCTCAGACGGTAAAAACGTCCATTTTAACAATCTTATTTGTAGCGCTGTGCGCGCCGCTTTTCGCCCAAACGGTCAACACCATCGGTACTGCGGTATATTATACAAACGGCTATAAAGCTGATACAGATACGGACGGCTCCACTTCTGCCCAGGATAGAGCGTTATATTGTAACGGCTTTATATCAGAAGCGACTGCGACAAACGGAAAGCTATTGCCTTGGCCTGCTGCTGACACCGATACTGGAAGTACGGAAACGGATGACCGTAGTTTTATTGTGTCTCCGTATTCTCAGGTCAATCCTAGTTCCAATGCAACGCAAAATGACCCGTGGGTGAGCTCGGGCCTCATTGAGTACGACCAACCTTACCCCGCGCCGACTACTGCCAACGCCTACCCTAACCATTGTTTGGGGTTGTGCGCGTCGTATGCGTGCAGTAACTTGCCCGTAGGCCAATCTACGTATTCTATTGCGTTCCCCTTGCAGCGCATTACGTTTGATATTTTTAAATACTACAACGGCAAAAACCCCAAAAACCCGGATGAAACCCCTACCATTCGTTCCATCGATGTGTACCCGGCACAAGATGTTAGCGATCCTAGCAGATATACCTGTGGTTCTTATCGCTGTTCCAACGCTGGAAGAGATTCGACATCCGGTTCAAATACACAAGTAGCCGAATGTGTGGGCGCTCACTGGATTTGTAATGGAACAGATGCTGTAGGAACGGTAACATGTACAGTAACAGGAGACGGGACGTACACTTGTAGTCCGGATGGCGCTGCTACATGTCGGTTGTATACAACGGTGAGCGAAAATTGGAATATTTGGATTTGTACGGGTTCTTCAAAGAGTGGTACATGTGCTACAAGAAGTACAAGTGGTACATGTACTGTCAGCTTGACGGGTGCTACGGAACCATCAAAATGTTGGTCCACGTCAACAACGTATGCAGCTGCCAAAGAAAAGAACCAGTTATATTCCTACCAGGTTGCATCATGTAACCCAGGGGTTTCCTCAACTACTTATCAAGGATGTTGTACCGGGCCAGGTCATAGTGATTGTGTAATTTTTGTTTTTAACGGGGCGGAGACGAATGCACAACTTAATTTCTGCACCGGGTGGGACGGTTTTTATGAAATTGCCGGCGAGTTTGGTAAATCCAACGGACAATTCGGTTACCGCGCCACCACTTACACCAATGTACCTTCGGACGGTTTGATTGCAGACCGTATTGAAATTCAAGAAACGGGTGTGTATCCCGGCCACAACGGGGCCACCCAAATCCCGATACAAATTGACGTAACCAACGTGCACACCGTGCGCAGTACCCCCAGCTTGGTAGGTACCATTACTCCGGTGTCCGCACAACCTTACACATTTACCTATCGTTTAAGTAAAGATGCCGACGTGCGCATTGCCATTTTTGATGCGTCTACTGCCGATAATGCTTCTTATGCGTACGGAGTTGTTCCGGGAACGGGTAATTCTACCAATGAAGCTAGTTTTGCTGCGGGGGGAGATTATACGGCGGCTACGGGTGTTATTGTTCGCACTTTGGTGGATTGGCAACCGCGTACCGGCGAAGGTATGAAAGGTACCGACAAAGATACGCAAATCTCCGATTTTGATTCATGGGATGGCCGCCATGATGAAGGGTTCCTCTTGCCGGCGGGCAATTATATTGCCTCTATTCAAGCCAAATCCCAAGATGAATGGCCGGGCATTGACTTCTCGCGCGCGGTAACACGTCAAGTGTCGTTGGATCCCTTAAAACTGACGGATGTGCAAGTGACTGGGCTTAACAAAAAGTCCACCGCCTATGCTACCATTTCTTACGTGCCGACGGAACCTTCTACCGTATATTGGGAAGTATACACTCCGGGCACTACATTCACGGGCCCTAACGGTGTATCCGAAGTTTTAACCGATTCTTCCAAACCCACGGGAACCGGGCCTACCATTAGTACGAATGCAACCGATTTTACCGGTTCATTAGTATATCGTAGTGTGGAGCAAAAATCCGGTCGCATGAATTACACGCAACGTTGGGACGGTACCTGCCAAGCCAAAGATGCTTCCGGCAATCCGACCAATTGTGTGCGCTCCTATGCAGTAGGCGAAAAAATGGCGAACGGGCAAATTGCTACCGCCACCAACCGTTCGGAAACTTACGCTTACGGTGCCCCGATGCCGGATGGTAACTACGTCTATGTATTATGGGCAGAAATACCTTATAATGGCAAATATGTAAACGCCATTGGGTCTGCAGATGGGAAATCGCCTAAATTCACAGCGCAAGCTACCTGTTCTGGTGACGGAAAAGAAATTAACAACCAATGTTTTACCGGTGTAAAAACCTTAAAATACACCGTGGGCACCTTGGAATTGGAACGCGGCTTGGTGGGTATCACCATGCAACCCGCCAGCTACGCCACCTTGGGATCGAGCCCAACGGCGTATGGTTTGGATCCGTATATCTTTAAATATTCCTTGGACCGCGATGCACAAGTAATCGCCACCGTGGAAAACACCGCCGGCGTAATAGTGAAACACTTAACCTTGCAAGAGGGCGAGCCGAACGTAGCTGCGCAACTTAATACCTTAACGTGGGATGGCCGCGACGATCAAGGCCGTATGGTCTACCCCGGCACGTACATGTTCCGCGTCAAAGCGAAGGACGCTATGTTCCCCGCTATGAGCAACGAAGCCATTGAGGTCTTCCCCGTGGATATGTACCGCGTGGTAGATGTGTCCACCACGGACGTATATGGCGATAGCAACGCCAAAGCCACGATTTCGTACCATCTGTCCAAAACTATGAACGCGCAGGTGAATATATATAATAAGGATGTAGTCATCCCTCATTATAATAGTACCACCGGCGAGTATAATGACGCGCATGTAACAGGTGTGTATCAAGCGAAGAAAACCGGATTAGAAAGTTTAGCTGTGTCACAAACTTTTACGCCGGCACAGGATGGAATCGCCTTTGCAGCTGTCAGCCCCGCTGATTTGGAAGTGGGTGTCTCACAAGTACAATTGGTGAATGGTATGTATCGCAATACTTGGACCGCTGTTGCTGAACATGATATTTATGGAAATCGAGATTTGAATGATGATTTGACGAACTTAAATCAAGATCCAGCCGATGACCCGGAAAATTTACCGGAAGGACATCATTATCACAACAACGAGCCGTTTAGCAATAAATATACTATTTACTTGAAACAAGAAGTATTGGATGTGCCTTCCACTTCCTTGGCTGCTTGGCCGCCGCGGGTATGCGATAGAGAGACAGATGGTGCCGTATTCACAAGAGTAGGTGGTGAACCCTGTACTGCTGCGGGACAATCTTGTTATGTAGATCCTGCCAAGGTTAACCAAACCCAAACAGCGTGTATCTATGTAAACGATAAAAACTTTACCAATTACCCCGCCAATGCAGGGGAGGCCTCATCGGGCGTAGTGGATGTGCGCTTGCAGCCGATCCACACGTTTGACCGCTCCAGCTTGCGTATCGGCGATGACGGAATTGTAATGGAAGAATGGGATGCGTTGTACTTCTACAACCCCACCCCGGATGCCGGCCGCCATACGGAAGAAGAAATCAATAAGTGCAAAGGCTCTAAAGAAAAAGCCAACTGCCCTTACGAAATGGTGCCCGACGGTCAATATCCGTTCTTCATCTCCGCGCGCTCCAACGAGCCGTTCAACCGCTACTATTATGATAAGTTGCGTGATGCAAACACCACGTTTGGCAGCGGACATACCTATACTATTTCCGGCGAACCGTTTAGAAGAGGGGAAGAATACGGAAAAGAGAACAACATCGACGTCCAACAGGAAGATTACCTCTACGCCTCGGATAAAGTGGTCCACAAAATCAACGTTACCCGCGGGCCGGTGTACTTCTTGGACGGCAGCGTAGCCGTGTTCCCCAACGCACCGCAACTTTTCAATGCGTCTAGCACCACGTTGCATTTCATCCCGCCCTATGAGATCAACTTCTCGATCTCCCGCGCGGCTCAGGTGGAAGTGGCTATCGTAGCACTTGAAGACCATATGTGCTCGCGCAATCCGCAAGATTTATTGGGACGGCACCGACCATACCGGTAACTACGTTAAACCCGGTATCTATGAGGTGCGTTTGACGGCGCGGAATTACCCCGATGCCGGACTCTATGAACCGACGGTCAAGTCCATTACCTTGAACGCGGATCTGTTAAAAGTATTCGACTTGTTAGAGAACGATAACTACGCCATTTCTCAACGTGGCCAAAATATGAAGATCGGCTATCAGGTCTCTGTGCCGATGAAAGTAGCTATCCAAATCTTAAAACCGGGTACCACCATCTTTGATTACTCCAAAGGTACGTTGCGTAACCCGACCACTGGGTTAGAAGTACAAGATATCCGCGAAGTGCTTGTGCGCTCCATTGTGGGTATCCGCCCCGGTACCACGCTGGTCGAAGAAGTGTGGGACGGCCTGGATTATGCGGGCCAAGAAGTACCCGACGGGATATATCCGTTCCGCTTCGTAACGTCGCTCGATACGGCGGCGATCGACTCGGTAACGGGTGAGATCTTGCTCGGAAATGACAAGGCGGAAAATCCCAATGAGTGGAAAATCGCCCGTGTGGCTGATACGTACGAGTATCAGAACTTGCACAAAGCGACTATCGCTATCGGCGACGGACGGTTTGTCTGTGAAGATTGGAAGAAGACCGTGTTCTTCTACCCCAACCCGCTCAACGATGCCAGCAAAGGTACGCTCGAAATTACCAAGATGCCGGTGCCGGGTACGGTATCCATTAAGTACTTCAACTTGGCCGGTGACTTAGTACGCGACGCAGACTATACATGTGTGGATGCGAATAACTATCAAACCACCATGGGATCGAGCCTGTACTTCCAACCGGATAACAACGTGAAAGATGCGGATGGTCAGTACCATCGTGTGGACTTGAACGCGTTTGCCAACGTACGTAACGCGGCCTTGCGCTGCAGATGGGATCGTACCAACCAACACGGCAAGAAAGTGGCACGCGGTGTATACTTCGGCCTGGTAGATTTTAAAGCCTATAACGGGCGCGAACATTGCCAAAAGGTGGTAAAGATATTAATCCCGTAGGTAACTTCGTGCTATAATATAAGAGGAATAGTGAATTTATGAAGATATCAAATATAGTGACGGCAGGTTTGTTAGTAGGACTTCTTAGCACCAACGCGCTGGCCATCAATAAAAATGCAGGTACCAGTGCGGGGGCCTTCTTAAAGATCGATGCGGGGGCTCCGCGTGCCCAGGCACTAGGTAACGCTTTTGTGTCTGTGGCCGACGGGCCGGAAGCGCTGTTTTGGAACCCGGCCGGGGCCGCCAGCGCCACCACGCATGAATTGCAGTTTGCGTACCAGGATTATTTACAAGGTTATAAATCCCGTACGTTAGCGTATTTACACCCGATCGGCAAAACAATTATCGGCTTGACGTTAAACTATATGGATATGGATGACTTTGACTTCCGCGATGAATGGGGTAATAAAAACCCGGAAGTAGGTATCCCGGTGCAAAACTTTGTGGGCAGTTTATCTGTCGCTCGCGGATTTATCGACCAAAAATTACAGATTGGCGGTACGGCTAAGTATGTAACCGAACGTTTGTATAACGGCCACGGTCATAATCACTATGATAACGTGGGTTTTGATGTGGGGGCTAAACTGCGCCTGGTTAATTGGCTCGGCTTAGGTGGTGCCCTTGTCAACATCGGCGATAAAGATGAAATGCCGCGCGGGCTGCGTTTAGGGGCTGATCTCAATACGCGCTATTTCACCGTTTCCGGCGAATATACGAAATATTGCGACGATAAAGCCCGTTATGGTGTGGGACTTGAAATTCACATCCCCGAAGATTTGTTACAAGTTGCCCGGTTCGATTTGCGCGTAGGATATTACACGCGTGATAATACCGGTATCAATACAGACGATAGTTGGGTAAAGAAAGTAGGGCTGGAAGAAACTTCCCGCGTATCGTTTGGTGCAGGTGTGTATAGCGGAGAACTCTTTGGCTATGGCGCCTCGATTGATTATGCGGTTACCCCGTTTGGGGCATTAGGCACGTCGCAGCAGTTGGCGTTGTCTATCCAATTTTAGGATATGTTGAAAACTGGAAAGAAAGTTCTTGCAAATAAAAAAGGCCAAGGGGCCGTGGAATATATTATAGTAGCGGCCGGGTTGATGGGGGCATTCCTTTCTTTCTATGTGTTGTACTCGCACTTGGTGCCCCAGCAGTTCGAGCAAGGTGCAAAAGTTATTTTGACGGATTATAATGCAGGCTAAAATTTAGGATTCCAGGAGGAGTTATGAAATATATCGTCATGTTGCAAAACAAAGTAGATATGCTCAAAGCCAAAGCCTTGGGTACGCTTACTAAAAAAGAAGGGCAAAACACGGTAGAATACGTGCTCATGCTCGTAGTGGTAGTAGGTATTGCGTTAGGCGTCGGCGCTGCGGTAAAGAGTTTCATGCCGGAAGTGTATGAAAACGTTAAGCAGAAAATTTTGGGTGGTGTAAACAGCGCTGCTTAAGATATGAAACTATTTCATAGGGAGCGTGGCCAAGTAACCGTAGAGTTAATGCTTATTTTGCCAGTGTTCCTGCTGGTGATTTTCTTCGTGTTGGAGTATGGCAATATCGCTTACCGAACGGTTGTATTAAATCACGCTTCCTATGAGTTTGCCCGTATCGCTTCGTTAGTTGGGGTAGATAAGCCCAGCGGCCTTGCAAACCGGACAATAATGCAGCAAAAGATTGATCACGCCAAACGTAAAGTGTTTGGCCAGGAAGCCGATAGGCTTACCGTGCAGGTGAAGGTGGAAACAACGGGTATGGACCCTATGTATAAAAAACACCGGCACCAAGATGTGGTAGTAACGGTGGTATATCCACTAAAGTTGGCTTTCCCGGGGACGAGTTATATTTTGGCCAATGAGCCCCGCCGGGAAGGGATCCGAAGGTTAACCGCTACGGCGCGTATGCCGGTGGAAAAGGCGTACTTAAGTTCGGATCAGCGATAAACAGATTTTGGATTATTTAATTTAAGTTGTAAGGAGATAAAATGAGAAGAGGTTTTTTATTGCCGTTGGTATTGGCCATTTTAGCGGCCATTGTGTATGCCATGATTGTAAGTCGTGCAGAGAAAAAATTGAACGACTCCAAAAATCCTAAATATGTGTTTGTTCCCACGCGGGATATTAAAGAGCGTGAAGTAATCAACCGTGCTTCTATTAAAACGGTTCCCATACCGGCTGCCTATTTGCAAAAAGATGCTTTTACCTATACAACCGATGCGGATTTTAAAGCAATTGAAAACGCTGTGGCGCGTATTCAAATTCCCAAAGGAAACCAGATTTCTAAATATGCCATCACTTCCTTGTCTCCGGAAGCGGGGCTTTCCAGCAAAATTCCGGTACAGATGCGCGGTTATATTGTCAACGATATCCCGGTGGCTACGGCCTCGCTCATTAAACCGGATGATAACGTGGATATTTTGTTTACATTTGAAGCGGATATGAAAGACGGCCGACATCAAAATGTAACGGTAACCCTTTTGCAGAACATTAAAGTATTAGGTGTGGGTAATGACTTAGGACAAGGATTAGACGCCAAGTCCGCCAGTGCGTTAAAGAGCAAAGATGAAGATGCTTCTGCCTATTCGGATAGCGTTTCTTTAGCATTGGCACTTTCCCCGCGTGATGCCCAGTATTTGGCACTAGCCCAACAACAGGGCAAAATTACGGTCATCTTACGTTCTCACGGAGACGTAACGAACTACTTAATGGAAATTGCAACATTTGATAAATTATTTAACTAATGGGATGACACATGACAAATAGAAAAATTACTTACGCAGTTGCAGGAGCGATTTTCTTACTTAGTATGCTGACGCCTTGTAGCGTGCATGCTAAAAAGACACGGCTGGTAGCCGTTAGCGCTGACGTAGTGGAAATCAGCGGTACGCTGCAAAGTGTAAAGGGGTTTTCTTGGAACCAATTGTTTGATTTTGAAGAGGCCACGATTCCTGGTATTTTATCCTTGGGTGAATTTCAACGTAAAACGGCGGTTGCTACGCGCTTGCGTTTGATGGAAACCGAAGGGCGTGCCCAGGTATTATCCAATCCTAAAATTGTAACGGCTTCCGGAAACCAAGCCCGTATTACCGTAGGGGGTAGAGTTCCGATACCTGTAGTGAATAACCAAGGGGTAGGATCTCAGTTGGAAGATTATGGTATTTTGCTCAACGTTCTTCCTACGATCATCCCGGAACGTAACAATATTATTGACGTGAGTGTACAGTTGGAAGTATCTACGGTAGACTATTCCCGTACGGTGGTAATCGGTACGGCTACGGCGCCCTCTTTTACGAACCGCTCGGTAGAGACCCACGTGGAATTGAATAGCGGGGAAACCTTAGTCATTGGCGGGCTGAAAAGCAGTGCACGCAACGTAAGCGAAGACCGCGTGCCTTTCCTGGGCAGAATTCCGTTAATCGGGCTCCTGTTCAAGAGCAAAGACGTAACAGAAGAACAACGTTCCCTTTTCTTGTTCATTACAGTCGAAATTGTAGAATAGTTTGAATATGGCAGCAGAGAAAGAACATAGTAAATCAGAATCAAAGATTATTGCATTTTCCGGCCCGAAAGAAGGCGCCGGGAAGACAACCCTTACTCTTAACTTAGCACTTGGTTGGGCGGGTATTCAAAAACGCCCCGTGCTTATTGTTCCGTTGGATCCGTTGGCACGTCAAGAACACAGCTTTTATTTAAACATTAAAAAACCCGTTAGTGTAGCCGACATTTTGAAAACGTTGGGGAACACAAACATCGCAGTAGTAGGGGGGCTTTTAAGAGGAAAAATTTCCATGTCTCAATGGGGCGTAGGTGTGCTCCCGTTAGGAAATACGCGTGCCCAAGTGGCTTCCATTAGCCCCAAAATTTTAATTCCTATTTTATCGCGTTTAGCACAGACCTTTGATATTTTCTTGGATGTAGATTCCAGCTTCCCCATGCAAGCCTTTGCGTTTGATATTGCAGATAAATTGTTTTGGGTCTCGCAGGCTACGCGTTCGCATCTTAATTCTACCGTGCAGCTTTTTAATGACTATAAAGAGCAACATTACCCCATGGACCGCATTAGCGTTATTTGCAACGCTTATGATATGCCCGGTTCTATTGCGTATGAAGAAGTAGAACGATTCTACTCTTCTTTGGGACAAGAAGTAGATGTATTCTTACCTTGGGACGAAGATGTAATGGCTACGTCCAACCGTAAAGAAGTGGAAATTGTTGTCAATCCGCAAGCGGAGTGGGTTAAAGGGCTGCGGTTGGTGCTTGCTAAAATCCGCGATTTAAAACCGGCACCTAAAGATTGGACAGCGTCCGTTTCCGATGCCGAATTTACGCAAGCCGCGCAAGAAATTTGGAGCCCGGTGTTGTTTGATAACGGGAACACGCAATCGGCCGAAAATCACGTAATTAGCGATGAAAAAGAAGGGGCGAAACTTTCCTTCTGGGATGATTTAAAGCAACGGGTGCACAAGGAAGTGGTGCATACGTTAGAAATTGAACACATTGTGGTCAGCGACGAAAGTTCTGCCAGTGAACAAACACGCAAACGGGTGGCCGCTATTGTGGATGATATTTTGCAAAAACAACCCAATTTGCAATTTTCGCGTGAACAACGTGCTCGTTTTTCTGCGGAATTATTAGATGAAATTTTAGGGTTGGGGCCTCTGGAAGTCCTCATGCGCGACCCGGCCGTTACCGAAATTATGGTCAACGCCTTTGATAAAATCTTTATCGAACAAAAAGGTAAGTTGACGCTCACCAAATACAAATTTAGAAACAACGAGCAAGTGGTGCAGGTTATTAAACGTATTGTGGCCCCGTTAGGCCGCCGTATCGACGAATCTGTACCGTTAGTGGACGCCCGTTTGAAAGACGGCTCCCGTGTGAACGCTATTATTTCCCCGTTGGCTGTTTCCGGGCCCACATTGACGATCCGTCGTTTCTCCCAAAAGCCGTTTGGTCCGGAAGATTACTACCGCTTTGGTACCATTAGCCCGGAATGTATGGAATTTATCAAGCAATGTGTTAAAATCCGCAAAAACATCATTGTGTGCGGAGGTACCGGTACCGGTAAAACGACCTTCTTAAATGCTATTTCGGGTTATATTGCCGATGATGAACGTATTATTACGGTGGAAGATACGGCGGAACTTCGGCTGCAACAACCGCACTGGGTATCGTTGGAAAGTCGTCCGCCAAACGTAGAAGGAAAAGGGGCGGTAACTATTCAAGATTTAGTAAAGAACTGTTTGCGTATGCGTCCGGACCGCATTGTAGTCGGGGAGTGTCGTGGCGGCGAAGCGTTAGACATGTTACAAGCCATGAACACCGGTCACGAAGGATCGCTCACTACTATTCACGCCAATACTCCGCGTGACGGATTATCCCGTTTGGAAGCCATGTGCTTGCAAACAGGGGTTGATTTGCCGGTGCACGTAATCCGCGAAATGATTTCCTCAGCCGTAAACATGATTGTGCAGTTGTCCCGTTTTTCAGACGGTTCCCGTAAAGTAACCTATATTACCGAAATGCACGGGCAGGTAAACGGAGAGATTCAATCTACCGATTTGTTCCGCTATGTGCAAACCGGGGTGGATGAAAACGGAAAAGTACAAGGGGTGTTTGCCCCTACCGGCAATTTGCCTACATTTTATGATGAATTTGAAGCTAAAGGATGGCCCGTTTCAAAAGACGTATTTACGAAGGGAGCCGTTCCGTTGGATGCAAGTGGAGAGCCTGACTTGCGTGCCGTAGAAGCGTTGCAAGCCTCTACATATGCACCCGCTCCGCAAGAGCCGATGCCACCCGCTCCGCAAGACCCGCTCCGCAAGAGCCGATGCCACCCGCTCCGCAAGAGCCGATGCCACCCGCTCCGCAAGAGCCGATGCCACCCGCTCCACAAGAGCCGATGCCACCCGCTCCGCAAGAGCCGATGCCACCCGCTCCGCAAGAGCCGATGCCACCTGCTCCGCCGGCAGTTTAAAGTTAATGCGTATGAAAAAACAGATATCTTGGTTCAAAATTTGTGCTATCTCCCTGATGATTACTTTGTTGCCAGGGGTTTTGGGCGCGCGTTCTTTAGACACGGAAGATTTGAAAAAAATTCAATGTGCGCAGGACAAAATGCGTATATTGGCAGGGTTTTTCAATGTTGATTCAAAAGAAGATGAAAAGACCTATACGCTTACGGATTTGTGTGGAGTTTCTGCGAAAAAGCCGGTTACTATGCCGGATTGGTTTGCCGAAGAACTTCCTCGTATGGATAGCCACAAGATCTTGTATGTAAAGGCTGAAGATTACACCTATAGTGAAGTGGATTTGTGGCGGCAAGCGTTTTCTAACGTATATTTGTATTTAGATAGGGCCGCTCAGTCTTTAGACCCGAACAAACCCATCGTATTGGAACAACTTTCCCGCGGCTATGTGGGCAACCGACTAAATTTAATGGCGACTTTAGACCGTTTGAATAAAGATTTATTACGTTCGAATAAGTTCTATACAATGAAGGATAGCATGCAAGGGCGCGCGCGTTCGATGCTTTCTACGCTCGAACTTATTAATAACGAGTTTTTCAGCACCATAGAATCTTTCTCCAGCCCTGTCTCGCAACGAGATGAGAAATATCGTAAATCTGTGATGGCCGTAGTTGTATTAGCCAATCACCTCTATGCCCAGTTTATGGGAAGTGCCATTCCAACGGCAGATCCGCCTAAGCCCGAAACGTATCGAACCACCCGGGCAGACCGAGTGAATAGTTTGCTGCTCCTTCTGGTTGGGTCTTTGTTAGCGGGTATGTTTGTCTATTTCCTAATCAATAACAAGCGGGATTCCATTACGGCCATGATGGAAGATTACCGCGAAAAAAGTGCCATTTGGGCAGAAGATTTCAACCGCCAATTCGTAACGATTGATGTGAAGTATATCGTCATGGGCGTTATTATCATCTTCCTGGTAATTGGTTTCTTCTTCGGATGGATGATTGGCGGGTTCTTGGGCGTGTTTGTCTTCTTAGGGATTTTAGCCTTTGGGGCTATGATCAGCGTGCGCGTTCCCGCTTCTATCTTGGAAACATTAAAACGCAGCCGCGGAATTAAAGTCAATAAACAACTTATGGATGCGTTAATTTTGTTATCAAACTCATTGCGTTCGGGTATGGATATCGTGCAAGGGTTTGAAATGGTATCTAAAGACTTGCTTCCGCCTATTTCGGACGAATTTGGATTGGTAGTTAAAAACTATCGTTTAGGTATGCCCTTTGAACAAGCATTGGATGGTATGGTGTCGCGTGTAGATAGCCGTATGTTGGCGTATATCGTAAAAGCTATTATCATTCAGCGTCAGGTAGGTGGTAATTTGCCGGTTATTTTTGCGCGTCTGGTGGAAAACATTCGCGAGGAAAGCAAGCTGGAAGAAAAGTTGCAGGCTATGACGGCTCAACAACGTATTCAATCTATCGTGGTGAGTGTGATGCCGTTTATTATGATGGCGGTTATGTTTGTGTTTAACCCCACGCAGATGATTTCCTTCTACACCAGCCCGGTCGGGATGATTATTTTCCTGTTCTGTGTGGTGTGGATTTTCATCGGGATGCAAGTGCTTAAGAAACTGGGAGATATTCGGGTATAATTATGAGCAGTTTGATGACTATTTGCTTAAATTTGATACTGCTGGCAGGTGCCGGGGCTGTTTTCGTGGGAATATTCCGTCTATTCGCTCCTGCCGAGGATAAAGAAGAGATTGTCGATGTTACGGTACATCGTTATAAATCGGCTTCCAGTTTTGCACGCCTGGATCCGGATGCTAAATTCGTGGACAAAATTGCAGCGTTTTGTTTGAGTACCTTTCATTTGGAAGAACCCCTCGAAACCATGTATTTGCAGTTGGGTAGCCCGGATAAGCCCCAGCCGGTAGACATTCTGTATATTAAGATTTTAGTGGCTTTTGTTTTACCGGTAGCCATGATGCTTTTGTTTAAATCATTTTGGCCTATTATCTTTTTGCCGATTGGATTTATCTTGCCGGATGTGATTATTAAAGGCCGCATTCAAAAACGCCAGCAAGAAATTTTAGGTAACTTCTCTACCACGGTAGATTTGGCGGCACTTATTATTGAGTCCGGGTTGGACTATTTGACGGCCTTTGAAAGAATTATTAAAGTAGCCCGCGAAAAAACAATTTTAGAAGAAGAATTGGAAAAAACAATTGGAGAAATTAAATTGGGATATTCCCGCCGTGAAGCGTTGGAACGCTTTGCTGCGCGCACCGGTGTACAGGAAGTGCGCTCTTTGGTGGGGCTTATTATTCAGTCTGATGAGCTGGGTACCAGTTTAGTAGACCTGTTGCGCAACTTTTCGGCGGATTTGCGTTCGCGCCGTTTGAACAAAGCTGAAAAATTGGCCGCACAAGCTTCTACCAAGATGTTATTCCCGTTGTTTATTTTCATCTTCCCTACAATTTTTATTCTTATTTTGTCTCCTATGTTGGGGGGCCTGCTCTCCGGGGGACTTGGATTTTGAGGAACTCGTATGAATAAACATCTACTCACTGTTATCTTGCTAAGTATGGCTGTTCAAGGTTTTGCATCCACATTCGTGCGGGAAGTACCTACGCGCCAATACGGTAAAGAGGAAGGAATGCTGCTGGATTTGGGTAAGATTTCCTTGGGAACCCTCAATGATGTAGAAGAAAAGAAGCAATATCTTTCTACGGTGCAACTCGAAAAGCAACGTATTCAAAATTATACCTTGCGTATGGTGTACGAGAACGCATACCAACTCTACAGGCAAGGCGATTATCAACGTGCCCAAGAACTTGCACAAACCATTTTAACCATTGACCCCAACTTTAAGCAGGCCGAAACATTGGCCAAACAAGCCAATAACATGGGAACTTACGGGACCATTTCAGAATCACAAGTGATTGATTCCAAGTTTAAAGAAGCGGCTGCCTTGTATGATAGTGGACGTTTGGTAGAGGCAAACGATAAGTTAAACGAAATTTTAACCCTTCAACCCGGCAATTCAAAGGCACAATCTTGGAAGCGCCAAATAGACGCCGAAATTGCCAAAGAATACACGCGGCGCGGAAATGTTGCCGAGAAAAACGGGGAATATCAAGCGGCGTTGGATGCTTGGTATAACGCACTTTTGATGCGCAAAGATGATACTACGTTGGTGACTAAAATTTCTGAGGCAGAGTCTAAACTTCGCCAGCAACAGTTGCAAGAAAATATGAAGCAAGCCTTAGAACTCTATAACAAGGGCCAATACGTAGAGGCTTATGCGGTATTTGAACGAATTAAGAAAATTCAACCGGGTGACCCGCGCATACAGAAGTATATGTCGCAACTCAAGAACGAAATTGCGGGCGGTTATTATACGGCGGGATGTAAGGCGTATGGGTCGTATCAGTATGATAAAGCGATTTCTTATTGGAATAACGCCAAAAAATGGGGTGCAGATACGGCTGCCATGGATAATATGATCAAGCAAGCACGTAACGCCAAAGAACGCTATATCCGCAATCAAGAATTGCGTGCCAAACAATTAGAACTAGAGACGCAACAGGCTGAAGCGGCTGCCCAAAGGGCACTTGAAAAGGCCAAAGAATTGGCTGAAGAAGCTGAGAAAAAAGTAGAAGAGCCGGCCGAGGTGCTGGAAACTATTATGGTGGACAATCCTGCCCCGATTATTCCCGGAGCTATTCCCGGTACCACGACCACAACTACTACCACAACTACTACCACTACTACCAATGGCATGCCTGGTGTTAGTGAAGTTGTGCCGGGCTTATCCGGGGGTATCACACGCGTATCTGCGGAAGCAAGCGCTGCCTCACGTGCTAAATATATTGAAGGGTTAGATGCATACAACCAAGACGATTTTGAACGAGCCCGCCAAGCATGGATTGTGGCTAAACAATTAGATCCGGGCAACACCGATGCGGAGTTAGGTCTTCGCAAAGTGGAAGAACTTATGATGATTAAATAGGAGTAACCCATGAAACTGACTTCAAAATGGCTTTTATGGTTTGTATTGGTAACTGTTTATGCTGCGGTAATTGGAGGATTGTTTTATTACAATTTGTTCAAGTTTGTATTTGATAAAAAATTACAAAATGAAATGGTAGAAATGGTCCGTTTCCGTGCCCCTCAGTTGGTGCAAGGATTGGCGGCAAAACCTACGCAAGTGTCTTTCCCGGAAGTCAGCCAAATGAAAGACATGATGCAAAATGATGCCCGGGTAAAAAATATTGTTTATTTAAATTATGATGGCTCTATTCGCTGGCATGAAAATACAAAATTTATGGGGATGTCCTATTCGGATTATGACAATTCCGTAGGTTTTGATACCAATGCCGTTGTCCATGCTATCCGTAGTGGGTCTCCGCGTGCTATTTTAGCTTCTAAGGGAGAAGTGTATGATATGGCCATTCCGCTGCTTGCTAAAGGCAATCGTGTAGCCGGGGTGGTTAATTTAACTGTTTCTCGCGCGGCCGCCCGGGACTTGATTCGCGCTTCTATGGTGCGTTATGCTGTTGGGGCTATTATTATGATTTTGCTTATAGGGGGCGTGTTGTACTTGTTCTTGTTGCTTCGGGTGATCCGTCCTCTCAATGCACTTAAAGATAGTATTGACGCGGTATCTTTTAACAATTTGTCTTTAGGCTACCCGGAACGTAAGGACGAAATAGGGGATGTGGCAAAAGCGACGCAAGGATTGCTGGGTAAAATTAGTGAGGAGATGAAATCCCTGGAGCATGGTGAAATTATGGCCTTGGAGAAAGAGAAAACCTGGTGGAAAGCGATTTTTGCCGTTGCTGTACCCAAGGGAACCCGTGCAATTGTGGTAGATGAAAATAACAATGTGTTATATACCAATTTTGAATTAAAAGAGCCGGAGGATCGCAAAATTCACCTGTTGGATATTTTCGACGGACGTCAGCAGGAGATTATTCACGTAGTTGGAGAAGCCCTTGAAAATCCCACCAAAGTGTTACGCGGATCTGTTGTGAATGCAAATGTAAAATGTGTTGTAAAAGCTGTACAGTTGCCGGATGACGCCGGTAAAAACCGTATTGTAGTAGTTCTAGAACCTGAGAAGTAATCATTTTAGGAGAGTGTATGAAAGTAGAAATCAAAAAAATATCCATTAAAGATGTGCTTTTTTCAGTATTTCCGCTGGCTGTATTTGTGCTTATGCTCATGACGGCTTGCTTGGAAGTTTTTAAACCGGAAGCTACGCTTACGGTGTCCTACTTAATGGGGCTTGTCATGTTTGCTATCCAGGGGACTATTTTGTTCCTGGTATCTGTGATTGTTTTTCTGTTTGTGTACAATTTCTTATGTTCGTTGGGTGTGCGCGGTATTCGCGTTGAATTGGAAGACAAATAGAGGGTTGTGATTATATGAAGAAACTGCTCGCTATTTTGTTGGTATCGGCTTTGGCCGTACCGCTGGAGGCCGTTGCCGCTCAGAAAGAAAAAGCTAAAAGTAAGCAAACGAAGGCTGAACTTATCGTTGTGGAATCCGGCGAATATGCTTCCGGACGAGAAGATGCCCGCTTGACGGCTGGATTGGGGCAATTTTTAGGGATGGAACCTGTAGTTACCAAAATGACCCAATTGCAAGCCATGCAGGATGAAACTTTGGCGAATTTGGACTATAGCTTTTTGCCGTTGTATTTAGTTAAAAAAACGGATGAAGTGCGTGCTAAAATGGAACTTCCTTTAAAGCAAGGAATTGCGCAAGAAACGGCAGATTATATCGTTCTTGCACATCAAACTCGCACGGGCGTATATACAAATAAAGAAGCCGTTAACAATGTGATGGAAATTTTTGTTATGTCCCAGTGCCCGTACGGAGTCATGGCGGAAAATGCAGTGATAGAAGCCAAAAAGAGTGGGGAATTCCCTAAAGATAAGGTCGTAAAACTGCGTTATATTGTGAACTATGATCCTGCGAGGGGATTTACGAGCTTGCACGGTTCGGCAGAATGGGAAGAAGATGTGCGGCAGTTATTAATTGCTAAATATTATCCTAAAAAGTTGTGGCAGTATTTGGCTATTCGTAATAAAGATTATCGCTCCAGCCGTTGGGATAAAGCCATGGAAGAAGCGGGGATTGATCCTAAAAAAATTGCGAAGAAATTTGATAAGGAAGGGTTGGAATTATTAAAAGCAGAAGCCGCCTATGGTGAAGCGTATGGCATTAGTGCTTCTCCCACATTCCTGTGGGAAGGAAAAGTATTAATGGATTTTGGCACGGCAGCGCAAATAGAGGGATTTTCCTTTTTAGTTCCTTCTAAGGCCCGTGGTGCGGCTGCGGCTCCTACAGGAAGTTGTTAGTAACTGATTTGTTCTAAACGGGGGCTGGGCCTACACCTGGCCCCCGTTTGTACAGTAGTTTAAGGTCAGTATGATAATTAAAAAGATACAAGGACTATTTCCTAAAGCAGTTATCGTGCTTTTTATTATCTCCATCGTACCGGTATTAGTTATCGGATATCGTACCATGAAGATCAATAGCGCGTTGCTTCAAAAAGAACTATTGCAAAAACAAAAGACCATAGGGGAACGATTGGCGTTTACCGTTGCTACTGCCTTAAAAGAACAAAACCAAGTATTGACCGAATTTGCTGATTTACATGTTGATTTGAATAAGCGGGACTTTATTTCCGAGGAAGATTTTGCATATTTGCAAAAACGTGTCCCCAGTTTGTTTTACCTGGCTATCCTTTCCCCTTCCGATCCGCCAAATATACTATTTGAGTGGGGCGATATCCCTATTTCCAGTTTTCTTTCTGTACAGCATGAACTTTTAGAACGTTGCCTAAATAAGTGGAGCACCTTCACAAGTGCCGTATATTATGACGCTGAAAAAAAACCCTTTATTTGGGTGGCGACTCCTTTGTATCAAGACTCAAAAAAATCTTCGGTACAGGCTATATTTGCCGTTGCTGTTTATTTAGAGGATATTTTCAAGTCTTCTTTAAATCCAAGGTATCCGTTGGATATGGAGGTTTTGTTAATTTCCGAGGGGCAAAAGCCTCTTGCTTATAACGGGGCGGCGGAAGGATTAGATGAGAAAAGTGCTGCGGAGTTGTATCCCATAATAGATACGTTAAGATATCAAATGCTAGGCGACTCTAAAAGTGAAGTTCGAGTTAACAAGAAAGGAAAACTGCTGGCTGCAAAGGTGGCGGTTCCTTACGTCGGTTGGTCTATCTATGTGTTTCAATCGGCAAGTGTGGTCCCTAAATTATTTGTTGGATCTTCGAAAAGTGATTTGATAATTATCACATTGATCATGATTTTATTTGTGGGAGTAGTCAGTTATTTAGTTATTATCCCTATTACGCGCCCGCTGGCCCGTTTACGTGCGGCGGCTATCAAATTGCGGGAGGATGAAAATTTTGTAGTACAGCGTGGTGACGTTGAAATTCCACG
This sequence comes from Candidatus Avelusimicrobium bubulum, assembly GCA_902798835.1. Lineage (GTDB taxonomy): Bacteria > Elusimicrobiota > Elusimicrobia > Elusimicrobiales > Elusimicrobiaceae > Avelusimicrobium > Avelusimicrobium bubulum. The sequence goes on along the minus strand of CADBYN010000004.1, from coordinate 7,958 downwards.
CAATGAAATCGGAGATCTGGCCAATGTGTTTGTGGAAATGTCCCAGGCGTTGCACCAACGTCAGCAAGAACTCATTAAGACGCAGCAGGAATTGGCGCAAATGAACCAAGTGCTGGAGATTACAAATTGCCACCCGGGAATTGGTTAAAAATGAGCAATTAGCCACCATCGGGGAAATGGCTTCTATTATCAGCCACGAAATTCGCAACCCGCTGGCCGTGATCAGTAATGCCACGCGTTTACTTAAAACATTGGTTCGCCCCCAAGAACCGAAATTAATTAAACAATTTAGTGTTATTGAGAGTGAAATTGTTCAAGCAAATAGTATCATTAATGAAGTATTGAGTTATGCTCGCACACGTAAAATGATTTTTAGTACCATAGAGGTAAATAGCTATTTGCATGAATTGATTAGCTCTTTCCCTATGCCGGCGCATATTAAAGTGGAAGAACGGTTGAACTCGGAAAGTGTATGCATTAAAGTAGATGCGGAAGAAATAAAACAGGCCTTGCGTAATATTATTACCAACGCGGTGGACGCTATGCCGGCCGGAGGAACATTAACGATCGGCTCGCGCGCGGGGCGCAGGTTGGTATGTATTTACATTCAAGACACGGGGACGGGTATCTCGGACGAAGTTCGAAAAGGGATGTTCTCTCCGTTCTTTACTACAAAAGCACGCGGTACGGGATTAGGGTTGGCGGTAGTGCGTAAGGCTATTTTCCGTCACAATGGGAAACTATTTATTAAAAGTGAACTCGGAAAAGGATCCGGCTTTTATGTTTTTTTAAAAATTTACCATAAAATGGGAGATACAAATTATGGAAAAGCAAGTCAAGATTTTGGTAGTAGATGACGATAATAACCTGCGTGAAACGTTAGTTGATCTGCTTGAAATTGAAGGGTATAAAGTATACCAAGCAGGGACTGCCGCAGAGTGTATGGAAATTTGTTCCAACGAATTTTTTAATGTAATTCTGATGGATTACAACCTGCCTGATGAAAAAGGGGGGGACCTAATTCGTAAGATACGTTCTTTCAACCAGGATACACAAATTATCATGATTACCGCTTATGCTTCCCTTAATGCCATTATGGAAGCTATGCAGGAATCTGTATATGATTTTTTGATCAAGCCGGTAGATTTTGATTATTTAAAACGGACCATTAATCGTGCCTTGGATAAGTTCTTCTTGGAACAAAGCAATAAGGAGTTACTCGCACAATTAAAAACACGTAACGCGGATTTGGACAGATTAAATAATATGAAGTCTAAATTCTTTTCCATTGTCTCGCACGACTTATCCAACTCACTAATGACACTTAAAATGAGTTTTGATATGCTCAAAAAGAAATTAAATCCAGATGAGGAACAGCAGAAAAAAATGATGTTTATGGATGAATCTATCGGGCAAATAGAACATCTAATCAAAGATTTAGTAGACTGGGCTGCCATCGAAAAAGGGAAACTGCGTATTGAAAAAACTCATTTTGAGTTAACAGAAAGCCTGCGCAAAACAGCCGAAATTTTTAAAGACAAAGCCAGTAAGCGCAATATTTTGGTAACCTTTGAAAGTGGGGGGGAAGTGCCCGTGTTTGCCGACGAAAAACGTATCCGGCAAGTTATCTCAAATATTTTGGAAAATGCGGTGCGTCATACTCCCGATAATGGACAAATTAGCGTTGTAGTTAGTAAAATGGATGAAAAAAATGCTAAAGTATCGGTAACAGACTCTGGAGATGGGATCGAACCGGACCAGGCCCCCAATTTGTTTACCAGCTTTACACAAGTGGGAGACAAGAGCCGTGTGGGGCGCTTGGGATTAGGTTTGTCCATTGCCAAGGATATTGTGCTCAATCATGATGGACGTATTTGGGCGCAAAGCGATGGACTTGGGAAAGGGGCTTCGTTCAATTTTACGTTGCCGATTGATAAATAGATTTTGGAAGTGAGAGGAGATTATGCCAATAAACAAGAAGAAAAAAATTACTGTATTAATTGCAGATGACCAAACTTTATTCCGGGAAGGTATCAAAGATATTCTGACCGGAGAGAAGTGGGTGGAAGTAGTTGGGGAAGCATCCGACGGTGTGGAAGCGGTAGCTTTAGCTAAAAAATTAAAACCGGATGTGGTGCTCATGGATATCAAACTCCCCAAACTCGACGGGATTAACGCCACGCGTAAAATTCGCGAGACCTGCCCGCAAGTCAACGTATTGATGTTGTCTAGTTTTGAAGATGAGGCACATGTATTGGATGCCATCCAAGCGGGAGCTAATGGCTATCTGTCTAAAATGTTGCCGGCTACAGAGCTAGTCAATTCCATCAAAACTTTCACCAGCGAAGGGCTCATGATTCCGCAGCAACTCATGGGGAAACTTTTGCATGGTTTGCGCAATATGGGGGACGCAGGCAATGTTCCCTCTCAAGCTACTTTGACCAAAACAGAAATCAAAATTATGGATTTGCTGGGCAAAGGGCTTAGCAATAAAGAACTTGCCAAAGAACTTAATTGTAGCGTCAAGACAGTTAAGAATCATTTGAATAGTGCTTTTCATAAGTTGGGCGTCAGCAGCCGCACGGAAGCTGTCGTCAAAGCGATTGAAAAAGGTCTCATTTCTTCGGAAGGAAACATTGTAACGGACGAAGACGAGTTCTAATTGTATGAAACTCAAACGACCGGAAACAGAAGCGCTTAGCCGGGGACAAGCCACTATTGAATATGTGCTGATGCTTGCCTCCGTGGTGGTGATTTTTTCCGCGTTTTTAACAGCGTTTCATACAGATATGGTGCATTATTTGTTTTCCTTTATCGGGCAATTGTTACCCGAGGGGCAATAAAATGAATATATGGTCTCACATTAACCGTACATTGCAAAACCGCCGGGCACAACTCCTCTTGCCGGCTGTTTTGCTCTTACCGTTATTTGTGTTGGTCATTTATTTGCTGACAGAAACTACCAAGGTTTCAATTGCCAAAGTGCGCCATCAGTTTGCCTTAGATAATGCCGCCTATACGCAAATGACTACGGTAAGCGTGTTTTTGAACGCGGTAGGGCTTTTAAATGGGCCGCTGCCGTACCGTGTATTGAAAACATATGACGAGCCGCTTAAAGTGGTGGATCCGGATCATTTATACCGTGGACAAGATGGTTGGACAGTATTTGATTTATTCTTCCAGGCGGGAGTTGTCCCTACTGTTGCGCCCGATTATGATAGAGGGGCACGGAACAATCCGCCGCCCAAACAGGCTTCGGTGGACTGGGGCGTTCACTACGCAAAATACGACGGAATTGAGGAGATGAAGGATGAAGAAGGTAACCTCCTCTATGACCGTACGGAATGGGAGAAGGAAAACCCTGCCGAGTTTAAGGGCCGTCTTCATATCATGAATAAAGACATGGTAGAAAAGCATTACGTTCCCTTTAAACAAGTGGGAAGCCCTGCCATGATGGCTTTTTTAAATACGTATGTTCAAGTAGGGGATACGTTTAACTTACAGAAAGACTTATACCAAAAGTTGATTAAAAATGCGGGGATGTTTCGTGAAGGATATTTTTTAAACGTAGATGATTGCAAAAAGAGCGAATGTGCCCGTCAAAGTGCTTCGCGCCTGCTTCCATTTTTATCCATCCCCACCAAAAGTCAAACAGCTAATCAGCTGATGCTCAATTTTTCTTCTTCAGGAATGGCCGGCGGATCCGGGGGTGCCGTGGATATTCCCCTTGATATGAGTGAAGTGGACGCGGAGCCGTTATTCTTATTTGCGTACGTAACAGGTCCGGGGCGCAGCCGGTTAAAAACGTTAAAACGCGGGGTTGTGCTTAAGCAGAATTTTCCGCTGCCGCGCAACCATTTTAATATTGACTTAACCTCCAAGTATAAACCGTACGTGCGCAATACGGTTGTGTTGAATTGCCCGCGTACCAACAATAATTGCGTGTGGCCCAATCCGCTTCCTAAATATAACGTTATTTTGAGGCCGTAAATGAACAAAGCCGGATTAATACATAATCAAAAAGGGCAATCTACTACGGAAATGGTGTTACTATTCCCGGTGTTGATTGTATTTTTGTTGTTTATTATTAAAATTGCCGGCTTGTTGGTGCTTAACCAAAAAATGCAGATCGCGGGTACGTATGCCGCGCGGCGTTTTCAATTACAGTCACACGTAACGGAATATTATGAAAAAGGGTGGGATAGACGTTTCCTGAAAAAAGATATTCAGAAAAAGGTGGAAGATATCATCGGGTTTAATAACCCGGGTATGCGCCAATTTTTAAGTTTAAATAGCTTTCGTTTGGATATAGATACCAATAACAATTGGACTAAAATTACCCTCACCGCCAATACCAAAGCACCGCGCATTGCCTTTTTGTGCAAGTATGATAAAAACAAAGTATGCGACCGGGATCGGTATTGCTTTAAGGGGTATAACTTTTTGTGCGAAGAGGGGGCCAAAATTCAGGTAATCAAATACGCAGGGCCCAACGAACGCCCGGCCCCGTATGCCCGCCCTGAAAATAGATAATACGCGCTGTATTCTTGTAAAAGCCAAAGACAGGACTAAAATAGGTCTTGACAAAACAGCGTTTTAGTCTTATACTAAAAGTAGAAGTATCACTCTGTGTTTGAGCGCACGCGCAAGCGTGGCGGGTCAGCAAGAGTAGTTTTTATTTGTATATAGGGTATAATTATGTTTAAACTTAAATCGCCGAAAGTTTTTGAGAAGCTTAATAAACTCAACCGCAAACAAGCCTACACCATCGGAGCAATTGTGGTAGTGCTCGTGGTAGCGCTGATCTTGTTGATTTCTGCAGCCACCAGCGGGGATGATGACTCCTTTGCCGGAATGAACGCCCGCGGGTATGACTTAGCCCAAATGCCGTTTGCCACGGACGAGGCTGAAAAATATTTATTAGCCAACGCCTACCCGGACATGCAAGAAAACGGCTCTACATTACTCTATAGTAAAGAAGAAAAAGAACAACGCCAGGAAGAAGATGCCCTCAATGAAGAAGGAGAGGGGGAAGAAGAGAAAAATACGGAGAGCTCTTCCTCGTCAGGTAATGAGGATGAGTATGAATATGGTTCCGGCTCTTCCCGTGGATACGGAAGCGGCGGTTATGGCGGTTCCGGCCGCGGGGGCAGCAAGACCGAAATCGGTACGCTCTCAAATAGCGGTATGGCAAGTGCTGGCGGAAGTGGGGTAAATTCCACCTGGGGCCCGGCAGGTGATTTTCATCAATTTAAAGGACGCGAAGACCGCGGTAAGGAGCGGCCTGTACAATTAAAAACGGATGATGCCCGCCGCTCTTTGGCGCAATTTCGTTCCGGCAGTATAGCGGCCGCCCGCATCAACGAAAACAAAATGAAAAATGCCGGCAAAGCACTTTTCGGCGGGGACATTAAAGGCAGCGATGCGTTTAAAGACGGGGTGGATTTAAGCAAATTGGCAGAAAGCGGCCTTACGCTGGATACTTCCGCACCGTCCACCACTACCGATTTGAATAACTTAGATAAAAAAGTGGCCGATGCCGTTAAAGATAAAGAAAAGAAAGAAGAAAAGAAAAAAGAAAAAGAATGGTGGGAAGAAATGCTCATTGACTTAGCTAAAAGTTCCGCCAAACTGATAGTGGATTCTTTCTTAGGTACGGCGATGGATACCCTTAGCTCCAATATCTCGGCAAGTAGTGCCCGCCGCGGAGCTAAAAATGGTGTATATAGAGATGAAAGCGATAGGCTTTATGCAGGCATAACTGATGCAAAGACAGCTGCAGACATGGGCATACCAGAGTCTGAGATAAAGAAAATTTCCGATCGAGCAACAAAGAATAATAGAAGCTTTAAGGAACAGTTGGACAAGGATATGGGCCAAAAAGGGTACTATAAAAATTATGGACAAAATATGGTTAAACATGATGAGGTTGTTATTGGAAAGGCAAATGAGGCAGGAAACCAAGCTTATAACGAGACTTTGGGAAGAGCTTGGGACTCCAACGCACAGCGCCAGGCAAATAATAATAATAACAATAACAATAACACTACGGTCAATTGTCCAAAGGGTAAAACGTATGGGTGGAATGAGGAAAAGCAACAGTTGGGTTGTTGGCAATGACAATTCTAGAAGTGATATAATAACAATTTTTTCCAGTAAGGAGAGCGTATGAACATATTTAAATGGTTAAAAGACAAAGCGGGCAAAATGCCTGTGACTGTTGCCCAAGCCGCCGGGATTACGGCAGTAGTGGGCGCAGCCGGTTTTGCGGCGATGACTTATTTAAGCTCGCCTGCGGATAACAATACCTCTTTTATTCCGCCTTCTGCCTATGAGCAGCAAGGGGATGTAGTGTATGTTTCCCGCAGTGGTGGCGGTGGGCAGTACGAAGGCCGTTATGCGGCTGACGGCTCCCTTAATTCCAGCCTTCAGGTGGATGCCGCGCCGATCAATTTGCTCAATAAACAATACGAACAACAACAGCGCGTGCGTGCTATGGAAGAGGCCGATGTGCAACCCTCTTATGCCGGGCAAGACGGCGCAGATTCCGTGCAACTCCCCAAAGCCTATCAAATGGGCGCGGGCGAAACCGGTCTGGGTATGGGTACCAGTGGGGATAAGCAGTTAAATGCCGCGTTAGATTTTTCTAACTTGCAAAAAGAGATCCCTGGTATCAGCGACATTGTGAACAAGGCCCAAGCGCAAGCCAATGCTTCCCAACAAGGAGCCTCCGGCGACGCGGGCGGTTCCAACGCCCAAGCAGCTAAATTTACCAAAGCTTCTACCGATTATACCCGCGTTGCCGGCGGTGGTAGTTCCGGTAGTAGTGGTGGCAGCGGTGGTAGTGGCGGCAATAATACGTTTGTGATTCAAGATAGCGGCAAAAATATGAATAGCAAAGAAATGGCCGGCGCGTTAGCGCAAGCTAAGGGTGCTATGGCTGATGCCCAAAATGCTATAAATGGCATGAAAGAGGGATCTCGCATGCGTTCTTCGCGCGCTAGTTTTGGCCGTTCGGACGGGCTTGGCGATGAAAAAAATGCTCACGGCCAAGGCAGCCGTATGGGATACGGTAACGCCGCCGCGGAATTGAAATACATCCGCAAACGCAGTGCTGAAATTGACAGAAACAAAACCAACTCTGCTAACGAAGGCGGCCGTCCGTTCTTGGCCAGCGCCAAGATTTCCGGCGGACTTACGGTAGATGGCGAAAATATAACCACCGGGCAAGGCTCTTCTTCCGGCGATTTGGACAGTACAGACCGTCAAATGCGCGGTCTTAAAGGATTTGCTGCCGGCGTCCAAGCTGGTGAAGACGAGCGTAATTTGGCTTTAAGTGAATTGCAGAATTGGATGTGGCAAATCTTTGCAGCTGTAGCCGCCTTAAGTATTGCAATTGGTGTATTCTTGAAATGTTTCCGAGGTAGTGGCCCGATAGCCAAGTGGATATTCTTGGGCTTGGCAATAGCGGCAACAATTGCGGCCGTTTGGATGACAGTTAAGTTATTTGATAAAGTGGCAACTTATGTGAATATTCTCGGCGGAGATCACGACAAATGGTCCACTATTGGGTACGTAGAAGGCGGGGTGCTCTTGGCCGGAATTGCTACTTCCTGGTTAGTGGGTATGCTTGGCAAAGGTACTATGAATGCCTCAAATTGGAAATGGCTTTTCGGTACAACAGGTGCCCTGGTTGGCGGTGCTTTCTTGGGTGGCGGCTTTGGATTTTACCATATGCTTAGCCATAAAGATCAGTATCTCAAAGACGTGGAACAGGCCAACAAGGGCGAGAGCCAAACGAGCGAGCAGAATAAAGTTTGGGACGAGGGAGATAAATAACTATGAATACAGAAAATAAGAACGAAATACGCGTCTTGTCGCCTACCGCTATTCTCGGATACGGTTTCCCTGAGGAGTCTTTCCGCGAAGGTATGCGTCGGCACCGGAGGCGCCGGCGA
>CADBYN010000003.1 GCA_902798835.1 Candidatus Avelusimicrobium bubulum | reverse complement strand
CGTTAGGGTCCGGGACCGAAGTGGCCGCTGCCAGTGCGGACATCGTGCTTATGCGGCCGGACCTACGCGAAGTGGCCACCGCCTTGGAACTAAGCCGGGCGACGCTACGCAATATCAAAGAGAATTTGTTTTGGGCATTTTTCTATAATGTAATTTGTATCCCGCTGGCGGCGGGGGTGTTTTACCCAGCGTGGGGGTGGAAGTTGCACCCCATGATGGCCGCTGCGGCGATGAGTTTTAGTTCGGTATGCGTGGTGCTTAATGCCTTGCGCTTAAACCGCTTTAAGCCTACTTTTAAGGATGTAACACAAGGAAATAATATGCATAAAGTATTAGAAATTAAAGGAATGATGTGCGGTCATTGTGCCGGGCACGTAGCCCGTGCACTCAACAGTATCTCCGGCGTAAAAGCGACGGTGGATTTAACAAGCAAAACGGCCACGGTAGAGTCAGCTACTCCTGTGGAAGACAGCGTGCTTATGGCGGCCGTGCAAAATGCCGGATACGAAGTGACGGCCATCCGGTAAAAATTATAAAATAGAAGTATCCCGGCGTAAGGAGTGTCTATGAAAAATTTTGGTTTTGTAAAAGTAGCAGCGTCTATTCCTACGGTACACGTAGCAGACCCTGCGTATAACGCGCAGCAAATGCTCGCGCAACTTAAGCAGGCGGCCAAAGAGGGCGTACGCACTGTTGTATTTCCGGAATTAGGCCTTACAGGATATACGTGCGGGGATTTATTTTTAAAACCCGCTTTATTAGACGCTGCCGAAAATGCCTTGGCTAAACTCCTTACGCAAACTAAAACGCTGGATGTGGTGTATATGGTTGGGCTTCCCGTACGCGCGGGGATGGTACTTTTAAATGCGGCAGCTATATGTTACAAAGGGCAGATTTGCGGCGTTGTCCCTAAAACTTATCTGCCCAACTATCATGAATTTTATGAAGGGCGCTGGTTTGTGCGCACTATGGCATTTTCTGCCGAAGAAGTAACCTTGTGTGGCCAAACCGTACCGGCTGGAACGGATCTGATTTTTCAGGCGGGCGGCCTTAAATTTGGGGTAGAAATTTGCGAGGATTTGTGGGCTGTTGTACCGCCTTCCTCAATGGCAGTTTTACAGGGCGCGGATGTGATTTTCAATTTGTCGGCCAGTAATGCGCTGGTTGCCAAACACGACTATGTTCGCCGACTAGTGGCGCAGCAATCAGCACGAGGTTTGTGTGGCTATGTGTATGCTTCGTGCGGTTTTGGCGAGTCTACCACCGATGTGGTTTTTGGCAGTAACGCGCTAATTTTTGAAAATGGGCATGAGTTGGCTGTTTCGCAACGTTTTTCTATGCAAGCACAATTGGTGAGCGCAGAAATCGATGTAGAACGCCTACGCAACGAGCGCGCCGCCAATACCTCTTTCCGTACGGATAGTGCCTTGGAAACCGCGGCTCCGTACGAAGTAGTTGAAATTAATCAGCCCGTAGCGGCCGTGACAAAACTTACACGCAAGGTAGATCCGTTGCCGTTTGTGCCACAAGGGGAAAAGTTAGACGAGCATTGTGCCGAAATTTTTAATATCCAAGTAACCGGCCTGGCCACGCGCTTTTTGGCTGCACACGCTAAAACTGCGGTGGTGGGGATTTCCGGCGGGTTAGATTCCACGCTTGCGCTCTTAGTAGCAGCGCGTACGATGGATAAATTAAAATTTCCACACAAGCAGATTGTCGGCATTACTATGCCAGGCTTCGGCACGACGGATCGCACCTATAAAAACGCACTTGCGCTAATGAAACAATTAGGCGTTACCATCAAAGAAATTTCCATTAAGAAAGCGTGCGAACAGCATTTTAAAGATATTGGACACGATACTAAAAGACACGATACTACGTACGAAAATGTCCAAGCGCGCGAGCGGACGCAAATTTTAATGGATGTAGCCAATCAAACGGGCGGAATCGTGATTGGCACGGGGGATTTATCCGAAAGCGCGCTTGGCTGGGCTACGTACAATGGCGATCATATGTCTATGTATGGCGTCAATTGCGGTGTACCTAAGACACTGGTGAAATCACTGGTGCAGTGGGTGGCCACGCACGAAACAACCGATACAAAAACGCAAAAAGTATTGGCAGACGTAGTAGCTACGCCCATCAGCCCGGAATTATTACCTGCCGATAAACAGGGACGTATCGCGCAGAAGACGGAAGACCTGGTAGGGCCGTACAAGCTGCACGATTTCTTTTTGTATTACTTTGTGCGGTGTGGATTTAGCGCACAGAAAATTTTATTTTTAGCGCAGCACGCATTTGCGGGGCAATTTAAAACTGCTGAAATTAAAAAATGGCTGGCAGTATTTTTTAAACGTTTTTTTGCTCAGCAATTTAAGCGTTCGTGCATGCCGGATGGGCCAAAGGTAGGCTCGGTGGCGCTTTCTCCGCGTGGCGACTGGCGTATGCCCAGTGATGCCAATGTAGCCGCATTTTTAGAAGGAGTGGATAAATGAGAAATATTTTAGATCTATCCAACGCGGTTTTAATTGGGAAGGGTACGCATAAGAAATGTTTTGTGCATCCACAAGATCCGTCGCTCTGTGTGAAAGTGGCATATAATGAGCTGGGTAAACGCGATTTAAACCGTGAAGTAAAATACCTCTCGGGGGGATATCGTCGCAAACATATCAGTACAATCTTACCGCGATTTTACGGAACGGTGCAAACAAGTTTAGGGGAAGGGTATGTGGTAGATTTTTTGAAAAATGCCGATGATACGCCGTGCTTGAGTTTAAAAACATGGTTGGAAACCGCTGCTGCTAATGCGCAACTAGATTCGCTCATCCAACAAGCCATGCTGGTATTGAAACAAAAAATTCGTGAAGAACAAGTCCTTTGTTTGGCTATTTATCCCGAAAATATTTTATTTCAAAAAGATAACGCCGGGAATTATCGTCCGTTTTTAGTCAATGATTTGGGCAATGCTGCGCGTATTCCGCTAGCTTATTGGGTCGAAGGTGTACGCCTGCGCAGTATTGATAAGCGTTGGCAGGAGTTTTTGAACCGAGCCAAGGCACAGTCCGTTCCCGAAAGACACGCATTTATCGAAAAGTGGTAATAAAAGGGGCTTTCCCGCATTATTCGCTTTTTTGCTACAATATGTCTATGAATTTTGCCCGTTCCGTAGCTACGCGCTACTTAACTCGTCGCCAAGGTTTGTTTGCATTTATCACCACGCTTATCGGTGTGGCGGGGGTTAGTGTGGGCGTAGCCGCGTTAATTACTACGCTTTCTGTGATGAACGGTTTTCAAACGGATATCAAAGATAAAGTCATCGGCGCGCAGAGTCATATTCTTGTTTTTGGGCAGATGAGCCCGGAAGTTTACAAAAAGAATATTGCGCTTATTGAACAAATTCCCGATGTGGCAGCCGCAGCCCCGCACATTTACGGGCAAGCCATTTTAACACATAACGGGCAGAGCGTAGGAGTCATTATACGCGGCTTGGATCCCAAACAAGAGCAAAAAATTAACAATTTGGCAGATTCTATAACGGAAGGGACATTTGAGCCGACTGACTGGGGAGAAAACGCCCCCGCTCCTTTAGTGCTAGGCACAGAGCTGGCGTTTAGTATCGGTGCGGATGTTGGCGATGAGGTAGTGTTGATTTCCCCGCAATCCATTTCTACATCGGCAGGGATGTTCCCTAAAATGAAGAAATTTCGCATTAGCGGGCTCTTAAAAACCGGCTATTACGAGTTTGATAACACCATTGTTTATACACTTTTGCCGCACGCCAGTGATTTCTTTGGTCTTAAACAAGGAACGACTGGGGTGGCGGTAAAATTACATAACATTAATACTGCCCAGAAAGCGGCGCAAAAAATTTCCGATGCTATTGGCCACGGATACGCGGTGCGTACGTTTGCTGAAATGAACAGTACGCTCTATGCCGCGCTCAAGTTGGAAAAAACAATGATGTTTATCATCCTATTTTTAATTATCGGTGTGGCGTCACTCAATATTGCCAGCAACTTAATTTTGTTAGGTACCGAAAAACTGCGCGACATCGGCATTATGCGCGCCATCGGTGCAAGCCCTAAAATGATTCGCAGTATTTTTATGTGGGAAGCCATGGTGATTGCTACCTTGGGTATTGTATTGGGGATTTTGCTTGCCTGTTTGTTATGTTGGATTATTGCCACGTTTAACATTGTGGAGTTGCCTGGCGATATCTATTACTTGACAAAAGTTCCCGTGCGGATGCAATGGGGTGATATTTTGGCGGTTGTAGGTGGCAGCTATTTGATTTGTTTTGTAGCGGGGTTGTACCCGGCGCTAAAAGCCTCGCGTGTGCACCCCGCGGATGCGATACGGTACGGATGATATGATTGAACTTAAACACGTGACTAAAATTTATGGACAAGGTAAAGAATATCTACGCGTACTGGAAGACGTATCGCTCACTTTTGCGCGCGGCAAATTTACGGTGCTTTTGGGACCCAGCGGTTCAGGCAAGAGCACGCTGCTCAATTTAATCGCTATGCTCGATGCTCCCACTTCGGGTAAGATTTACGTGGATGGGAAAGAAATTACCGCGCTAAAAAGTGAGGCGGCCCGCTCTAAATTGCGGCTTACTAAAATGGGATTTGTGTTTCAGTTTGACGGTTTGTTGCCGGAATTTTCACTTTTGGAAAACGTAGATATGCCGGCTCGTATGCGCGGTAAATCTAACGTAAAAAAAGCACAAAAACTTTTGGAGCGTTTTGGCTTGGGGGAGATGATACATAAACTTCCGGCCGATCTTTCCGGCGGGGAAAAACAGCGTGCCAGCATTGCGCGTGCTCTTTGCAATAGTCCCTTGGTGCTCCTGGCCGACGAGCCCACCGGAAATTTGGACGCACAGCGCAAAGTGCAAGTGTTTGAAGATTTTGCGCGCATGAGCCGGGAAGAAAACCTGACGATTTTAATGGTCACGCATGACGTGCACGCAGCCGATTTTGCGGACGAAGTATATACCTTGCAAGATAGACATCTTGTTAAAACAAAATAGGAGACACTATGGAACCGATGATCGAAACCAATATGGGCATCACCCTTATTTTTATTTTGGCGCTTGCTTGGTTTTTCTTGCGTAAGTTTTCGGCCAAGCCTTTTGACAAAACGCTTAAATTAGCTGCCGCCGGTAACGCCAAAGCTCAGTATGATATGGGCTACTTTTATTATCAAGGTAAACAAGTTAAGCAGGATTTTGTGCAAGCTTTCAATTGGTTTGATACTTCCGCCAAGCAGGGCAATGTGCGGGCCATGGTAGCCTTGGCGGGGCTTTATAATGAAGGGAAAGGCTGCGAGAAAAGCCCCGAGAAAGCTTTTTATTGCTATCAAGAAGCGGCCAAAACGGGTGATTTTGAAGCCCGCGTGAATCTGGCCGTGTGCTATTTACAGGGGACTGGCACCGAAAAAGATGAAACACGCGGGGCACAAATTTTAAAGACGGCTGCCGATGAAAAAAGCCCCCTGGCGCAAACATTGCTCGCAGACTTATATGAGCGTGGTGTGGGCGTAGAAAAGAACGAGGAAGAGGCGCTACGCTATTATATAATGGCGGCCAAACAAGGCGAGCCGTTGGCCCGTAAAAAATTAGAAGGGCGCAAAGGAAAATAAATTGTTTAAAGGTTTGAACAATAAAACCCCCCGGTCTATACCGGGGGTTTTGTGTGATAAACAGAAATTATTTTTCTTCTTTTTCTTCGTCTAGTTTTTTAAGCGTAGGGAAGAAAATAATTTCACGGATGGAATCTTGGCCGGTAAGCATCATGATAATGCGATCAATACCAATACCCATACCACCTGTTGGCGGCATACCCGATTCCATCGCTTCAATATAATCGGCGTCCAAAATATCAGCATTTTCAGCATCTTCGCCTTTGGCGATTGCTTTGGCGGCAGCCTGATCTTTAAGACGTTGTAGCTGATCGGCCGGATCGTTCAGCTCAGTGTAAGCATTACCGAGTTCTTGTCCATTAACAAAAACTTCAAAGCGTTCTACCAGTTCCGGATCGCCAGGTTTTGTCTTAGAGAACGGGCTCACAGCGGTGGGATAATCCAACGCAATCACTGGGTTGTGATAATCGGCCAACAATTTACCTTCAAAGAGTTCATCGAAGATGGCACTGTCACTATCGTCTGCGGAGAATTTGACACCCTGTTCGCGCGCCACTTCTTCGAGTTTGGCGCGGTTAAATTTGCGGCCATCTAGCACTTCGTGGATGTCGCGGCCGAATTTCTCTTGCCATGCCACGGGAATGTAAAGGCGTTTGTAGGGTGGGCGCAAATCAACTTCATAGCCGCGGAATTGTACTTTTTCCACGTCAATAGCTTTGGCGGCGTTACCCAAAATTTCATCAAACAAGTCTGCCATGGTATTTACGTCGCCGTATGCTTGATAAAGCTCCATCATGGTAAATTCGGGGTTGTGAGTAGTATCAATCCCTTCGTTGCGGAACATATGCCCGATTTCATAAATGCGGTCCAACCCGCCGATGATCAAGCGTTTGTGGTGCAATTCTAGAGCAATGCGCATGTAAAGCGGCATCTTAAGCGCGTTGTGATATGTCTCAAAAGGACGGGCGATAGCCCCGCCGGAGGACGGGTTCAAAATGGGGGTTTCCACTTCCAAAAATCCTTTTTCATCTAGCGTCTTGCGGATAGAAGAAATGATTTTGGCGCGTTTTACAAAAATATCTTTCACTTCTTCATTGGCAATCAAATCCAAGTGGCGTTTGCGGAAACGTACCTCGGTATCTTGCAAGCCGTGGTATTTTTCGGGCATGGGACGGATGGCTTTGGAAAGTAAAGTCATCTTGTGTACTTTAATTGTTTTCTCCCCGGTTTTGGTAATAAAGATATGTCCGCTTACGCTAACAAAATCTCCTACAGCGATATGTTTTTTGAAGAAAGTATACGCTTCTTCACCTAAATTATCCTTAGCTATATAGAGTTGAATACGGCCCGTAAAATCACGCAAGTGTGCAAATGCGGCTTTGCCCATCAAGCGGATTTGCATTAAACGTCCGGCGGTTACGGCTTCTGCGTTTTCGGTGAGTTCTTTAGCCTGTGCGCAAGAAATTTGTTTTTCGCAGCGGTTAGGATAGGGGGTAACGCCCAGCTGGCGAATTTCTTCCACCTCGGCATAACGTTGCTTAATAATACCGTCTAAGGTGTTGTTGTGTTGTTGTTCAGACATAAGGATACCTCTAAATTAGTAATTACCTATATTTTAGCAATTTGTGCGTTCCAATGTGCTAAAATACAACTATGAACAAACGTACATGGGTTTTTATAGCTGTGATGATAGGAATGATTAGCGGAGGATTGCTCTACCGCCATTTTGCACAAGATGTGGATTCGCGCGGTGCTACGCGTCTCATGCGTGCCATCGAAGAAAATGATACCGAAAAAGCGGTAAAACTTTTAAGCACGGGTGATGTAAACGTGCGGGATAAATCGGGCCAAACAGCACTTTTTTATGCAGCCCATCACGCTACGGAGCCGAAGGTAATCTATAAGTTAATTGTGGCGGGTGCCGATCCTTTGGCTACGGACAAATCGGGGGATACTCCGCTTGTTGTGGCGGCTAAGTATAATCCGTCAACAGAAGTAGTAATTGCCTTGGCCAAACAAAGCCATCGGGCCACGCAACAACAAGCAAATAAAGATAAAGCGTTAGTGAATGCGGCACGGCATAATACGGCGCAAATCATAAAAACACTGCTTATTGCTCAGGCTAGTCCCAAAGCATTAGGTCCCCATGGAAAAGGGGCTGCGGCATTTTTGGATGAGAACGAAAAACTGACCGAACAAGAAAAAGCAGATTTTCGTCAGGTTATGCTTGTGCTGGAAATTTTGGAAGCACGTGAACAATTTGCCAATGCTATGAAATCGGCCTCCGCAAAAGAATCGAAAGTGACTTTGGAAAAAGCAAACAAGGCAACTGATAAGAAAGAAAAACCGAAAAATACGCCTTCGGTTGAAAAAGCGGCAGACGTAAAGACGGAATCAGCCCCGGTTGAAAAGCCTGGAGAGGTTGTTCCTCAAGAAAAACAAATGAGTACCGAAGGAAATAATCTATAAATTTGAGACCCCGCGCAGAGCGGGGTTTTAAAAACCTTTTTCAGGGAAGAGAGGGATATGGGGTAAAAAGGAAGCCGTCTTCCCCATCTAACTTTAATTCTCCCCAACGTAGTTGTCCGTCTACATTAAGCAAAGTACTTATTTTCTCAATCCAAGAAGGAGGAATATCATGCGGAATTTCAATGGTACGCGCTCTTCCGTTGTCAACGTCTTTCCCCACACGTTTTAGATGTAGCACGACAGGTAAGAAAAGATTTTCGTCCTCGCGAAACCGATTCATTTGTGCATAAATGGAAGCTAGTAGCGGATCTGTAGTTGCAAATAAGGCTTTTGTGCCTGCCGGGTATTTTTTCCCATCATAAGTTCCGTGCCAAACAGGGAAGTGGCTTTTTTTAACCGCCATTCCTTCATGGACAATGTTTCGTAACTCCTTACCCCGAGAATCCAAAGCCAGTCCTCGATACATTTCGTGCGGATGGGAGGACAAAGGAAAAACAGGAGCTCGTTTTAAATTGTCAGAAACTGGTAATGAACGAAAATGGATTGGCCGATACTTTTTAGTGCGTTTTTTGGCAATAATGCGGGCAAGGGCCACTCGTGGATGTAGTGCGGAAGTGATTAGACGGGGTCTTAAGCCGCCTTTAAATGGTTGAGAGTGAACACAAATGTTGCAGCATGATAGCAGAATAAAAACGAAAAAAACACATAAGCGCTTCATGCCCCTATCGTAACAAATTGATAGCAAAATTGCACGGCTCTTGTAGACCCAGGCAAAGATTTCAGCGATAAATGCGTTGTGGAAGGTTTCCAAAGGGCTCCATTTTTGTTACAATACAGATCATGTAGAGTGAGGGGGATTTTGTGAGAAAATTTTCAAAAGGGTTTACACTTATCGAAATTTTGGTAGTCATTATAATTATAGGCACTTTGGCTGCTATTGCGCTTCCGTTTTATCAAAAAGCTATCGAGAAATCTCGTACGGTGCAAGCAAGACAGATTCTCGATGCTGCTTACAAGGCTGAACAAATATATTTTTTAATTAATCAAACCTATGCGAGCAACTTTAACGAACTGGATTTAAATATTCCTTGGCCGGCAGCTACCACATGGGGGGATTGGTTTAGTGATGCCAGAGGAAATGACGAATGGGTTCTTAATTTGGAACGTGGCACAAATTCTAATGTTTCTGTTATGGTGGGCCGCCCTTCCGGCCCGTACGAAGGGGCAGGGTTTTTATACCAAATGATTTGTACAGATTATCCGGCCATTCCGTTGCATGAGCCGTTGTGTATAGAAAAAAAAGACGGTGTTCATACGTTTCAAAAAGAAGCCGGTGCGTACTGTGAAACACTGCTGAGCGGCACGTTAGTCCCCGGTAATACGGGCTCTTACCGTGTTTATAGAGTGCTACAATAAGCCTACTCCCAAAATCTTCTCTTTAAAAATGACCCTACTGTAGCGGTAATTTTTATAAAAAGTCTGATTTTTTATTATTTCATGTAATACTGCTGTGCCTAAAATGGGGGATCTATGGGGAAAAAAATCAAAAATTATGTTGCAACGATGATGAAACTTGCAAATGAAATGGCAGTTGAAAAAGGCTCATCTAAGCAAAATAAGGACGAAGTTTTGCGGGAAATGTTGGTGCAGATTGGTTTTTTTCAGCATGAGCGGCTGCTTCACTTAATTGTTACTGTGTTATTTGCGTTTTTGACGATATTTACGATGACCGCTGCCTGTTTTTTAGATCATTGTTACTATGGAATGTTATTTTGCCTGCTATCCGTTGTATGCATGATTCTGCTAGTGCCTTACATACATCACTACTATGTTTTAGAGAATAGCGTGCAAAAACTATACGAAATTTATGACGCAATCAGAGATGTTCGTAAAGTTGATAATGACAAAGCAAAAGGCAAGAAATCGGCAAAAGTTTAATTTTATTTAAAAAATTTAGGCCCCGCGATTGCGGAGCCTAAATTCTCTGCGCCCACCAGGACTTGAACCTGGAACCCATCGATTATGAGTCGATTGCTCTAACCAATTGAGCTATAGGCGCTAATGTATTTATTATAACAAATTGTTAGAACAAATTTTGTTTCCCGTCAAAATGTGCTACAATATATGTGTTATTCCGGGATGGTGTAATGGTAACACGGGTGCCTCTGGAGCATTAATTCTAGGTTCGAATCCTAGTCCCGGAAAAATTTGAAAACCTGCCAAAAGGCAGGTTTTCGGATGTTTTAGGGTAAAAACCCACTTAGAAGGGGTAACCAGTCAGCCCTGTGGGAAGTTGCGTCGCTTCTCCCATAGATTCACAGACTTTTTGTGCACGGCTCGTAGAGCCGCCGTATGCATTCAGTACTACGCAGGCCCTGCGTTGGTTTGGTGGAATAGGGGTGTGTCCATCCAATGTAGCTTGATCCATAAACATAAAAACACCTATCCGATCATTCACGCCTTTGGATAACCTACACCAAACATAGAAATTGCCTGCATTCTCTGCGATGGAATTTCCTTCGTCGTTCACAGCATTTATGTTCTTTAGTACAGCTACACACTTTTGATCGGCTACCCAATACTCAAAGCCTGGGCTTCCTGATTTTACCGAATGTTGGAACCTTATATCCAAATCGTTCAAATTTGTAGTATACGTACGATAAGCCAAAAAGAAAGCTTCTTCCGCGGTTTTAATGGAGTTTGCAATCGTGAGAGCTTCCATAAAACGTGCTTTGTCGACTGCTTTTTGATATTGTGGAACTGCAATAGAGGCTAAAATGCCTATAATAAGAACGACTACAAGCATCTCAATAAGTGAGAATCCACGGGTATTTGATAAGGATACTGTTCCCGATAATCCAACTTTTATTTTTTGATTTTCTTTTTTCATGCATTTCTCCTTAGTTTTCCAAAAACCAAACACACTGTAGATACATTGTAGCATAAACTAAAGCATGGATTTTGTATAATATACCTAACGGGGCATGGCTCAAGTGGTAGAGCGCTCGCTTTGGGAGCGAGAGGTTCCCGGTTCAAGTCCGGGTGCCCCGATATATAATTATGCCTACTCATACTACGCGCGCGTGCGTGTTTAATCAGTTTCACACTCCTACCGAACCGGCGGAAGAATCTCTTTCCGGTGGGATTAAAACCGTCACGTCCGGTATTGTCCGCACGCCTTTTCCGTTTGATAAGCTTATGTTATCAGCCAATTTCCGCACAGCTAGTGACGGATGTTTGCTTTTAGAGGTACAAGTATGTGTGGGGGAAAAATGGAGTGAATTTTATAAGCTGGGTCTTTTATCAGGTAAATTTAAAACCAGCTTTCCCGCGCAAAAAGATGCATTTGGACACGTGGAGACGGATGAATTAATACTTTCCGCCCCCGCGCAGGCGTATCGCTATCGTTTGAAATTTTATGGTGATGCCGAGCTGCTCCTTTTGGCAGTTAGTGGAGTACGCGCACCGTTTGTATACGATGAAAAGGCCGCAGTTCATTTGCCTGCAAAAACCAATATTCAGCAAGTGCCTGTGCTTAGCCAAATGGAGCAAGATACACCGCATAAGCGCCGCATTTGTAGTCCAACTTCTCTATACATGGCACTTAATGCGCTGGGATATGTGGTGCCTTTACAACAAATTTTGCCTCGCGTATTTGATCAAACGGCGGATGTGTACGGGAATTGGCTATTTAACATAGCTGCGGCGGCGGAGTTTGGGCCCGAGGTATTTTTTAGACGTTTTTCCAGTTTAGACGAATTGGAAGAATTTGTCACCCCTGATAGCCTGGTCATTGCCAGTATCGCATTTAAAAAAGACGAGCTCCCCGGGGCTCCATTAGAAAAAACCCAGGGACATTTAGTGGTAGTACGCGGGTATGAAAAGCATCAAGTTTTAGTAGCGGATCCGGCGGCTCCTACTGCAAGTAGCGTGTTACGTTCGTACGGCGCAGAGGCCTTTGCAAATGCGTGGCTTAACAATAAGCAAGGTGCTGCGTATGTAGTGAGGAGAAAATGAAGAAATTTTTCCTCTGCTTGGGTTTATTTGTGTGTTTGGTCGCCTGCGCTCGGCCGGAACTCAAAGATGCGTTGGTAGTGGTGCACAGAGGGGAGATGGAATCGTTGGACCCCGTATATTCTTATGATGGCATTACACACGGGATGCTCATTAACGTTTATGATACACTACTAAAATTTCAAGGTAGTTCGCTTACCGATTTAGCCCCTTCTATTTCCACCCAAGTCCCCACAAAAGAAAACGGACTTATCTCCGCCGATGGGCGCACGTACACATTTCCTATTCGCAAAGGGGTTAAATTCCATGATGGTACGGAACTCACGCCCGAAGATGTGCGCTATTCTTTGTTGCGCTTTTTACTCTCGGACGTATCCGGCGGACCTTCGAGTTTACTTTTGGAGCCGATTTTAGGGATTTCCTCAACCCGTAACAGCGAAGGTGAAATTGTGCTTGATTTCCAAGAAGCAGCCCAGGCCGTGCGTGTGGAAGGGGATAATGTAGTAGTTACGCTAAAACGTCCCTTCGCTCCGTTTCTGTCTATTTTGGCCCGGTGGAGTTACATTGTTAGCAAGCCCTGGGCCGTGCAGCGCGGGGCGTGGGATGGCACGGAAGAAACCTGGAAAAAATTTAATAATTTCTCTAAAGATTCTTCCCCGTTGTTTAAAGAATCTAACGGCACGGGCCCTTTTCAGATTGAGCGCTGGGATATTGCTAATAAAAGTGTAGTATTGCGTGCTAATGAAAACTATTTTGATGGGGCGCCGCAATTAAAAACAATTTTTATGCGTACCGTAGAAGAGCCCTCTACCGTGCGCCTTATGCTGGAAACAGGAGACGCCGATGTGGCGGAAATTTCACCCAAATTTATTAATCAGCTAAAAGGTAACCCAGAAGTATCTGTATATGACAACCTGCCGCGTTTGCGCACGGACCCGGTTATTTTCTTTACGCTTAATATCAATATGCAGGCTAACCCGGATGTGGGGTCCGGCCAACTGGACGGGCAAGGTATCCCGGCTAACTTTTTTGAAGATAAAGATTTGCGTTTAGGATTTTTGTATGCGTTTGATTATGAAGCCTTTTTGACCCAATCTATGGACGGGCGCGGACAGCGTGCCATCGGACCGGCGCCGCAAGGGTTAGTTCCGCAAGATGAATCTTTTAAACGCTACGAATTTGATTTAAAGAAAGCGGAAGAACATTTTCGAAAAGCATGGAAAGGCCAAGTGTGGGAGAAGGGATTTAAATTCACTATTACCTATAACACAGGCGGCGAAATGCGCCAAATCGCTACCGAAATTTTGAAGCGAAATGTAGAAAAATTAAACCCCAAATTTCAAATAGATTTGCGTGGGGTTACGTGGCCGGCTTTCCTGGAAAAAACCGCCAAACGACAAATGCCCATGTGGTCGCGCGGTTGGGTGGCTGATTTCGCGGATGCACATAATTTTTATTTTCCATTTTTGCATAGCCACGGACGTTACGCGCTTTCGCAAGGATACAAAAACCCTCAAAATGATATTCTGATAGAGCGTGCCGTAGCGGAAACAAATTTAAACAAGCGCAACGCGATTTATAAACAATTACATAATCAAATGCACGAAGATGCCATGCAGCTCTACACGGTCCATCCTACGGGCTTGTGGGCTATGCGCCGCAACGTAAAAGGATTTACGGATAACCCGGTGTATATGGGAATTTACTATTATCCCATGTACAAAGAGTAAGTTATCAACGTGCGAGTTGCGCGTTACCCCGTATTTTTGCTACAATAACGTTGCGGGGTAGAGAAGCCCGGTATCTCGCAAGGCCCATAACCTTGAGATCGTTGGTTCAAATCCAACCCCCGCAAATTTTCTATTATTCCCGCCCAAAAGGGCGGTTTTTTTGCGGTTATTTCTCAATATTATGTACAATAAAAAAAGGGGGAAAATACATGAAGACTATTTTATTTGCTGGAACGCATAAAAATTTTTCGGGGTTACGTTTGGGTGCTGCACTAGGGACTGCGCTTACATTGCGCGGGCAAGAGGTGGTACTGGCAGGATATAGTACGGAAATTCCTTCCTATCTAGAGTTGCCCACAGCGACTATTTCTCCTAAAGCCACTACCAAAACATTAGCGGCTCTTCTTAAAAAACACGAAGCCGAAAAAGTAATTTCACTGGCTTACTTACCCGGTTGTGAAGCAGCCGCCTCACTGAATATTCCTTTTGTATACATCGAGCCGGAAAATTTTAAAGAGGATAAGCCGGTTAAAAATAAAAAAACTCTGCTGGCCAAAGCTGCGCGCGTGGTGGTAATCGGAGAAGGGAAAGCATTAAATAAAAAGCTCTATCCGGCAAATACTGTGCGTGTAACAAATCCTGCCATTTGGGTAGAACATTATAATTACCAAAAACCTAGCTGTTTTAAGAAGGAAAATAACATCGTGGCGTCCGGTCCGTTTGGTAAAGAAGGCGGATTTGATGTGCTGTTACAAACCTGGGCACGTTTGGCTCCTGCGCATACTACCTGGCATTTAACGCTGGTGGGTTATGGTGCTGGAAAATCGGTTTTGCAGAAAGTTATTGAAAAACATGCGCTTCAAAAAAGCACGGAATTAGTAGACGCCGACACCGATTTATATAGCTTGCTACGCAACGCGGATATTTATGTAAATCCAGCCCGCAATGCCCTAGGTATCGATGAATTATTAGACGCTATGGCAAGTAAACTTCCTGTGATTACCACGGATGTACCCGGGGCCGATTATTACGTGCAAAACGGAATTAACGGTTTGGTGGTAAATGTGGCCGAAGAAGAGCCCCTTACCATTGCTCTAGATGAACTGATGGTCAATTGGGGCAAACGGGTAGGAATAGCGATTGAGGCCAGCAAACAAAAGGAAAAATTTCCCTTCGAAGATTTCGTTTCGCACGTACTTATATGATCGATTGGGACAGCAACCAAACGCGCCTTGCCTTGAAAGAAATTGAATCGTACACGCAAATGTACGGGCGCGGTAGCCGCGTAGTGCGTCTAGCATATGCATATCGTCGGTTGCGAAATTATATTTACTATGGCTTGCAGCAGCGTTGGGCGGGTGTTTTGCGTCGGCCGAACCTGTCTCAAAATCAGTTGAATGTCTTATTGCATTTGCGTGGAGGACTTGGAGATTGTGCCTCGCATTGGGTGGCGGTACGTGCTTTGCGTAAACAACTTCCTCAAGCAATATTTTACTATTTTACAGATTCACCGGACGCAGCTAAGTTGTTTGTGCAAGAAGATGCACAAAATAAAATTTTACCGCCGGGTAAAATTCCCTACCGCGCCGCGTATGATGTAGCGTGCGAGTTGTGTATCTCCTGGAAAACCGTACATGTAAACCCATCCCGCGTGGAGAAATTAGCCCCGCAATTTATGCCTGTTTTGCAAACCTCGCTTGAACGACAAAAATCGTTAAATTTTTTCTTGCAAGATAATTATCTTTTAGATGATGCGTTGGGACGTTTTTTGTATCATAAAAAGGCCAAATGGCTCGAAGCGCAACGTTACTTGAGTGGGCTTGATTTTGATGTGTGCGAAACTGGACTTTTGCCGGATGAAGTTTTGCGCAAAGATATCGCAAAATATGGGTTAACATCTTCCTATATTACGGTGCATAGCGGGATTAACGCCGCATTTAACATAGGCAATAAAACCCCGCTTAAATGTTGGCCGATAGAAAAATGGGAAGAATTTTTGACGCTTTTTAAGCAAAAATTTCCTCATGTGCAAATTGTACAAATAGGTGGCAAAAACAGCCCGCATTTTTCAAAGGTAGATTTGTGTTTAGTGGGCAAAACCGCATTAGAAGATCTGCCCGCTATTTTGCAAAACTCCCGCCTACATATTGACGGAGAAAGTGGGTTAGTGCAACTTACGCGCTGGTTGGACACGAAAGCAGTTGTACTGTTTGCCAATACGGCACCCAGTTTGTTTGCACTTTCCAAAAATATCAATTTGTCAGCGGACCAATGTGATCACTGTATGTGGCTTGAAGGCCCCAGTTGGCACACGGATTGTCTGTTAGGGTATTCTGCTTGCGCTAATATGCAAGCCCATACGCCGCAGCAAGTATTAGAAGCCGTTTCGAAAGAGTTCGCGTAGTTGGCGTATATCTTTTGTCAGATACAAAATTCCTATATATGTGGCCATAAATACAGGGCCACACCCCAAAATTTGAATCCAACAATTTTTTGCAAGCAGACAGGAAATCAATGCAGCAGGAACCAGAGCAATTACAGCAAGTAAACTTAAGCGGACAACCGACCATAAAGGCTCTATATATTGCAGAAAATTTAAGTGTTTTTTAAATAAAAACGCATTTAAGATAAAACCAATCACAAGCCCTATTATCATCAAATACGGGTAAACGAATGCTCCCTGTTTAGAAATAAAAAACCACATCAGGACGGTAAATATAAGGCCGCTGGTAAGCGCATAGGGGAACCACTCTTTAATTTTTTGTCCGGCAGCCAGGGCGCTATTTTGTAAGTATCCCGGTACGCTGAGTAAGAGCACAAATAACATGGGTCGTAAGAATAAAACAGTATCGTGCGCAGCTTGTGCGGTAAACTGACCGCGCTTAAAAAATAAATCCACAATATAGGGTGCGAAGTAGCACGAAAATACCACCAGCGGGGCTAATATGACCAACAATATGTACGAATAAGAGACAAATGAAACATTTGCCTTTCCCAGTTCTTTTTTCGTTAGTTGTTCTGTTATTTCGATTTTAGCTACATTCGCAACGCACACAGTAAAAACTTCGGTCGTAGAGTCGGTAAGTTGTTTGCAGTAATTAAGTGCGCTTACCACGCCTGCATTCATGCCGCTCATTAGATACAAAGGAAGCCAACCATTAAATACATCCAACACGGCAAGTGTTTGTCCGGTGAGCATATTTTGACGCGTGCGGGTGCGTAGCGGGATCCAAGCCGGCCGAAAGGACCAATTCATCTGTGTTTTTAACAGTACAACTAAAATGATAATTTGCAGTACATTGGCTACAAAAAAGCCGTAGAGCATGCTGATAATACCCGCTTGATTACCTAACAATAGAAGTGCGGCCAACGGGCAAATAGCATTTAAAACGCCCAGCCACGCCGTCTTAAAAAACTTATACATTTCCGCAATAGCAGTTAAATAATAAGTGATAATTTGTAAGGAAAATACCCCTAAGGCCCACGTTAGCAGTGCTTTGTCGTGTGCGAGGAGTTTTTCCCCAAAGCGCGATAAAACCCGCCAAATCTGCTCCGGGCACCCCACGCTGATTACGCATACAATAATTCCCAAAGCTACGTAAATATATAGCCACATAGTGGCGAATTTTTGCCCGGTTGTTTTGTCTTGCTGGGTAAGAAACATGGCCTCGGGGATAAGGACGGTTTGATTTAAGCGTTGCAAAAAGGCTACACCCACTCCCGTCAAAATAATAAGGTAAAAATACACATCCGTCTGCCGGCTGGCCCCAAAATAAAGCGCTAAGAGGAGTGCATTGGCAAAAGAAATTGCTTTCCACACGAACGTGGCTGCGGCGGCTAAAGCGGCGCCTTTTTTATAAGAAGTGGGCTTAAAAAGGGTTTTCATATTTAGTATTATATTATTTTAGGAGAATTTATGACCGAATTTGAACCTGTTATCGGACTGGAAATCCATGTCCAGCTTGCCAGCCACACGAAATTATTTTGCGCCTGCCCTAACGGTGTAGGCGAAGACACGAAGCCGAACACTGCCGTTTGCCCGATTTGTTTAGGACACCCCGGCGTAATGCCTGTGCTTACCGAAGGCGCCCTGGAACTGGCTGTGCGCGCGGGATTGGCGATGAATTGTAAAACAAACACCTATTCTTCGTTCTCGCGCAAACATTATTTCTACCCCGATTTGCCCAAGGGATACCAAATTACCCAATACGATGAGCCGATTAATGGCGCGGGGTATATTGAAATTACCTACGGGCCCAAAGACAATTTGCAGAAAAAGAAAATCGGTATCCACCACGCGCATTTAGAGGAAGATGCCGCCAAATCCTCGCACGAGGCGGAATATTCGCTCGTAGATTACAACCGCGCGGGCAGTCCGCTTTTGGAAATTGTTTCCATGCCGGATATGCGTTCCCCGGATGAAGCTTATGCATACCTCACGGAAATTAAACGCCTGATGCGCTGGGTGGGGGCCTCTAACTGTGATATGGAAAAAGGAGAGCTGCGTGTAGACGTTAATATTTCTTTGCGTCCCAAAGGACAAGAAGAATTTGGCACGCGCGCCGAAATTAAAAATTTAAATTCGTTCAAAGGGGTGCGTGAGGCCCTTATTTACGAAATTAACCGCCAAACGGAAATTTTAAATGGCGGCGGACAGGTAAAACAGGAAACCCGCCAGTGGGATAAAGTGGAACTCGTTACTAAACCGATGCGCTCCAAAGAAGACGCACTCGATTACCGCTACTTCCCGGAGCCGGATTTGCCGCCTGTGATTTTACAGGATGATTGGCTCAAAAAAGTAAGTGCGGGGATGCCCGAACTGCCCGCTAGTAAAGAGGCGCGGTTTATGAAAGCGGGGTTATCCGCTTACGACGCGGGTGTGTTAACGTCTTCGCGCGAAATTTCGGACTATTTTGAAGCGGTTACCAAGAGCGGCAAAGTGTCTTTAAAGACCGCCTCCAACTGGATCCAAACCGACCTATTGGGTCTTTTGCACGCTGAGAAAAAAGAAATTGAAGACTCGCCCATCCCGGCCGCTAGTTTGGCCGAATTACTTGAGATGACCGAGAGCGGCAAAATCAACCGCAAACAAGCGCGTGAGGTATTTGAAGAAATCTACAAAAACGGCGGATCGCCCGCTAAAATTGTAGAAGCGCGCGGTATGGTGCAAGTGAGTGACGAAGGACAGCTTGAAGAATGGGCCAAAGCCGCCATTGCCGCCAACCCTAAAGCGGTGGCTGATTATCAAAAAGGCAACAAAGCCGCTATTGGTGCGTTAGTCGGTGGGGTGATGAAAGCCAGCAAAGGCAAAGCCAACCCGCGTGCTATCAGCCAACTGCTTGCTAAATTATTGGGATAAGTAAAACTTACACAAATTAAAACCGCCCCTTTACCGGGGCGGTTTTTACATGCCGATAGAAGAACAGTAATTTTCGTCTGACCAATCAGAGCATTGCAGCGGGTGAGTAGTACCATCGAGGTAAACGGTGGAAATTTCTAAAACGGATATAATTTCTCCATTTTTGATGCGGCCAGCATATAAAAAATCATCTGACCAAAATTCCCAATTGTTGATACGAAAACAAGGAGCGGTATCTATACAGGTGTCCCAATCCAAAAGTTCTGCGGGAGGAACATAAAGTGAATTTTCAAAAAGATTACCTCCCCAACAGTTTTCAAGTCCTTTTTCTAATGCACATAGTTGACGTGCTTTATCCATTTCTTTTAAAATCGTAATAGCTTCAGCAACGCGGGCTTTTTCCACGGCCTTTTGGTATTGCGGTAGCGCAATAGCCGCCAAAATACCGATAATTAAAACTACTACTAAGAGTTCAATGAGCGTGAACCCTGTTTTTGTTTTTCTATTCATATTTTCTCCTAGGTGTGGAAGCACAAAAAAGGCGACGTATTGCCTAAGCTTTTCCACTAACCCGTGCAATAACCGTCGCCGGCCTACCCCTTGCGGGGCAGGCACAAAAGCAGACGATTATTTGAGGAGTGGAAAATGCCTTATGCACAGTGTGCACCCGGCTTTGCGCAGGCTCTCCCTGCACTTCCAACAAATAATCTATAATACTACTCTTCCATTATAGCAAAAATATATTGACGTTTCTTTGACAAAGTTGCTATCATTTATATGTAGAAGTTACATAACATCTATAACGGAGAAATAAATGAAAAACTTACTTAAAGTAGTCCTCGTACTAGCTGTGGCCGCTGGTTTGACCGCCTGCCACAAAAACGTAAAAGACGGTGATGCTACCTCTGAAGAAGTAGTGGCCGTTTCCGAAGTAACCATGGGCGAAGAAGATGTAGATATCCCCGCTCAAGAAGTTGCTTTGGGCGTAGTACACTTCGAATTAGACAAAGCTAACTTGTCCGCTGACAACCGCAAAATTGTGGAAGCCAACGCGCAAGCTATCAAAGCTGCTGCCTCTGCTGCTTCCAACTATGCAGTAATCGTAGAAGGAAATTGCGACGATCGCGGTACCACTGCCTATAACATTGCCTTAGGCCAAAAACGTGCCGACGAAGTAAAAGCTTATTATGTACGCTTAGGTATTCCGGCTGACAAAATCTCCACCGTTTCTTACGGCGAAGAAAAACCGGTTTGCTACGAAGCTACCCAAGACTGCTGGGCCCAAAACCGCAGAGCCGATACGCTTTTACAAGCTAACTAATCTATTCGTTTAACGACAAGGAGCCCGACCATCTATGAAAAATATTTTGACACTTATTTTAATAGGGGGTGCGGGCTCTTTGCTTAGTGGCTGCTTCTTAGCCAGCCAGCAAGATATGAGCGCTCTGCAAGGGCAACTTAGAGAACTCAACACCACCATTACCCAAATGCAGGCCAATCAAGCAGAACTAGCCAGCAAAATGGATGATCTTAATCAGAATTTGTCCATTTCTAATGAAAATCTCGCACAATCCAGCAGCCAAATTTCGGGGTTATCGGCCAAGTTAGATGATATTACCGCTGTGTTGCAAGGCAGCCGAACGGTTGTGCCTGTTGCAGAAGGAGAAGAGCCTGTCCAACCGTTGCAACAAGGTGGCAGCGCGGTCCTTCCTTCCGACTTGTTTGCCGAAGCTAAAAATCACTTAGATAAAGGGGCGTATGAAGCCGCCGCTACCGGATTTAAGTTGTATATCTCCAAATATCCACAGAGTGAAAATACCGAGCAAGCCTACATGTATATGGGGGATGCATACATCGCAGCTGGGCAAACCAAGAAAGGAGCGGTTGCTTACGCTACCATACTTCAAAAATTCCCCAATAGCAAATTGACCCCTGCCGCGCGATTAAAATACGCGCTTAGTATTGTTCCCTTGGGCAAAACGGACGAAGCCAAACGCTATTTGTCTTCTGTTGTGACGGACTTCCCCAAGTCGTCCGAAGCTACTCAAGCCAAGGCGGAACTTGCCAAGCTTTCCAAATAAATGGGTTTGTATATGACTAAACATCTTCATGCTTTTATTGCAGCAGTAATTTGTCTGTGTAGTGCCGTGTTGTGTGTAGCGGCTCCTAAAACCGATGTATACATTGGTATTACCTCTGTAGGCAAACAAAAGTTGCCGGCTATCGGTATGCCAGCTTTCTCTGCTGATGAGAAGAGCCAAGAAGCCGCGACGCAAGTACATGAAGTCATGCGCGGGGATTTATTATTTGCGCGTTATTTCGATGTGGTAGAAGACGGCCCGGAATTTGATACAACCAAGTTGAAAGATTCTCTAAAGGAATGGGCCAAATTGCCGACTAAACCTAGTTATGTGCTTACGGGGTCCATTTCTTATGCTGAGCCTTATTACAGTATTAAAATTTATGTGTATGATATGGCTACCCGAACAGCTGTGTTTGCCAAAGCTTTCAAAGGGACCCAAACGAGTTTGCGTCGATTGGCACATATCGCGTCTGATCAAATTGTAGCGTCTTTATTGGGGAAACGCGGAATTGCAGATACCAAGATCGCATTTGCGAACAATGCCACTAAACACAAAGAAATTTACGTGGTAGACTATGACGGTCAGAATTTGCAAAAACTCACTAAAGATAATTCCATCTCGCTCTTGCCGCGTTGGAGTAAGGACGGGCGTATTTTCTATACATCCTATAAGTATCGAAACCCGGATATTTTCGCTATCGACTTGCGTGCCGGGAAAATTACACCCATTATCATTAAAAAAGGGCTTAGCTTAATTGGGGGCGTATCACCCGATGGTAAAGCACTTGTATTTACCAGTACCGGGGGGGCTAATCCGAGCATTTTTATCTATAACCTGGAAACGCAGCAAAAAGTGCAAATTACCAATAAAAGCACGGCCGTAGATGGTTCTCCGTCTTATTCGCCGGATGGTAAATATATTACGTTTGTATCTAACCGCGCCGGGAATCCGCAAATTTATGTGATGGAACTGGCCACCGGGCAAACCCGGCCCTTAACCAAAAAGTTCAACTGGTCCGATACGCCACAATGGTCTCCTACCGGGGAATGGATTGTATTCTCGGGGCGTGAAAGTGCCTATCACCCCATGGATATTTTTCTGGTGGATTTAACCGGTACGCAAATTAAACGCCTAACCAGCGATGCCGGGTCCAACGAAGACCCCACTTGGTCTCCGGATGGACGCTTTATTGCCTTTACAACTACCCGTAACGGCAGTCGTCAACTATATATGATGGATATGGACGGTAGTGCCCCGCACTTACTGGCCAACATTAAAGGGGATTCCTTCACACCGCATTGGAGTTTGTAAGATTTATTAGCAGTTAGAATACATAAAACTCCCCGGCTGATATAACCGGGGAATTTTATTATATTGAATCAAACTAAGGCTGCGCTTGCTGGGTAATAGCTACAGGCTGTTTTTGAAGGTTATTTTGTCCGTTTCCATTCATACCCGAAGAAATACCTGTCACTATAATCAAAATAATCATACCAAAGTACAGCACAAAGGGAGCAACCGCCACGATAATACCGGCAGCGCAGCCGCCTTTGCTAAACGGTAATGGCGCAAGTTCTTTTTCTTCATCTTGATACGCTTTATCAACCACAAAAGTATTTGCTAATAGGTCATGTAGCGCTTGGCGTTTTTGTGTAAATCCTGCCATATAAAAACCAAAATACAGGGTCATGCCGGAGATCATCTTGCCAAAAAATCGGCCGGTAGCACGCGCAAAGCCGATATGTTCTCCATGAGATCCGGTTACTTTAATTTCTAGTGCCATTTTACCTAAGGTAGCTTGGTGTTTGCCGCTTTCCATCAGCGCGAAGTACAACCACCCGCTTACAATGGTAAGCAGCCATATAAGTGCCATGCTGGCAAAATAGCGGCCCATCATCCCCAGCATCATATCGGGGGAAGGCTCGGCCCCGCTGGAGGCTAATTTAACAAAAGCCATGCCCTGTGGTATTATGATGACGGCATATATCATCCCCATAGGGATAGATAATACCAACGAATCTATAATAAACGCCACCGCGCGTTTCCAAAAACCTGCATATGGATATATTTTATTCATTGTTTTTCTCCTATTTGCAATCGGTAAAACCAGTTGCTTTGCAATCGCCAAAGGGGAAAGCTTCGCAACAAGCTTGGCTGGAACCGTTTTGCATAAAAATCGTAAATTTATGATGGGAAGTGGGATCCGTCACCACGGCACGATATCCATCTTCATTATAAAAATAAGTTACGCCTTGTTCTCGCTGGGGAGCGCGTAGGCCAAGCCCTTCTTTCGAGAGCTGTTCCAAGCGATTGGCCGCATTATTGGCTGCTAGTTGTGTAGGGCTTAATGTTATGCGTGCCGTAAATAAACCGGAAGATAACAGAAACAATATCCACAGGGCACATATTAAAATCATCCATCCCCAATGGGTTTTAGTTTCCGGAAGCTCTTGTCCTTGTTCAAACGATTTTTTGACGACATATGTTTCAGCAATCATATCGTGCAATGTGCGTTTGCGGTTGGTGAATGCTGCCATAATAAAACCAATATACAAGATTGCATAAGAGACGAATTTGCAGAAGAAACGAGCCGTTGCACGGCCAAAGCTAATACGTCCTCCATCTGCCCCAATGACTTTAATTCCCAGCAGACGTTTCCCCCAGGTAGACTGCTTGGCGCCGCTTTCCCATAGAGCAAAGTATAACCACATCAAAACAAGCGTAATTAGTTGCCAGCTAAACACCGTAAGTCCCAGTGCTCCTGCCTGCAAAGTGGACAAAGTTTGAAGGTTCCCTCCGCCAATAACTGCTTGGAAGGCTATCATGGGTCCAAACACAAAAAATGTGGGAAGAAATACAATCATCAGATCGATGATAAAAGCGAATGCACGTCTCCAAAAACCGCTATAAGGCATAGGATCCTCCTGTAATTATCTCATTGTACTTTATTTGCTGGCTTTCGTACGAGGTTTGCGATAGCATCGGCGGCAACGTGCTTGGTAAGAATCGGTTGTACCTACCACAATACGTTTGGTGTCTTTACTCGTGCGTTGGGTAAAACTAGCCGGGTTCCCGCATTTAGTGCAAACCGCTAAATTTTTAGTAACAAATTCTGCCTTGGCAAGCAGGGCCGCTGTCACTTCAAAGGGTTCAGCGCGGTAGTCTGTATCCAACCCGGCAACGATGACACGTTTTCCCATACGAGCGAGCTGGTCACACACATCCACAATTCCTTTATCAAAGAAATTTACTTCATCAATTGCAACTACATGTGTGTTTTTTTCGATTAACGGTAAAATTTCGCTGGAATGTCGCACGCAAGTAGCGGCTACTTTATTTTGATTGTGGCTGGTAATGCTATTAATGCCATAACGATCATCAATCGTGGAATTAAATAATTGCACTTTTTGCTTGGCAATTAATGCAGTACGTACGCGGCGGATCAGCTCCTCGGTTTTTCCCGAAAACATACATCCGCAAATAACTTCGATCCATCCTTGTTTGTGGTAGATAAGTGGGTTTGTCATAAGTTCCTCTAGTTTCGTACGTGCGAGTCATCCATCCATGGATACCAGTACGTATTTTGGGCATTTTGAGACTCCTTATTGCGGTTGCCCTGACCGCATAAAACGTTGAAGCGTACCGCAAAAGACAAATTGTCGTTGCGGTGACGCACCGTAGCCTCTATGCGTGCATCATGGAACGTGCGGGAGAGACGTAAGAGTTTGTTAAAACTGTCAAAATGACGCCGGTAAAATGAGAAATCAATTCCCGCATCTGCGGCCCATTTGCTATTTCTGGGATGATAACCCCAGGTGGTGGTAAAGGTAAAACGGTCAGCGTCGGTTTGATATTTTGAATCAGGAGAAATATAATCAGCAAAATTATTAAATCCCAATCCCAACGAATATTGGCGAATATTAAAATAAGTTTGCGCAATAAAATTGATATTTTTCTTTGTGAGGTCATATTGATCCTGTATAAAACCGTGGAAAAATCCATTAGGAGATGTGTATCCCGTTTCCAATATCAGCGGTTCAATTCGGTTCTTGAGATGTTCCCAGGGAAGTTTTTCCAAATAGCCTGTACTCAAATTAATTGTTGAATCGGAGAGATTAAATCCACTTTCAAACCGTACATACGTACCTAATGTAGGACGGAAATAATGCTTTAGATATAGATGATTCCTTTCAATCCCCTTGTCGATAGAAAGATGGTCCGAAGTTAACGTGCCCGTTGATAGACGTTTTGTAAATTCATATCCGATGTCGGTGCTTCCCAACACGGAGCGTGTTTGTAAGTTCACATCCGTTCCCAAGCGTCCCACCCAAGCATCTTTCTTTTCGTATTTAGTGTCTGCGAATGTAACGGTTTGATCGTAAAATACGCGGGGCAGCAACGTAAAATAACGATTGAGGCGCAACGATTTTTCGGTCGTCCATTTGGCATGCATTTGACGTTGATAATCTCCTTCTTCAGGGAGTTTGTCCTCGTCGTATTGCAGGCTGGAAGTATTTGTAAATCCAAGTTCAAACCGATTGGCTGTTTTAAGCCAAGGGTCGTTAAATGGTAACACATAGAAATTGATTCCCGGCAAGGTGCGTTCTTGCGCCATATATTTCTGTTTGCTCCACACAAATAAATCTTTCTGCTGATAGCTTACTCGCAATGTGGAACGTCGCGTTTGACGCGAAACAGAGAAGTTGGTGTCTTGGTCCGGCATGAAGATATACGGGTTGCTGCGAAAGAATGAATCATAAAAGTAGGGATCAGACACCATACGAAATTGTGTTTGAAATTGATACAACGCACCGGTGCGATTATTGAAATGATTGGAGGAATCATAGAGTTCCCACCAGTAGCCGCCCTGCAATCCCCAACGTTTAGAGTTATTAAGCGAAAAATCTTCATAATCAGCTTGATCATCAATGAAATAAAATTCACCCGTTCCTCGTAGTTTATCCGACGTCATCGCGGCCAGCTCGGCCCCAATTCCTAAGCCGGACTTGGTGTAATAATCTAAATTTAATTTTGGTTTTAAGGAAAGGATTTCCGGAAAAGTAGTTGTGGTTAGTACGCCGGCCCCTGTTTTGTTACTTTGAGTAAATTCAACGTAAGTGGTCCAAGGTTTTTGAGAATCAAGCGAACGCCAAAATAATGGCAAATAAAGTATGGGAACATTATTCAAGCGCAATATAGCATTAGTACCGAATACACGTTGTTGCGGGGAAATAGAAAGTCTCCCTACGGAAAGCGTATAGTGCGGATCAGGTTTATCACAGCAAGTTACAACGGCTTTGCGCAATATCTTGGTTCCATTTTTGGAAGAAATTTCCTTGGCGGACAGTACCCGCAATGGTGGATAGTCGGTAGTCATGTCAGTAGCATGGAAATCTTGTGTGGTGTAATTTACGGAGATATCATTTCCGGTTACCACACTGCCTTTGCCATCCTCAATCGTCACGGGGCCCTGCGCCTCAATTTGCGTGTTTAATTGGTCAAAGGTGACTTTTTCGCCCGTAAAGGTGCGCGTATTACCTTGAGGGGTTTTTTGATGGATTTGCACGTTTCCATCCAGCATAATTTTTTTGGTTTGCGGTTCTACTTCGGCTTTATCAGCTGAGAAATAGATAAAAGCTTCATCATCGGGAACAGGGAGCACACGTTCCGCCGTCCAAGCGGGTGTCAACGTAAATAATCCCAAAGTGATAAGCGTTAGCAATTGTTTCATTTGCGTGCGTCTTGTTGTGTCCTATAAATAGCATACATAGCGGCGCCTACTCCACCGATATCTGGGTTTTTGGAGATACACAACGTTAATTTTGTAAAGGGAGTTTTGATTTGTTGAGCATTTAATACCTGCTCTAAAGCGGGCCTAAAATAGGGCGCTGCACCGGATACTCCTCCGGTTAATACAACGGTATCTAGATCCAAAATAAGGGCTAAGTTTGCAATTCCGATACCTAGATAATATCCCGTATCTTTCCAGATTTGTAAAGCTTGTGGACATCCCTGGGCGGCAGCCTGTGCCACCAACTCTACTTTAAAATCAGAGGTTTGTTTAAGCAGTTTGGCTAAGAGAGAATCAGGGTAATCTACTGCGCTTTGTAACGCGCGGCGTTTAATACCAATGGTACCTACAAAGGCTTCCAGACATCCGTGCGCCCCACAACCACATAGCGGACCAGTCTTGATATCAGCAATCTTCATATGGCCGATTTCTCCGGCCGTGCCATGTGATCCTTGATACAATTCTTTATTAATAATTAAGCCGCCTCCTATGCCTGTTCCCAATGTAACAATAAGTACATTGGTCCCTTTTCGCTTTAGGTCTGCCTCATATACACCCCAGGCTGCCAACGTAGCATCGTTAGCTATGTATGGGCGGATAGAAGTATATTTTTCTAACTGTTCGGCCAAGGCCCAGTCTTTTACACGGGTAAATTTTAAATTGGGCGTATAGCGCAAAATTCCTTTTTCATGATCCACATCACCGGGAGCGCCGACGGCTACGGCTACGCGTTGATCGGCAAATTCGGCTTTGATGTGGTTGATAAAATCACCGATTTGAGCTACAAAGCCTTTTTCGCCAGCGGCTGCATTAGTTTCCAATTTTTCTTTGCGAAAAATTTCTCCGTGGTCATTCATCACGTATAGTTTTACAAAGGTTCCGCCGATATCTACACCTATTCCAATCATACTTACTCCTTACTTTTGGGATGTGCTTGATTATATACGTTCTTAAGTTGTTCTAAGGACACATGGGTATATATCTGTGTGGTAGATAAACTTTTATGTCCTAGCATTTCTTGTAAACTGCGCAAATCACATCCGTTACCCAGCAGATGTGTCGCGAATGAGTGACGTAAGCTGTGCGGAGTTACCCGTCGGGCCAAATGAGAGGAGATGGCCGTATTTTTAAAAATATATGCCAGGCCGTCCCCGGTTAATGGTTTTTCGTTTTTGTTCAAAAAAAGTGCTTCGCTGGGTTTTGGATTCTTACGGGTGGCTAAGTAATCTTTAAGTGCTTGCAAAGCGGTTTGGGTAACTGGGACCAAGCGTTCTTTACGTCCTTTACCAAATACTTTAACTAGCCCGTTAAAAAAATCGATATCCCGTATTTTTAAATTGGTTACCTCGCTACGCCGCAACCCGCTAGAATACATTAATTCAAAAAGAGCTTTGTCACGCGTGGCAAAGTGTTTGCTCTGTGATGTGGTTTCCAACAAGCGGTCTGTTTCTGGGATAGATAAAAATTTAGGAAGCAATTTTTCTTTTTTGGGGGACGGAAGCAACTTAAAAGGATTTTTATCCAAAAGTCCCTGACGCATTAAGTAAGAGGCAAAGCTACGCAAGGTAGCAATCTTGCGAAGCATGGTATTGCGGGCCGGGTTTTTAAGTTGTAGATTTGCCAGGAAAGTGCGCAGGTTTGCCGGGGTAAAAGCATTTTCTTTAGTAATTTTTCGAACTTGGCAAAACACAACGAACTCCTCCAGGGTGGTTCGGTAAGTACGCAACGTTTGGGGAGAGAAATTCTTATTTTCTAAGTCGGTTAAAAATCCTTCAGCCCACTCTTTCATAATGTTATTTTTTCTTGCTATTTTTTTGTTTAATTTGTTCAATTTCTTCCGGAGTTACCGTTACAATTGTGCGGCATTTAGGGTAACCCGAACAGCCCAAAAATTCTCCGCGTGCGGAACTGCGCAACACCATGGGTTTGCCGCATTTTTCACATTTTCGGTCTGTGATGATAGGATCGGCCTTTTTGGCGGTTTTCTTTTCTCCGTCCAAAGGTTTGGCGTTTTTGCATTTAGGGTAACCCGAACAGGCCAGAAATTTACCATTTCTTCCTATGCGAATAACCATTGGCTTTCCGCATTTTTCGCAAACTTGGTCTGTTTTTTCCGGCTCGGTGCTTTTTATTTTGTGGCCTTCCGCATCGATAGAGTATGTATTCTTGCACTCCGGGTATCCTGAGCAAGCCATAAATTTACCGCGCCGCCCGGTACGGATTACCATAGGTTTGCCGCATTTTTCGCAAACCTCGTCGGTTTGTTCCGGTTGTACTTTTTCGCCGGTGCTGGTTAAATTGATTTTGCCTTTGCAGGTGGAGTCACTGCAGGCTAGATATTCGCCGAAGCGGCTACGTTTTTTGAGCATCATTTTGCCGCAGACAGGGCATTTTTCATCGGTTTCTTGGGCAGCCGGGCGTTGCATACCTTTATCAGCAGCTTCTAAGTCTTTGGCGAAATTTTTGTAGAACGAGGCCATTAAATCTACCCATCGCTCGCCCCCTTCGGCAATTTTATCCAGTTTTTCTTCTACACCTGCCGTGTAGGAAAGGTCCATAATTTCTTTAAAAAACCCTTTTAAACTGTCGGTTACTGTAATCCCTAAATCCGTGGCCACCAATTTATTGGTTTTTGGAGGACGTGCAATATACTTGCGATCCAAAATTGTCTTAATGGTGGGGGCATAGGTAGAAGGGCGGCCAATGCCGTGCTTTTCTAAAGTTTTAATTAAGCTTGCCTCGTTATAATACGGGGGAGGGGTTGTTTTGTGATCTTTGGTCTTTAAATCTATTAGTTTAAGTGTATCCCCTTCATTTAAGATAGGCAGCAAGGCAGAACTGCCTTCTTCATTAGATTCGTTTTCTTCTTCCGGGTCTTTATATACGGATAAGTATCCGGGGAATTTAATAGTGCGGCCTGTGGCGCGCAGCATACATTCTTTTTCACTTTGAGCAGTGATATCAATGGATACAGTATTGAATACCGCATCGGCCATTTGGCTGGCCACAAAACGCAACCAAATCAGTTCGTACAGCTTATATTGGTCGGTTGTTAAAAAGGGCTTCATGTTTTGGGGCGTACGGCGCACGTCAGTCGGGTGAATAGCTTCGTGAGCTTCCTGTGCCCCCATTACCTTGCTCTTAAAAATATTAGGCTTTGCAGGGACAAATTGTTCGCCATATTTTTGGCCGATGAATTTTTTGGTCTGTTCCTGCAAAAGTTTAGAGACGTTAAATGAGTCGGTACGCATATAGGTAATCAACCCGATGGTCTGTCCTTCTACATCGATACCTTCGTAAAGGTGTTGTGCATTCTGCATGGTTTTTTGAGAAGAGAAACCCAATTTGTTGTATGCGTCTTGTTGCAGCGTACTGGTAATGAAAGGGGGTTTAGCGTGTTGTTTCACTTCTTTCTTTTCTACTTTAACAACGGTATTGGGGCCTTTGCGTAAAAGGTCACTTACCGGAGCTAATTTTTCGGCAGAATCAAAGACCGTTGTTTTTACTTTATAGTCTTCGGCAAAAAGTTTATGGGTTTTGGTTTGTTCTATATTTTTTCCTTTGTACTTCGTTACTCGTGCCCAAAAGGAGGGGGCAATTCCCGGTTTTTCAAATTGTGCGTTAATGGTCCAATATTCTTGTTGTTTAAAAGCAGCAATTTCTTTGGCGCGTTCAGCCAAGAGGCGTACGGCCACCGATTGTACACGTCCGGCAGATAAGCCACGGGTAATTTTTTTCCACAAGAGGGGGGATAGTTTGTAACCCACAATGCGGTCCAGCACGCGCCGTGCTTGTTGGGCATCCACTAAATTCTCGTCAATTTTACGTGCATGAGCAAAAGATTCTTTAATAGCAGTTGGGGTGATTTCGTGAAAGAAAATACGTTGATACCGATCTTTAGGCAGTTTGAGTAGTTCAATTAAGTGCCACGCGATGGCTTCGCCCTCGCGGTCAGGGTCGGTAGCCAGGTAGATTTCAGTAGCATTTTTAGCCAGCGTACTTAACTCGTTAATAAGGCGTTTGGCGCGCTCTACCGGTTCATAGGTGGGGGTGAAATCATGTTCGATATCTACACCCATATCATGTTGGGGCAAATCGCGTACGTGTCCGAAGGAGCTGCGTACAATAAAATCGTTTCCTAAAATCTTGCTGATGGTTTTTTGTTTAGTGGGAGACTCCACAATTACTAACTTTTTGCCTTTATTTACTGCCATAATATCACTTCCTTATAAGTTTAAAATTTGTTTTTGCTATATAATCCGTTTTCGCAAGCCAAAAAACCTTTTACTTCCAAATTAAATAACAATTCAGCTGCTTCGGGAACATCTGCCTCAATAGCCAGGGCGACTTGATCCAAACTGAGTTGCCCATCTGCTATGGTATGCATAACTTGAGCTTCCCGCTCGGATAATGTTTCCTCCGGTTTTTGCGGGGTTTGGACATTGTGTTCAAAAAAACGCATGTCCAACCCGAAGCGTTGTGCCTGTGGTATATATTCTAGGATATCCGCGACGTTACTTACAACCCCCGCCCCTTGTGCTAGGAGTGAATTGGGGCCGCCCGATTGGGGGCTGTCTATGGGGCCGGGGACGGCCAAAACATCTTTTCCCTGCTCTAAGGCTAATTTGGCGGTGATGAGTGCGCCGGATTTAACTTCCCCCTCAATTACCACTACCGGTTGCGAGAGCGCTGCAATGATACGATTGCGGCGCGGAAAATGAAAAGCGTTTGGGGGTCTGTTAAAAGGGAGCTCGCTTACGATCGCACCCCCGTATTCCAAGATTGCTTTTTCTAAGGCGCGGTTTTCGGGGGGATAACAACGGCCGATCCCGGTACCAATCACGCCGACAGTAGGTCTTTTGGCGCGTACGCATGCGGCGTGAGATTCACTATCAATTCCGCGGGCCAGCCCGCTTACAATAACCACTCCGCATTGGGCAAGTCCTTCTGCTAATTTAGTAGCCACGCGTCGTCCATAAGGGGTAATTTTGCGTGTGCCTACCATGCCTACACAAGCTTGTTGATCCGCGGGCAATTTGCCCAATACGTAGATAGCCACGGGGGCTTCTTTGCAATTACGTAGCGATTGAGGATACTCTTCATCTTCGGGCAGATAGATATGCCCTCCTAATTTTTCAGTCTTATCCCATTCTTCTTGAGGATTAATGGAAAAAGCTTCTTTTAATAAATTAGCGGCTGTAGAAGGGTTTAAATTGGCTTCGCGCGCTAGAGTTTGGGCGTCTTGTTTCAAAATTTCTTGAGCCGAACCAAAGATTTCCAGTAAACGCGCTAGCCAATCTGCTCGAAAGTACAGGAAAGCATTTAAGCGGATACGGGCCAAACGTTCTTCAGAGCTAACCGTTGAATTCATAGGTCGGCCACTCCTTTACGGTCCAGCGGACGATATTGCATGACTTCTATCAAATGTTTCGTTTCGATATCTGCCTTGCCTTCTAAATCTGC
This sequence comes from Candidatus Avelusimicrobium bubulum, assembly GCA_902798835.1. Taxonomy (GTDB): domain Bacteria; phylum Elusimicrobiota; class Elusimicrobia; order Elusimicrobiales; family Elusimicrobiaceae; genus Avelusimicrobium; species Avelusimicrobium bubulum. The sequence goes on along the minus strand of CADBYN010000003.1, from coordinate 10,854 downwards.
AATGGTGCGTGCGGTTTTCAAGATTTTGTCCAAGCTGCGTGCACTTAAGCCAAATTTACGCATGGCAGATTCCAAAATGGTATCTGCTCCGGAGGGTAATTTACAAAATTCTTTTAGTTGCGCAGAGGTCATAAATGCGTTAGCGGTAGTTGAAGTACCCGCAAAACGTTTCTTTTGAATTTCCCGCGCGGCTAATACGCGTGCGCGTATTTGGGCAGAAGTTTCTCCTTCAGTTCCCTGTTTCCAATCGGTGAACTTGACGGGATTTAAATTAACCGTAAGATCAATACGGTCCAACAATGGACCCGAAATGCGATTTTTGTAGCGTGTTACTTGCGTGGGGCTACAAGTACAAGGTTTAAGTGGGTTTCCCAAATTCCCGCACGGGCAGGGATTCATGGCAGCTACCAGTGTAAAACGGGCAGGATAGGATACTGTTTCTTTGGCGCGCGAAATCGTGACGTGTCCATTTTCCAAGGGTTCCCGTAAAACTTCCAATGCGCTGCGGGAAAACTCGGCAAATTCATCTAAAAATAACACTCCATTATGTGCTAGGGATACTTCGCCTGGCTTGGGAGTGGAGCCCCCACCAATCAGCGCCACATCGGAGATGGTATGATGCGGATCACGAAAAGGTCGATTAGTAAGCAGACGGCTTTTTCCTAATAAATTACAAATAGAGTAAATTTTAGTAATTTCCAAGGCTTCGTCTTGTGTGAGTGGGGGCAAAATGCCGGGAAAGCGCTTGGCCAGCATACTTTTACCGGTGCCGGGCAAACCAATCATGAGCACATTATGTCCGCCCGCTGCTGCAATTTCCAAGGCGCGCTTGGCTAGCGCTTGCCCTTTCACTTCGTTAAAATCGAGCGTGGTTTGTGGGGTAATTTCTTCCGTAGGCACATAAGCAAGTTGCACCGTTTCAAGAGGAATTTTTTCTTCCAGATAATCTGCTAGTTCGCGCAAAGTATGTGGGGTGATGAACGGAGCGGAGGAAATTTGCCCTTCTAACGCATTGGCCGGGGGAATGATAGCCATTTTTCCTAATGTTTTGCAAGAAATGAGCATAGGAAGTACCCCGGCACAAGGGCGTAGTGAACCATCTAAAGCCAGTTCTCCTAATACGAGGAAATCTTTGATTTTTTCGCGTGCGGGAGCTGAAAGTTGTTCGCTGGCAGCCAAAATTCCCAGTGCGATAGGTAAATCAAACTGGGTCCCGCTCTTACGCAATTCGGCAGGGCCCAGGTTTACAGTAATACGTTTTAAGGGGAAATCAAAGCCGCTGTTTCGAATAGCGGCCGTGACGCGTTCTTTGCTTTCTTTTACTTCAGCATCTGGTAAACCCACTACCGCAAAATTAGGCAAGCCGGGTGCTATGTCCACTTCTACGGACACGGCAAACCCTTCGATGCCTTTAATGGTGGCGGCAGTGGCGTTGGCAAGCATGTTAGTTAAAGCTCATTACCACCGCTTTAGGGGTAATGCTGAGGACCGTAAAATAAATATTGTACTTGCGGATCACCTTAGCTGTTAATTCCTCGGGTGTGGCAATATTGGCCGAGATTTCAAATTGTGCGGCCGAATTAGCATAACGTACTAAGTTAAAATCTTCAATTTCGCGTAACGTACGTAAAATATCTTGTACTTGTTTGAGACGTTCAATTGTATTAATGTTTTTAATAGTTACGTTATAGATTTTCGCAGAATTAATAGCATCATTAATCGGTTCCACGAGTTGTTTTGCTGCGGCTTCACAAGCAGCAGAAATAGACTTCTGTGCGGCGATGTTTTCTAAAGGATCTAAACCGCTTTGTTGTTGAGACGCTTCGGCTATCACGGCGTAATTATTTGTGGCATACGTATTTACCTTGGCACGCGCGCGATAGGATTTAAAGGACGAAATCGTACCGGGAAGAGCCGCTAAAGGGTTTGCCTCTACATCGGCTACAATCACAAAGCGAGCCCCTTCTAAACGGGCTTTGTCTACGGTTGGATTGGGGTTTTCAATATTATTTTGGCTTAAATTATCCCCATTAACTAGGTTATAGGGCTGTTCTTTGAGCACCCGGTAGATGGCTTGTTTGCAATCTTGGGTGAGGGAGATTTCATCTCCTACTGTTTCGCGTGAAGTTACTAAAATTGTGGTTTTTTTGGCAAATGCGTTCTCTTCGGATTGTTTGATGATGGCACCAATATCCTTAACAAGCACCATGGCTTTTATTTTGGTATACCACTCATCTCCTTTTCGATACGATTTTTGTACGTGCGATTTGCGGATAAATCCGGCCGTTTTAGAAGTAATTTTATCTTCCACTAATTGCGCTTGTTCAACCGTAGTAGCTGAAGAAATAAATACCCCGGCCACTTTCTCCACCGCTGCTTTTTGAGCGGCCAATTCACCGTCTTTTTTCATTTGGCGCAGGTTTCTCTCATCGTATGGTACCAGAGATTCTGCCGTCACGTATTCGCCCTCCCCTTTGGGACCGATGCGAATAGAAGAACAAGCGCTCGCAAGTACTAGGGCGCTAAGTAAACAAAGTAGTAGTTTTTTCATTTAATCTCCTTGGGATCTAAACCGGCTTGCTGTAAGTAGTCACGGCTGATTCGCATAATGACTGCACAGCCCCCGTCGTCCAAATATTCGGTTTCCACCAGTTCCATGCGTTTGAGTATGCCATTAGCGGAAGTATCTATAGTACTTCCTGCCGATACGGCATCTACAATTTGTACATGAGATTCCAAATTGGCACCGTAGAGTACCTCAGTGGCGCGTTGGTAGGCGTGAGCAATGGCTGCTTCACGGCTCAAAATGCGACGTTGGGAATCGGTTTGATGATTGGGATTGGCAGCGCCAAATCCACGTATCCAGAGGTAATCGCTATCCAATAAAGTGTCATTAAAAGTAGGGGCGATTTTTCCTTCTTTTACGGCAGACTTCATTGTTTTTCCGCAAGCAACAGTTAGTATGCAGCAAGCAAATAGTACTAGCAATTTCTTCATGGGTTACCTCATTAATTCCGAAAGCACTTTTACATAAGTGCTGGGCAGGCGGACATCTTCGTAGTTGATGATGCCGCAGCGAATTAACATAATCTCTAACATATGCGTAAGAATATCATAGAAATTTTCCCGCACGGACGGATCGCAGGAATTGGGTTTAGGCCCTAAGATCACAGCCCCTTTGAGCTTTTTGTTGTCGCACAAGTTGGCAATCTTAAAAGCGGAAGAGATAATGTTTTCTGTCGCATAGGAAGAACGTACTACGATTTCAAATCCCCCTTCAATGCCTAATTCTTTGGCGCGTTTGTCTAACGCATATACCATCCAGTTCATCATATCCGAACAATTTTGCGGATAGAAAAAACCGATGCGCCCCCATTCGCCGTTTCCCGACATGCTCAGAGTGGTAATTTCGGCCGGATCTTTGGTAAGAAGCTCGCTTTTTTTATCTTCTCCCTTGGTGGCCAATAATTTTTCAAAAATACCCGCCTGGGATTTTTCTTCTGCAGGCACGTTGGGGAAAATTAAGTTTTCCAATACTTTTAATCGACGGATACTGCGCGTAACAGTTCCCAGTGTCATGTGGGGTGCGCTAAAAAATTCTTCGATTTGTTTATCGTTTAGATCTACGCCGTTTTCAAACAACATTTTCTTAACGATACGAAAATGCGTGGCTCCGGTGGCTGGTTTCAATTCACTAATCCACCCAGAATCCAACCTAAACTGAATCAGTTCTTCGAGTTTTTCCAAGCTTTCCGGCGGATATTTCGAGGTAATAACAATTTGTTTTTTCTCTTGCAAAAATCCGTTGAGTAGTTTGGAAACATAAGCGCGGTTTTGCTCATTGATGGCTAAAAGGTGAATATCATCAATCAAAAGCGCATTGACCGATTTCATAAAATTCTCAAATTTATCAATATTCCCTTCCATTACATAACGTTGGATTCCGCGCGAAAGTCGCACGCCGTTTGTCATGAAAATATGTTCCTGCCCAAATTTTTTACTAAAGGCATAGGCTAACGCATTTAAAAAGTGCGTTTTTCCGGTCCCGGTACCACCGTGCAGCACGAGGGGATTGTACAGCTTACCGGGGTTTTCAATTACCGAAATAGCCGTGGCATGAGCAAAACGATTGACAGACATTACCATGTTATTTAGCGTATAAGTCGGCACCAAAGGGACTTCCAACGGCCAGTTATGCTTTTTTAATTCCGAAGTGGGAATTTGGATAGAATGGTCGATATTTCCTTGTTTAGCTGCGGCATGGTTGGGTGAGAGGGTGCTGCGCAACGGTTTGGCGGCAGAGGAACCGGGAGCATCCGGAATATTATTTTTGCGTCGTAGACGAAGGATGGTTTTTCCGGGCTGATCCGTAGGATTTTGCGGAGCCTTCGGAGGTTGTTTTTTAAGACGCAAAATGGTTTTCATTTTAGGGTTTTCTTGTTCTTCTTGCACAGGTTTCCCTTCGCGCAAAGAACGAATTTTTTCATCTTGTTTTTTAAGAAACTCTGTATTAAAGGTGGTTTCTAAATTGAAAGTTTTATCCAGTTTATCCATATCTGCTCGCACGGTAATTTCTGGCAAATCGGCACTTTGCTCGGAAGCTTGTGGGGGCAATGTGTCGTCCAGTAGTTGTTCTTCCTCGGGTATCATTTCTGAAGAAAATTCATCCATCATTGTTCGGGGAGGTTCCTGGGCAGCTCCCAATGTAAAAGGAGTGCTAGGAGTGGAAGAAGCGGCCGTGTCCGTTTGGGGATCGGCCGAGTGATTTTGCTCATTTTCTTGAGATGGATTTATATTATTCATAAAAGTTTTATCTTTTTTTGCCAATCTGTCTGTAATCGTTTCTACATCTTCTATGTCTATGATGTTTGTTTGATCTTTAAGTTCATTTTCAAAAACATTGAAAGAGCCTGCGTTTGAGGAATGGGCGTCGCTGATTTTTTGCGCTTTATCTTGCTGGGTTTGCTTAACCTGTTGGGCAGTTTGGTCGACGTCCATAAACATGTCGTAGCGGGTCTCCGCCGATAAGATGTCCTCTATGGGCATTTTTTCTAGTACGGAGCCTTCCATTCCATTGATCAGCATGTCATCATCGCTAATAGAAAGCGTGCCGGAAGCATCTGCGGTGGCAGGCATACTGACAGTTTGTTGGCTTAGATCAATCTGCTCGATTTCTTCGGGTTTCTGAGTAGACTGTTTGGATGCGGCGGATTGATTGGTGGTGTGCAGATTTAAACGAGAGGCATCCTCTAAATCAAATTGCTTAGCTGGCGCAGGTGAGTCGGGGGACTTGTTAATATCAGTATCCGTAGCATTAAAGAGCGGATCCCCCAAATTTCCCCCAGGCACCAAATGGTCTATTTTTTGAGATAAATCCACGACTTCTTTTGCGGCAGTACGTATTTTTTCCTGTGTGTTTTCGTCCATGTCATTAGGCAAAACAAAACCGTATACGTACGGTGCTACGGCGTCATACGTCCCTCGAACAATCCCTTTTAATTTTTTAGCCATTAGACGAGAATCCTTCTCCGTTCCATCCATAACTAACGAGTAGCGGATAGACTTGGTTTTGTCATCGATTTGGCTAATTAATTCCCAATGTCGAATCATTTTCCCTCAACGATTTGTACCCCGCCGCTGGTACCAATACGAGTGGCTCCTGCGGCAATCATAGCATCCGCGTCTGCACGCGAACGTACTCCTCCGGATGCTTTTACTTGCATAGAAACGGGGATGGACTTGCGCATAAGCGCTACATCCTCTACGGTAGCTCCACCTCCGTTAAACCCTGTAGATGTTTTTACAAAATCTGCACCGGCCTTTGCGGATAATTGGCACGCGATTATTTTTTCTTCATCGGTTAATTGGGAAGTTTCAATAATCACTTTTAACACATGCCCGCGCGTTACGTCACGCACGGCTTGGATATCGGCCAGGACCGTTTGTGTGTCGCCGGATTTTAAGGCCCCCATGTTGATGACCATATCCACTTCATCTGCGCCGTTTTGGATGGCGTCTTTGGCTTCAAACGCTTTGGCCGCGGCGGTAGTAGCACCCAATGCAAAACCAACGACGGTACAAACTTTTACATCAGTTCCTGCCAGTGCTTTTTTGGCAAAAGAAACCCAATACGGGTTTACGCAGACACTGCAGAAATTATATTGGCGTGCCTCATCGCACAAGTGCTGAATTTGCGCTTGTGTGGCAGCCGGTTTTAAAAGCGTATGATCAATGTATTTAGCGATGTTCATAGTTAGTTAAAGTTAATAATACGAGCAAATTTCTCTGCGATGAGGGATTGTCCGCCCACTAAGGCACCATCCACATCGGGTTTAGCCATAATTTCATCGACGTTGGTATCTTTTACGCTGCCACCGTAAAGGATGCGGGTTTCTTGAGCGAAAGCGTCTCCATAGGTTTTGGCCAGTTGCGTGCGGATAGCGGCGTGTACTTCTTGCGCTTGGTCCGGCGTAGCAGTTTTACCGGTGCCAATAGCCCAAACAGGCTCGTAAGCAATGACCAATCCTTTGAGTTGATCGGCGGTAAAGCCTTTCAGACCATTTTCAAGTTGGCCGGCAATTACATCTAAAGTTTTATTCGCTTCACGTTCTGCTAATGTTTCGCCCACGCAGAAAATTACCGTTAGGTTATGGCGCAAGGCCGCGGCTACTTTTTTATTTAAAATCTCATCGGTGTCACCAAATACGCTGCGGCGTTCGCTATGGCCGATGAGCGTGTGGGTAGCACCGGCATCTTTGGCTTGAACAGGGGATACGGCACTGGTGAAGGCGCCTTTATCTTCCCAATGCACGTCTTGGGCGGCAATTTTGATTTCACTGTCTTTGGCCGTGTGAGAAGCCACCGCTAAAGCTGTATAAGACGGAGCGATAATGATTTCGACATTGTTTTTATTTCCTGCTTGTTTAAGTGCATTTACCAGGGCGGTAGCCTCAGCGATAGTGTTGTGCATTTTCCAGTTTCCGGCAATAATAGGTGTTCTAGACATAATATCTCCCTTTTTAATGTGCAAAAATGTGGTTTCCGCAAAAACGGAATACTCTCTTCTACATAGTATCAAAAAAAATAGGGAAAAACAACCTTCTTTCGAATTCTCAGCAAAAGCGGAAGTTTGTACGAATTTAGGGAGGAATACGAAATAAACTCCCGGCTTAAACCGGGAGTATTTCTGGAGCGTAAGTTTTTAATCAAACCGCAACATATCGGTATATTCTTTAAGGCGTTTGTTGATAAGAGCCGTAGTCAAGTTAGCTAAACGTGCTACGCTAAATGATTCAATGGTAAACGAGGCCATTACGTTGCCAATCATCATGGCTCGCTTGATAGCTTGGAGGTTGTTCCAATTTTTTAAACTGGCTAAATATCCTGTAAATCCACCTCCAAAGGTATCGCCGGCCCCGGTTGTGTCATGCACATGTTCCAAAATATAGGGGGGTAATTGCGCAATGCCTTTGGCGCTAACAAGCATAGACCCATTGGAGCCTAGCTTAATAATCACGTACTTTACGCCTTTTCCCAACAACCATTTGCCTGCTTGAATGAGGTTGTACATCCCGGTAAGTAGGCGGGCTTCATTTTCATTTAGGAATAATACGTCAATTTGTTTGATGACTTTAAGTAGCGTTTCTTTTTTGGACGAAATCCAATAATTCATGGTATCGCACGCTACCAGGCGGGGGTGCTTGACCTGTTTTAAAACAGAAAGTTGTAATTCGGGGTCAATATTTGCCAAGAAAACGGCTTTGGCGTTTTGTTGTTCCTTAGAAAGTACGGGCTTAAAGTCTTTAAATACGTTTAAGTCCGTAAATTTGGTAAAAGCCGTATTAAAATCGGCATCGTAACTACCACCCCAATGGAACGTAAGACCGTCTTTTATTTCCAAGCCGGTAGTATCCACGCCACGTTTGATAAACGGATCGCGGTACTCCTGCGTGAAATCCGTACCCACAACGGCCACAATTTTAGGTTTGGCAAAATAGCTGGCGCAAATGGAGGCATAACTGGCCGCCCCGCCCAGTACGCGCTCAGCGCGTCCATTGGCGTTTTCAACCGTGTCAAACGCTACGGAACCGATTACTAATACTTCGTTTTTGTTCATACGCGCTTATTGTAAAAAAGTTTGAATTTTTACGTTGTTGTTGAAATCGTCCAAAAATGCTTTTTGGGCGGTTTTCATTTTGGTATCCATTAAGGCAACTGTAAAATCGGCTTTATTGGAATCAAAATCGGTTAAGTTGCCATGTTGAGTTTGGTAAGCCCATTTCGTTTCTTCTGGAGTGAGTTTATAAAAAGAGTACAATACCTGGCGGAAGCGATCGGCCAGTTTGTCACGGCGGAATTGGTTTTCAAATTCGGCGGGTGTAGTATGTGCGGAAGAACGCAGCGCATACTCATATTGTGCTTTATCAAACTTACCATCCGGAGCAAACCAGGGAGAGGTTTGAATATCGTAAGCTACTTCATAATCCGATACGTATAAACCGGCTTTTTGAGCGGCTTGGTTCAAAATTTCTTCGCTTACCATGGAAGATAAAACTTGTTGTTGTAAAAACTGTAGCATATCCTCGTCTACCTCTACGCCCTGATTGCGTAGTTGATTGGCCCGTTGATCAGCCAAGCGGTATAAGTCACGGGAGGATATTTTTTGGTTGCCCACTTGCGCTGCCGTTAGGCTAGCACCACTGCGCGAATAAGCACTTAGCCCTAAGTAAGCGATACTGCCTAAGAAAAAGGCGAGTGTAATAATTAAGATAGATTTTTTGTGTTTAATAAAAAATGACATATATTTTACTCCGTAATTAGTTATTTTCTTCCGTTGGAGAAATGATTTCCTCACCGATAGAGCAATGACCATCGATGCGGCTTCCTTCTTCCACAATCATTTTTTTGGCACGTATGTCGCCATGGATAGAAGCCTTGCCAAGTACTTCCAACATATCGGCACACACATTGCCTTCAATAGTTCCGCCGCAGACCACAATTTCGGCGGTTACATCTCCTACGATTTTTCCACCATCTCCCACAATAACGTGGCGGGCATTATCCACAGCCCCTTCCAGCGTGCCGTCGACCCGCAAAGAGCCTTGCACGTTCAAAGTGCCTTGAAAGTAACATTCCGCGCTAACCACGGAAAAATGTTCGCCCGAAGAAAAATCAGAATCTTTTTTCAAAAATCCCATAAATTCCTCCTAAATTATTTAAAATAGTTACGCGGATTAACGGGCTGGCCGTCTTTCCACACTTCATAATGCAAATGCGTTCCGGTGGAATACCCACTAGAACCCATTGTAGCAATTTTATCGCCCCGTTTGACTACATCTCCCGCTTTTACTTGAATTCCCGTCGTATGAGCGTAAAGGGTAGAATAGCCAAAACCGTGGTCTACCAAAATGGCTTGTCCAAAACTGGGAACCCACCCTGCATGACGCACCACTCCGTCCGCTGTCACAAAAATAGGGCTGTCGGGCTTGCCGGCAAAATCAACCCCGTTGTGTTTTTTGGAAGTGCGTTTGCCCAGCGGATCTAACCGATATCCATAACCCGAACTGATGCGTGCGTTTGAAGGACGAATAGAAGGAGTTGAGTTGAGCCCCTCTTTTTTATTAGCAAAATACCAAGCAATTTCCTGGAAACTAGCCAAGCGTGCTTTAGCATTTTCTTCCAAATCATCCACATAGTCCCCAAAATCTTCGGTTTCCATGTCTTTTAGATCTGTTGATAAGAGCTCTTTAGCGTGTTGATTTGCCTTTGCCTGGGCCTCTTCCCATCCTTTGGGTAAATTAATTGATTTGCTTCCCGGCATGCCAAGCATTTGGCGCATCTGGGTATCAGTAGTACGGGTCAATTCTATGTATTTACGACCGCGTTCCAACTCGTCGGCTATGAGTTGCATTTTCATACGCATTAAATTGTTGTCGGTTTTAATCATGTTGTAATCGTATCCGCGAATGAAAAACAACACGCCTGCTCCCGTGATCAATAGCCATACCAATAGTATGATCAGGAGTGTAATGCGGCGCAATTTAAACTTAAAGCTAGCTCCTTTGCGTGGCATAACTAAAATGTCAACGCGTTCCCCTAAAAAGCTGGCTAAAGTATTGATAAATTTACTCATCTTTTGTATTCTATCATATATGGACTTGCTAGAAAACTAGAATAAGGAGAAAAAGATGAAAAAATTATTGATTTCCATATGTGTGGTTTTATTTGCAGCTGCTTGTTTCCCGAAGTTTCCGGAGGTTCTTACGTTGAATTCTGTCCGGTTGCCCATAGTGGGAGAAGAAGAAGTCGTGTGGGATGTAGAAGATTATCAAGGCAAACCCGTTCTAGTGGTATTCATGGGGTCTTGGTGTCCTTGGTGCAAAAAAACGATGCCGGCCGTGACTGCATTAAAACAAAAGTATGACGATAAAGTGGAGATCATAGGTGCATTTATGGATCCTACCCCGGATCCGGTGAAAGACGCCATGGAAGCCAACGGATTTACTGGCAAAGCCGTATACGACGCAGGAGATTTAGCCGAAGGTTTAGGAGTGAGCGGTTTGCCTCACACTTTTTTGTTCAATAAAAAACATCAAGCTATTAAAACATGGGAAGGCTATAGGCAGGACATGGAAAAATTAGTCAGTGCAGAAATCGACAAATTGATCAAATAATATATCCTGTAGAACTCCCCGAGCTTATACTCGGGGAGTTTCATTTTTTCATGTTCATAACCATGTGTTATCCATCTTTATAATTTCGAAAAAAGACCTAGGTTTATCTAGGTCCTTTTCATGTGGCTTGATGGGACCAATGACCCTGGCGTACTCTTTTTTTATAAACTATAATATGAAA
>CADBYN010000002.1 GCA_902798835.1 Candidatus Avelusimicrobium bubulum | reverse complement strand
ATTATTGGGTTGCTTATTTCCCCACGAATTCTTTATACATTTATTTTTCTACTAGCCGCTGTGCGATTTTATCCAGCACAGCGGTTAATTTTTTATACTGCTTTACACCGTCTGTATCCACAAACGGGAAACACCCAATACGTAAACTCTCTTGCGCCACGGTGCGGTATTTTTTGAGCCCGTCCATGAGGTTTTGTTTACCGGTATTGCGTAAGATTTCGGCAATTTTTTCCCCGGTAATTTTGGGGTGTGTAATAGCCAGCGTGAGGGTGGTGAAAGAGCGGTATTTTTCGTCTGAAATTAACGGTTTAAAATACGGGGAATTCTGTGCCCAGCTTACCAGGTGATTGGCGTGCTCTTTACATAAATTTTCCATGGCCTCTATACCGCCATGCGCTAGCATCCATTTAGCCCCTTCGTTAGCCATCCAAATATTAATGGTGGAGGGGGTATTAAGCGTTTGGTATTTGTCCGTAAAGTGCAGCGCGTTGCGCAGGTCAAGGAAAAACGGAATATTGCGCGTTTGTTGTTGGGCACGCTGTACAGCGCGCGGACTAAGTACGATTGCGCACGTTCCGCCGCCGGCCCCCAAGCATTTTTGCAGACCAAAAATTTGGATGTCGTACGCGGCTGGCGGTAGTTGGCGCCCACCCGCGCAAGAGGTGGTGTCCCAGGCGACTAATGTATCTGTTCCCCGGTTGTTCCAAACGTGTAACAAATAATCATCGGGCAGTTGCACGCCGGTGGATGTTTCATTGGGCGTAAGTAATACCAAACTGGCGCAAGTATCGGGCAAGCCTTGCGGCAAAAAGTTTTTATCTGCGGTAACAAAGTGTCTGGAAACATTATCCAAGCGGCCTGATATTGCTTCACATAACAAATGGCTAAACGCGCCAATATCTACGCCGGAAATACTATTTCGGGCTAAACTCCATACCACCGCATCCATGGCAGCAGTAGCGCCGCCTGGGAAAAAGAAAATGGTGTAATCTGCCGGGATGTGCAAAAGCGTGCGTAAGTTTTCGGTACATTGTTTGTAAAACCCGTCGTACGTAATATCGGCTGCGCGGTGGCTGCGCTCAAAAAATGTTTCGTGCAAAAGTGCTTTGCGCACAGACGGCAACCCTTGCCCCGGTCCGCAGGAAAAAGAGGAAGTGGGCAGTTCAAGGTCGGAAAAAATTAAATTCGTAACGCTCATATTATTTTTTCTTTTTTGAAGGGGATTTCTGCGCCGGAGTGTGTAACTCGCCCGGATGTTTTTTAACGTAAGCATCTACTGCATCCAATTCCGGCTTTAAGTATTTGCCTGTGTATGATTTTTTACAAGCAGCTACGTCGCGCGGAGTGCCTTCGCACACAATTTGTCCGCCTTTGTCGCCGCCTTCCGGGCCCAGGTCAATGAGCCAATCGGCCGTTTTAATAACGTCTAAATTGTGTTCAATAATAAGCACGGTGTTTCCGCGGTCAGCCAAGCCGTGCAGAACATGCAACAATTTATCAATGTCGGCAAAGTGCAAGCCGGTAGTGGGCTCATCTAAAATATAGAGTGTGTTACCGGTACCTTTGCGGGAAAGTTCATCGGCCAGTTTAACGCGTTGAGCTTCACCGCCGGATAAAGTGGTGGCAGCTTGGCCCAACTTGATGTATCCCAGGCCGACGTCATTTAAGGTTTGTAAATAACGTTTAATTTTAGGGATCGCACTAAAGAAATCCAGCGCTTGCGATACGCTTAAATCCAATACTTCGGCAATGTTTTTTCCTTTGAATTTTACTTCTAAGGTATCTTGATTAAAACGGTGTCCATTGCACTCCTCGCATTTGACATAAATGTCGGGCAAAAATTGCATTTGAATTTTCAAAATTCCGTCGCCCTGACATTTTTCGCACCGCCCACCCTTGACGTTGAACGAAAAACGACCCGGTTTGTAGCCGCGGCGCTTAGCCTCGGGCATTTGGGCAAATAAATCGCGGATGTGCGAGAAAACGCCCGTATAAGTAGCCGGGTTGCTGCGTGGTGTTTTACCGATGGGGCTCTGGTCGACGATAATGACTTTGTCAATATTATCGAGCCCTTTAATAATTTCGTGTTCGCCGGGTACATCTTTGGCTCCATAAAACTTGCGTGCCAGGGCCTTATATAAGATGTTATGAATAAGCGTGCTCTTGCCCGAGCCGGAAACACCCGTTACACACACAAATTTGCCGAGTGGAATTTTTACATCAATGTTTTTAAGGTTAAACTGCCGTGCGCCCTTGATGGTTAAGAATTTTCCATTTCCCTTGCGAAGTTGAGCGCGCGGTAAAATCATATTGCGTCCGTTTAGATACGAGGACGTGAGCGATTTTTTGTCTTTCAAAAAACTTTTGGTGGGTTCGCTGGCTACAATTTCGCCACCGTTTTCGCCGGCGGCAGGGCCTAATTCTATCACGTAGTCGGAAGCCAAAATGGTATCTTTGTCGTGCTCTACGATGATGAGCGTGTTATCCAAGTCGCGCAGATTTTTTAGAGTGTCAATTAGGCGGTCGTTGTCGCGCGAGTGAAGGCCGATAGTGGGTTCATCAAGCACATATAACACACCTGTAAGACCGGAGCCAATTTGCGTTGCCAGGTGGATACGCTGCGCTTCGCCGCCGGATAACGTTTGGCTTTTCCGGTTAAGGGTTAGATAAGACAAGCCTACGCTATTGAGAAAGTTCAACCGAGCATTAATTTCCTTGAGTACATCCTTGGCGATGATTTTTTCTTTGGCACCCAGTTGTAAATTTGCGAAGAAATCTTTAGCGGCGGATACTTGCATAGAGCAAATCTCGTAGATGTTTTTATTTCCTACTTTAACGGATAATGCCTCGGGTTTTAGGCGCTTTCCTTGGCAGACTGGGCATTCGATTTCGCGCATGAAACGCTGGGTAACTTCTTCTTTTACAAAATCACTTTCACTTTCGGCCACGCGGCGCTTGAGGTTGGTAATTACACCCTCAAAATCTTGTTCTCCGCCGGAAATAATAGAAGTGTAGGTCGCGCCGCCTGTGCCGTAGAGCAAGAGATCCCGTTGAGCTTTAGGCAACTTATTCCACGGTGTAGTCATGCTAATATGATTTTGGCGGCAAACTTGTTTTAAAATATCGTAGTAATATCCGCTCCAGGAATTTTTCCAGCGGTGGGTACGGGTGGTAACCGGATTTTCCCACGCTTCAATGGCGCCTTCGTTAATGGCGAGTGTCGGGTTAGGAACTACCAGCGCCTCATCTACTTCGATTTTAACACCTAAACCGTTGCACTCTGGGCAAGCACCGTAGGGAGAATTAAACGAGAACAAGCGTGGTTCCAACTCGCTAAAGCCGATGCCGCAATGCGCGCAGGCGTTTGATTCGCTATAGGTAAATTCTTGCGGATCTTTACCCGCTGTTTCCAAAATATGCACAAGCCCCTTAGCATAACGCAGGGCATTCTCCAAACTTTCCACCAGGCGTTCGCGGTCAAACTCTTCCACGAAAATTTCATCGGTAACCAGTTCGATGGTATGCTTTTTGTAACGGTCCAATATGGGAATATTTTCTAATGTAATAAGCACGCCGTTCACGCGGGCTTTGACATATCCTTCTTTTTTAAATTTTTTAAATAGTTCTTCGTAGGTGCCTTGTCGACCACGGATAACAGGAGCTAAAACATAAACTGTTTTTTCATTGAATTTGCTTAAAATATCTTGTGCAATGCCTTGCACGCTCCACGATTCTACTTTACGTCCGCATTGTGGGCAATAACGCTGCCCCACACGGGCAAACAATAAGCGCAGATAATCATAAATTTCTGTAACGGTAGCTACCGTTGAGCGTGGATTTTTAGAAGGATTGCGCTGCTCAATAGAAATGGCGGGGGAAAGCCCTTCAATATGTTCTACATCGGGCTTTTCCATCAGTTCCAAAAATTGGCGTGCATAGGCAGACATGCTTTCCACATAGCGGCGTTGGCCTTCGGCGTAAATCGTATCAAACGCAAGCGAACTTTTGCCGGAGCCGGAAAGCCCCGTCACTACCACCATCTTTCCTTTGGGGATTTCAACGGAAATATTTTTTAGGTTGTGGCCTTTGGCACCAATTACTTTAATGGACTTCATGTATAACCTCTGTGGAGATGTTCCATTACTGCAAATATATTATATAATTTTTATATAAAGTAACCTCTGGGAGCTTGCGTGTGAAAAAACCGCTTAAATATCTGCTCTACGCCGTCGGTATGCTGCTATCTTTAGGCATTTTAGCCGTGATGATTTATCACGCCAAGGATAGTTTTGTCAAAATTTGGCAGGGTGTGCGTACCAAATATCTCTTTTTATCTTTATTATCTTCCGTACTTATTTATATTGCGATGGGGATGAGTTTGTACGAAATGCTGCGCATTATGGGGCGGCGTATTAGCAAAAGCGCGGCTATCGGTATTGCCCTTGTGTCTACGACGGTAAATTATTTAATTTCCTCTTTGGGGGCCAGCGGGTTTGCCTTGCGGGCGCATTTGCTCAACCGTCGGCGTATTCCGTTTGGAATGTGTGTAACGGCCAGCATTGTAATTACTGTCTTGTTGTATTTTGTGTTGGCAATTATCATTTTGCAAGGGTCTATTTTGATGCTATTTAATTCCTCAGCGACCAAGTGGCAGCTGGCCGAGAATTTCGGTTTGATTGCGGGGATGTGTATCGTTTGTGTGCTTATTACGGCGTTTTTATTTAATGACGAGTTGCGCTCTCGGTGGCTGCGAAAGGCTTTTCGACTTTTAAATAAAATTCTCTTTCACGTATTTCGTGCGTTAATTCCCAAAGACCGTTATAGTGATTTTGCCGCTCAATTAGATGAAGGGATCGATTTAATACATAAGAAAAAACGTAAACTCACTAGCGCAATTGTATACGTGTGTGCGGATTGGTTTTTTACGATTATGGTGCTCTATTTCGCTTTTCGTGCCGTAGGGGTATTTCTTTCCCCAGGTGTACTTGTGGCAGGATTTGCGGTGGGGATGGTAACTACACTTATTCCTATTTTGCCCAGTGGTTTGGGCGCTATGGAACTAGCGATGACAGCGGTGTTTAGTCAAATGGGCATCGATTGGGATGCAGCTTTGATGGCAACATTGATTTACCGCGTTGTATACTATGTGATCCCCGGCATTGTCAGTATTTTTATTTATTGGGGGCTTCAGTTATCTACGCCCGAAAACGAAACCAAACGTCGGCGCAAAGGAGTGCGTGCATGATTGAAAAATTAGATACGCTTATTCCCACGGTAGCTTCTAGCTGTTTTGTGCATAAAAATGCCACAATCATCGGCCAAGTAACGCTAGGTGAAAATGTATCCGTTTTCCCTGGAGCTGTGTTACGAGGGGATATAGCCTCCATTACAGTGGGGGAAGACTCCAATATTCAAGACAATGCCTGTGTACATGTTAATTACAACGCGCCGTGTCATATTGGGGCAGGTGTTAGTGTCGGTCATGGTGCCGTGATACACGGCAGCAAAATCGGCGATAATGTCATTGTCGGCATGAACGCGGTAATCATGGAAACGGAAGTAGGTCCGAATTGCATTATTGGGGCGGGAACAGTAATTCCGGCGGGAAAAAGCATCCCGGCAGGGTCCTTGGTGATGGGTGTGCCTGGCAAAGTAGTGCGACAGCTTGAAGAAGAGGAAGTAAACGGCATTTTGCAAAACGCGCGCGACTATGCCCAGGCTATTTCAATTTATAAAACTAAAACGCAGGAATTATGAAAAAGATTGTTCTGATTGAAGATTCAAAGGTATTAGGCACAGCTTTAGTAGGGGCGCTTAAAGTGGAAGGAATCGAAGCACATTGGGCGATAAACGGAGCCCTGGGGGTATCCCTTGCCAAACAACAAAAGCCGGACCTTATTTTGCTGGATTTGATGCTTCCTAAAATAAGCGGCTTTGATGTGTGCAAACTGTTAAAGACGGATAACGCCACGTGGCGTATTCCGATAGTGATTATGTCCACTCTTACCGATCCCGAGTCGCGCGAGCGAGCCACGGAGGCAGGGGCGGATTATTTTATTCCCAAACCGTATGATTTGCCGTCCACGTTGGCGGAAATTAAGAAAATTTTAAAAATCTAGGAGGGCATATGGTCAGAGTACAAGAGATTTATGATTTGCTGGAAATGAACGAACCTACCCGCGCGTTAGCACTGCTCAAAACGGTGCGCAAGAAAGCGGCGCAAGATCTGTTTTTGGAAGGGGAAGCCCACCGCCAATTGGGGGCGTTTGAAACTGCTCTAAAAACGTATGCCAAAGGTTTGCGTATTGCCGATGTGGTCGAAGAACGTATGGATATTTTGCTCGCGATGTCGGCGTGTTACCGCACGCTTGGGCATGCGGCATTGGCGTATGAATTGGCGCTTGAAACCCTCGAAATGGCCAAAGAGTTAGAATTTGACGATTACGAAATCCGCGCTATGCAGGAAATGGGAATGTCCTTGCGCGCATGGGGAAAATTGGACGAGGCTTTGGAACTTTTAGATGCTGTCTTGGCCGCTTATGTGCAGCTTAAAGATTACGCCGGGCAAAGTTTTATTCATTGGGCCAAGGGGGGAATTTTCCGCCTGCAAGGCCAATTCGAGGAAGGCATTGCCCAGTTTAAAAAATCAATTGCACTGGCTAAAAAAATCGGCGATAAAATTAACGAAGCGTATGGCTATTGCGGACTGGCCGGCATTAGCCGCATTTGCGGAAAAATCGATGAGTGCGTGAAAAATTACAAGCTGGCGGATCAAATTTTTAAGAAGAGCGAAGATGTATTTGGCAAAGCATATACAAATTGCGGCATGGCTAACGGGTTGCGGCAGCAAGGTAACTATGACGAGGCACTACGCCGCTACAATACTGCCGATAAACTCTACACTCAAATCGGTGACAAGGTGGACCTCGGGTTTGTGAAATGGGGCCGCGCCGACGTGCTTAAGCGCAAAAATAAATTAGACTTGGCACTTAAAGATTTGCAAGAAGCGCGCGTATTGTTTGATAATTCAGACGAAAAACGCGGGCAAATTTTGACTAAACTTTCCTTGGCTCAAGTGTTGTATGCGCTGGGCCGCACGGACGAGGCCGAGGAGCTTTACGAACTGGGCGTAAAGCAGGCCAAGGCCGAAAAGTTACATACGTATTTAGAAAGTTATACGTAAATAAGATTTACTCCAAACAAAACCCCCGGTGTTAAGCCGGGGGTTTTATGTTAAACTTAATGCTTTATTTTTTTAGCTTGTAGAACTTCGCAATGGCGTTCCACGCTTCTTGCGCGGTATCTACGCGAATCGTGGTATCTTCGTCGGGGGAAATGACACCATAGTCCGCTAGCGCCTGCAAATTCATCACGTCATTCCAGAATTTTTTGCCTACCAAGATGACAGGCACGTCTTCTTTTTTGCCCGTTTTTACCAAGGTCAAAAACTCAAAGAGCTCATCAAACGTACCAAACCCACCGGGGAACACCACACACGCTTTGGAGCGCATTACGAGGTGTAATTTGCGGATGGCAAAGTAGTGAAACAAGAAAGACAAATTCTTTGTGATATACGGATTGGGCTCTTGCTCGTGTGGCAAGGTAATGTTCATACCAATGCTGCGTCCGCCTGCTTCATAAGCGCCGCGGTTAGCCGCTTCCATCATGCCGGGCCCGCCACCGGTCACAATGGCGAAACGTTTGCCCGCTTTCTTGGCCACAATTCTACCGAATTCACGGGCAATATCATAATATTTGCTCAGTTTGGCCACATTTTTGGCTTCTAATAACTTGTTTTTAAGTTGTTTGTTAGTGGGGTGTTTTTTGACTTCGGCTTGAAGTAATTTGATGGCTTTTTGCGCTTCTTTAGCCGGTTTAATACGGGCGCTTCCGAAGCAAACAATGGTTTCATTTACGTCTAATTTGCGTAAATAAATTTCCGGCTTTAATGTTTCTAATTCCATGCGAACAGGGCGCATGTCTGGATGTTTTAATAATTGAAGATCCTCATATGCCTTCGTATAAGAATTAAACGGAATTTTTGCTTTTTTCATAGTTTCATTCATAATTGCCTCACTTAATTTTCCATTGTAAAATGTGTTTAACGATAGCGCTTTCGCTGATACCTACTTGATCATAGAGAATAGACGATTTAGCGTGGGGGGTAAATTCATCCCCAATGCCCAGGCGCAGCAAGTATGCTTCCTTGTTGTGATCAGTCAAATACTCTGCCACGGCCGATCCAAAACCGCCGGCCAGCATATTGTCTTCTACGGTTACCAACTTGGGGGTGCGTTTTAGGGCTTCATCAATCATTTTGGTATCTAGCGGTTTGATAAAACGCATATTGATAACTCCGGCATCTACGCCTTTATCGCGCAGCATTTCGGCCGCTTTTAACGCCGGGTGGACGCGGTTACCGATGGCTAGAATGGTAACGTCTTTGCCTTTTGTAAGCCATACACCTTTGCCGATATCTAACGGTTTTAGTTCTTTGTCTAACGGTACACCAAAGCCGGCCCCGCGCGGATAACGCAGCACAAACGGAGCGTTTGCCGCAAAGGCAGTTTTGAGCATGTGTTGTAATTCGTTTTCATCGGCCGGAGCCGCTAATGTTAAATTGGGAATGCTGCGTAAGAAACTAATATCAAATACACCGTGATGCGTGGGGCCGTCCTCGCCGACAAGTCCAGCGCGATCCAACGCAAAAACGACCGGCAGTTTCTGCAAGCAAATATCGTGTAAAATTTGATCATAGCAGCGTTGCGCAAACGTGGAATAAAGTGCCACAAGCGGTTTTTGTCCGCCTGCCGCCAAACCGGCCGCAAAGGTGGCAGCGTGTTCCTCGGCAATGCCTACATCAAAATAGCGCGCCGGGAATTTATCGCGAAACGCATCCAGGCCAGTTCCTTCGGGCATGGCGGCTGTAATGGCGCAAATTTTTTCGTCTTCTTCGGCCAATTTCACCAACGCTTGCGAGAACGCTTTTGTAAACGTTACCGCGCCGGACTTGCCCAAAGAATCCCCGGTGTCCACGTCAAAAATACCAACTCCGTGAAATTTGGTAGGGTTTTTCTCGGCGGGTTCGTAGCCTTTTCCTTTTTTAGTGACTACGTGCAGCATGACCGGCCCTTTGACGCTTTTAAGCGTTTCCAATACTTCTAGTAATGCATTAATATCGTTGCCATCGACGGGGCCAAAGTAGCGAAATCCCATTTCTTCAAACAAAGTTCCCGGGAATAAAATAGAGCGTGCACGCTTAGCTAGCTTGGCGGCGTTATTGCCCAGTTCGTCAAAACGTTTTAAAAAGTTAGTGGCCTTTTCTTCGGCCAGTTGTACATATTTTGTAGTAAGCAATTTAGTAAGCGCCGTTCCTAACGCGCCCACGCGCTGGGAAATAAACATTTGGTTGTCATTTAAAATGACCAACATATCCGTGCGCAAAAGACCGGCGTTTTGCATAGCCTCATAGGCCATGCCGCCCGTTAAGCAACCATCGCCTACCACGGCAATGACGCGGTGATTTTGGTGTTGTTGATCGCGCGCAATAGCCAGGCCCAGCGCGGCCGATACCGCCGTAGATGCGTGACCTGCCCCGAAAGCGTCGTATTCGCTTTCACTGCGTTTAGGAAAACCGCTTAAGCCCCCTTTGGTGCGGATGGTATGAAATTCTTTCTGACGTCCGGTTAATAGTTTGTGCGCGTAGGCTTGATGGCCAGTATCAAATACAATTTTATCTTCGGGCGTGTTGTAAACATAATGTAGGGCGGTAATAATCTCCACGGCCCCTAAACTGGATCCCAGATGCCCGCCATTTTTGCTGGCCGTTTCAATAATGACATGGCGCAATTCCTCGCACAAAGTGGGGAGTAATTCTTTTTTAATTAAGCGTAAATCTTGGGGATTTTTGACGCTGGGAAGTACTTTCATGCAGACTCCTTAATAAGTGCGGGTCTTAAAAAACTCGGCCATTTCATACAGCGGCCAAAGTTGTTTTTGTTTAACATTTTTGAGTTTGCCTAATGCTTTCTGAGCGTTGGCAATGAGCAGTTGGGCATGTTTGCGGCTGCCCTCTAACCCAAATAAACTGACAAAGGTTAACTTGCCGTTTTCTTTGTCGCTGTTCGACTTTCCTAATTGTTTGGCAGATGCGGTAACGTCCAAGATGTCATCGACAATCTGAAACACAAGCCCAATACAATTAGCATACGTTTTAATGTGTTTTAAATCGGCTCCTTTGGCGCCGGCTAAGATAGCACCCGTTTCCACGCTGCCACGAATGAGCGCGCCTGTTTTATTGGCGTGGATATAGCGTAAGATAGTTTCGGGGGTTGTTTCGGCGGTGGTGGAAGGAAGCATAAAATAACGCAAGGATTTATCGGCTAGTGCTTTGGAAGATTTTTTTAGTTTTTCCGCGCGCAAACTCTTGGCATCACTAGCGCCCATGCCTTCGGCATATACATCGGCAGTTTGCCCGCCTACCATACCGGACGCACCGGCGCAGTTGGCAAAATTTTGCAGGGCTTTGAGCGTATTTTCCGCTCCAATCGCTTTTACGTTCCCATTTTGGGCAAACACTTCAAAAACGTATGTAAGCAGCGCGTCCCCAGCTAATAGGGCTAAATCTTCGCCGAATACTTTATGATTGGTGGGTTTTCCGCGGCGTAAGTCATCATTGTCCATACAAGGTAAATCATCATGGATCAAGGAGTAAGTGTGTAGCATTTCTACGGCACATGCGGCGGGTAACACATCCGTTGCTTTTTTGCCAAAGGCCTCGGCCGTAGCCATTAATAAGATGGGACGCACCCGTTTACCGCCTGCTTGTAACGAGTAATTCATGGAATCGGTTAAAATCTTGGGTGAGTTTTTGATTTTGGTAATATATTTGGCTAAACTTTTTTCCACGAGTTTAGCGCGTTCTTTTTGATAAGTTTCAAATGGGGTCATAAATATCCTCTTTCGGTATATACTTGTATTATACCTAATTCTGCGCCGTATAAACCGTGTATTTTGTATAATCTGGATATGGTACAACTAAACAGACCTCGTATTGGATTTTTCGGTAAAATGAACGTAGGGAAAAGCTCTATTGTTAATGCTTTAACGGGCCAGCAAGTTTCTGTGGTGGCTCAAACTCCGGGAACGACTACAGATCCCGTTAGAAAAATAATTGAACTGGTAGGGGTGGGCCCGGTAGAACTTATTGATACGGCCGGCGTGGATGATAAAAGTGAATTGGGTTCTAAACGCGTAAGCCGTACAAATGAAGCGTTAGATCAAGCGGATCTGGCCGTCTTGGTGTTTGAGGGAGAATTTGATCAGTATGACCAAACCCTTATGGAAACATGTGTGGTGCGTAAGGTGCCGTTTTTTATTGTGCAAAACAAAACAGATTTAGCCACGACTAATGTAGAAATCAAAGGGGTGGATGTTGTTCCTTTCTCATGTAAAACGCCCAATGTCCCTCTGCTGCTAAAAGCGATCGGGGACCATCTTCCCAAAAGTTCCTATGCGCCGGATGTAATTTTAGACGATTATATTTTTTCCGGAGACGAGGTCGTACTGGTTATGCCCATTGATGGGTCCGCTCCTCAAGGGCGCCTCATTTTGCCGCAGGTGCAGACGATCCGAAATTTGTTGGATATTGGAGCTACTGCTATTTGTGTAAAAGATACAGAGTTGCGTGCTTGTTTGGAAAAACATACGCCTAAATTAGTAGTGACAGATTCTCAAGCATTTGGGTATGTTAGTTCGATCGTTCCTCGGAATATTCCGCTTACCAGTTTTAGTATTCTTTTTTCGCGTTTAAAAGGGGATTTTTCTGCATTTTTGAAAGGAACCCCGGTCATCAATAAATTAAAAGAGGGGGATAAGATTTTGGTATTGGAATCTTGTTCCCACACGGTTAACAAATGTGATGATATCGGGCGTGTCAAAATTCCTAAGTGGTTGCAGGAATTTACACACAAGAAATTGATTTTTACCACAATTAGCAATTTAGACCCTCTGCCGGAAGATCTGGCCAGTTATAAGTTGGCAATTCAATGCGGCGGCTGTATGGCTACCCGTACGCAAATCTTGCGGCGTTTGGAAATCTTACAAGATGCCAAAGTTCCTGTGACCAATTATGGTTTAGCCATTGCATGGTGTAATGGTATCTTTGAGCGCGTCACGGAAATTTTCCGAAAGAAGGGAATTTAAGTTCTCTATCGGCGGCGTATGGCTAGAATTTACCAAAAAAGTCCCTGTGTTTTTTCAACACAGGGATGTTATTTCTCTTTTTCCATAAGCTAACGCCTTGATGGTGAACGTAGCAGCTGTTTAGTATTAGCGGCAATTGCCTTTTCCATCTCTCGGGGGACTCCCCGCACCCACAAGTGCTGGGCTCCGGGCTCGTGGAACGGTACTTCAACTGCACACTACGCCCAAACTCCCTACGTCACACGCCCGTCCGCCGCCCTGGCTGCACCCATCTTCAAAGCACAAACCAACACAACGGGCAGTTCTTTTGTCACCTTGCGGCCAAAAGACATTAGATCCATCCAAGCGTACCTTAAGTATAAGCGAAAACTACAATTTGTCAAGGCCCTGGGCCTTTTTTCTACTGTACGTCCGTAATTTTACGTACTACCAGCCCTATCGGTTGCACCATTTGGGGGGCAAATGCTTTGTACTTTTTTTCATTATCGGAATAAAGCACAATTTTGCTATTTTCTTTGCGGATACGCTTAATTAAATAGCCGTCTTGAACTTTTACCAGCATTACCTTGCCGTCTAAAAATTCATGTTCCGGTTTGATCAAACACAAATCGTCATATTCTACGCTGCCTTGCATGCTGTCTCCGCAACAACGTACTAAATATTTGGCTCCTTTTGCATATCGGCGAGGGAGTGTCCACCATTCAATAATGTCGGATTCATTAAATTCCGGGTATCCCGCAGGGATGTTGGCTAAATAGGGCAGAGACACACTGTTGCTTTGAGGTTTAAGCATTTCTGTCTCTCTGTCAGCGTTGTAAATTACATCAGTGGGCTCATAAAAAGCGGAAGAACGAGGTGTGCTTTCGGGATAAGAGGCTGGCATAAACAATCGTAATACTTTGTCTTCGCTCATGTTAAATAGTTTGGCCATCAGGGCTACGTATCCCTTGGAGGGGTTGCGTTTGCCGGTTGCCCAAAGGGCTACGGTAGCGGTGGAGACACGCAATTCTCTAGCTAACTTCGCTTGCGCTCCTCTTAACGATCCATCATTCCAGGCTGCCAGCGCTTTTTCAAATTTATTCATAACACACCTCGTTAGTGAAAATAGGTCCTTTTTGGGCCCTTAAACTGCTTGACAAACACTACTAATACTTGCTATACTTACTATGTAAGAAGGGCGGATCCCCCATCTTACGCCTTTGTAATTCGTACGTATTTACATTGTAGTACTACCTGCAGAACAGGTCGTTTAACCGCTAGACGTAGCAGTTGCTAAACTGCATAGTGCCCTGTTTTGCGTGTTGGGTAAGCTGCCAGGCTTGCCACAACAATATTATAGCATAAAAAACATAAAAAGGGTTAGTAAAGTTTGAAAAAGTAACGTTCCGTCCCGCATATTAAAAGGGCTCCGGCGTACTAAAACTAAACAATCCTGAATGTGTATGTGGTTTTCCGGGGGCGCCCCCGGAAAACCGGCAAGTTTTATATATCTTCGTTAGAATTTTCATTCATTTTAGGATTTTCTAGACGTTGTGTTTTTGCATATATTAAAACTATATGCGGTATGTTTTTATCTTTTTTAAGAGGAGAAAATGAATTTTTCACGGAAAATTGAGCTGGAAAATAACATTTTTGCACAAGCGGCAAAATTACATGCGCAGGAACATGCTCGGGGAGGAAGATTTTTTTCCTCTTCAAAGGATAGGTATTTGCAAGCTTTATTAGATGTGTACAATGCATTTTTCTATAAAGAAAATAGGAACAACTTTTGCGTAGAGGAAGAATATTTGGAGGGTTTACATCATGTTAATAGGCAGTCGGTTCGCACGCCTCTATTTTCAACAAAGGATTATAAATTTGAACTCATAGTAGGAGGAAAAAATGCGTAATAAAACAAAATATCAACAGGATTATTGTGATGAACTTCTTGCTTTTTTTTTTGTTTTTTCTTTTACCGTTACGGAAGTGCAGAAACGGGATGGAAGTATTAGTTTGTTAGAAACTGCCAGTGAGTTGCCTACATTTGCGGCGTTTGCTAAAAAAATTAACGTAACGTGTGCGCAGTTGCGGGAATGGGAGGAGAAATATCCTGCCTTCAAGTATGCTTGCGAGCAAGCGCGGGATCGTCAAAAAAATATTCTCATTCAAAATAGTTTGCGCGGGAATTATGCTTCTTCATTTGCTGTGTTTACCGCCAAAAATTTATTGGGATGGAAAGATGGAAAAGAGGAAGCCGAACCCATGGGGCCTGTGACGATTGAGTGGGGGGATGAGGATGAAAAAGAGTAAGCAGGTAGTTCTTATCCCATATACGCCGCGTCCTGTGCAAAAAATAATTCATGCTGCCTTGCAAACACATCGGTTTTGTGTACTGGTTACGCATCGTCAATTGGGAAAAACTGTATGTGCAGTGAATCATTTAATTAAAATGGCCAATCGTAATTTCCGTCAATATCCGCGTTATTTTTATGTGGCACCCTTTTTAAAACAGGCCAAATTAATTGCGTGGGATTATCTTAAACGTTACACGCGTAGCATCCCGCAAGTAAAAGTGTTAGAAACGGAATTATGTGTGCAATTTCCCAATGGAGCACGTATTTGGGTATGCGGAGCAGATAACCCCGACGCCTTGCGCGGTACATATGCCGATGGCGTTGTGTTGGATGAATACGCCCAAATTAAACCGGATGTATTTACGCAGATTATTCGGCCGATGCTTCTTTCGCGTAAAGGTTGGGCGGTATTTATGGGAACTCCTAAAGGACAAAATGCATTTTTTGAACTATTTAATCAGGCACAAAAAAAGGCCCTTGCGGAACCTTCCGTGTGGTGGGTAGGGGTCTTTAGAGCCGATGAATCGGGAGTAATTTCTCCGGAGGAATTAGAACGTCTGCGGGCAGATACGCCCGAGCTGATTTTTCGACAAGAATACTTGTGCGATTTTGCGGCTAGTGCGGAAGATATTTTGATCCCCATTGATTGTGTCTTGCAGGCTTGTCAAAGAGAAATCTCAACTGATCAGTTGCGTTATGCTCCCAAAGTGATGGGGGTGGATCCGGCGCGATTCGGGGCGGACCGTAGTGTTATTTTTTGTCGCCAAGGATGTCGGGCTTTCGCGCCGCTTGTTTTTACAAAACTGGACAATATGACACTCGCTGCACGTGTTGCGAGCGAAATAGAACGATTTCACCCGGACGCAGTATTTGTCGACGCAGGTTGCGGCGGGGGAGTGATTGATCGCCTTAGGCAACTGGGATACCGCAATATCATCGAAGTTCCGTTTGGAGCTAGCGCATCACGTCCGGAACAGTATGTTAACAAGCGCGCAGAGATGTGGCATGATTTGGCATATTGGATTAAAACGCAGGGGGTTTTGCCGGACTTGCCTGATTTAAAAGCGGATTTGTGTCAGGTGCGTTATGATTATGATGCCTTGGGCCGTCTTCGTTTGGAAGGCAAAGAAAAATTGAAGGAACGTACCGGCAAAAGCCCGGACTTAGCAGATGCGTTGGCACTTACTTTTGCGGCTGCGGTGCAAGCGAAAACCCACAATAGTCATGTTGTTGAATTTGCCCGGAGCGAGTATGATGTGGTTTGAAATCTGGGTCCAAAATAGGTCTTTTTTATGCTTGACTTTGCTTGCAAAACTTGCTAATATATAAGTGTAATAACCCAATCTATAACGTCACCCACCTTCAAAAGCACTATAGGCGTTTGTTATTACACAACAAAAAATCCCGTCTATAATTGACGGGAATAACGAAATAAACTTGTAGGTTTACAGATTTGAAAACATAATAGCAGCCAAAATAGCTACTAACAAACCTGTCAATATATAAGACACTATCCGTGCAGAGCGTTTGCTGTGTTTGGGGAATATTGCCCGCGTAATCACATAGAACCCCGGTATGGCTAGTAAAATTACAAATAAAAAAATTAGGAATAATCCGGTCATGTTTGCCTCCTTTGGCAGATATGATAGTAAATTTTGCACCTTTGTGCATAGAAGGTTATTTATGACTAAACAACAAATACAAAAATATTGTGCGCGTTATAGTGCACTTAAACAAGCCCGCGCTCCGTGGGTTCACACGTGGAAACAACTTTCTACGTATCTATCTCCTACGCGCGGTTTTTTTGAAGGGGATGTCCCTAATTCCGGCCGTGCGATTGATCACAAAACGCTACTAGATAGCTCTGCTTCACTAGCGGTAGGAGTGTTGGGGGCCGGTATGATGAGCGGCTTGACCAGCCCGGCCAGGCGTTGGTTTGATCTTACGCTTCGTCCGTCGGCACTTACGCAGCTGCCTGGAGCCAGTACGTGGCTGAGTAACGTGCAAAAGGCAATAGAAAGTGCGCTTGCCAAAAGTAATCTTTATTGTGTGCTACAAAGCATGTACGAGGAGTTGGCCGTATTCGGAACGGCAGCATTTTTAGTGGAAGAAGATCGACAAGGAGGCATTTGTTGCCGACCGTTTACCGCCGGAGAATATGTGTTGGATGTGGATGAGAAGGGGTGTGTAAACACATTCGGACGTGAGTGCTTTATGACACCGCAGCAACTTGTTGCTGCGTTCGGGATGCCTGTTTTACCTCCCAATATTTTGCAAGAAATTAAAGACGACCGCAACCCGACTTGGCACAAAGTAATTCATCTGATCTTTCCCAATCCACAGTATCATTCTGCTCATGCAGAGAATGCCCACTTTGCGTTTTCGTCAATTTATTTTATGGAAGATGGCACACTCTTGCGTGAAGGAGGATATTACGAATTTCCGGTCATTTGTGCGCGGTGGGAAACAAAAAATTCATCGGAAAGTTACGGTCGCGGTCCGGGATGGAAATGTTTGGGTGATGTAAAGATGTTGCAAAAAATGCAGAAAGCAAAATTAGTTGCCCTTGATAAAAATACGAATCCGCCCGTGATGGTATCAGCCAGCGTGCAAGGAGAAGTGAATTTGCTGCCGGGTGGCATTACGCGGTGCAACAGTTTAACCGATGCGGCTATTAAACCAGCCTATCAGGTGCAGACTGATTTGTCTGCGTTAGATCATGCGATGGAAAGTGTACGCCAAACCATTCGATCTCATTTCTTTGCAGATGTGTTTGTGATGCTTTCTGTTCAGGATACTCCGAATATGACGGCAGCGGAAGTAGCCGAGCGGCGGCAAGAAAAGATGCTCTTATTGGGACCTGTGTTGCAGCGGCTTAAAACAGAACTATTGGATCCTTTGATTGAGCGTACGTATTATATTTTACTTCGACAAGGAGAAATTCCGCCGGCTCCGGATTATCTCAACGGTCTTGAAATGCATGTGGAATATATTTCCACCATTGCACAAGCGCAACGTGCCGGCATGCTGGAACCACTTGCTCAAGGATTGCAATTAGCTGCCCAAATTGCTCAAGCGGATCCGTCGGTAGCTGCACAAGTAAATTATTCGCGTATGTTAGTGGAAGGGTTCGAAAGTTTAGGACTGCGTTCTGTGTTAGATCTGGAGGAAACCTATGAATTCCACTAAGTTACAAAAACGAGTTGTGAGTGATTTGCAACAGGTGCTTAAAACCGCTGCTGGCCGAAGAGTATTATGGAGGATTTTACAGGCCGCCCAAGTGCGCCAACATGGCTTTGTGCCCGGCGATGAATTGGCTACCGTATTTCATTGCGGACAACGTAGTATAGGATTATTTTTGCTGGAAGAAATTGAACAAGCAAATGCCACTGCCTATCAACAAATGCGTAGTGAGTATCAGGCGGAAGTGACCGCACTACAACACCAAATACAACAGGAGACAGACCATGAATGAACCAACAGATTTGAACGCTTCGTCTGCACCGGAAATTATGGAGCAGACGCCGCAAAATCAGGACCCGTATGCAGCTTTGACGTTGCCGGGAAATTCCTTAATCAGTCCCGCTGCATTAAAAACATTCAAACAAAGTGCAGCAGAAATAAATCTACCTTTGCAGATGTTACAAAAGTGGGTGGAGCAAGAAGAAATTCGTTTGCAACAAGAAGTTGAACATCAAGCTCGGGTTCAAAAAGAGCAATGTGATGCTTGGATACAACAAACGCAAGATTTATTGGGGGACAAATGGCAAGAGGAAGTTTCCCGTGCGGTACGTGCCGCCGATATATTTGGCGGCCCGGAGTTGCGCCAATTATTAGAAGAAACGGGGCTTGGTAATCACCCGGCAATTGTCCGTACGTTTGCACAGGTGGGGAAGCGGATTAGAGAAGATATTTCAGCTGCGGGAGCACCTGGTGCCTGCGCGGACAAAACTTTCACCCAAGCGTTGTACGGAAAACAATAAGGAGAAATTATGGCAATTATTGCAGATAAACATTATAACTTAGTGGACTATGCCAAACAGTTTGACCCGTCGGGTCAAGAGTTAGCCATTGCCGAGGTATTAAGCCAATCTAACGATATTATCGGTGTTGCGGTTGTGGCGGAAAGTTCCCTTGATTCCGGGCATGAATATGCTGTGCGTACCGGAATTCCCGAAGGGACTTGGCGTCGTGCTTACCAAGGGATTGAGCCAGCCAAAGCCACCACCAAAGTAGTAGTAGAAAGCTATGGAACTTTGTCGGCTTACTCGGTAGTAGATAAATTAGTCGCCGAAAAAGGAGGACATGTGGATGCTGTTCGCACCGGGCAATCCCGTGCGATTATCGCGGGGATGTCTTCCTCTATGGCGAGCAATTTAATCTATGGAAATTCCGGTGCTACGCCGGAGCGCTTTACCGGTTTGGCGGCACGTTATAGCGCACTTTCCGGGGCAGAATCCAGCCGAAATGTCATCGATGCCGGCGGTACTACCAACGGGCAAAACTCGTCCATCTACTTGGTCGTATGGGACAGCGATAAGGTATTTACCTTTTTTCCTAAAGGCTCTAAAGCCGGTATTCAACGTGTAGACTATGGATTAGTCAATCACGTGGATGCCAGCGGTAACGAATATCCTGCCTACAAAGAATATTTTGAGTGGAAGTTGGGCCTTGCCGTACAGGATTGGCGTTATGCCGGACGCATTTGTAACATTGATGTAACCAATGTTCCGTCCACCCTCATTGACAAGATGTGTGACTTGGAAGAAAAAATCCAAAGTCTGTCCATGGGTAAGCCCGTTTGGTACATGAATCGTACCGTCAAAGCGGCGCTTCGTAAACTGACTACCAACCGCACGAATATCCAGTATACACCGGATCAAATTACGTCCAGACCTTTGATGACGTTTAATGAGATCCCTGTGCATATCTGTGATGCTATCCGTGACGACGAAAACGTGGTAGCCTAACACCCGCCGGGGCGGGGCATATTACCCGCCCTGGAATTTAATTCTTAATCAGGAGAAACTATGTTACTTGATAAAAATGTGATGTTTTCCGATGCGCAGGCTTTGCGCGCCACGGGAGCTAGTACTAATACCGTGGATTTGACTGCCGCCGGAGATGCAGCCTTAGGACGTTTAGTAGTACTTGCCCATGCCGATACGGCATTTGCGGGAGCCACCCAAATCGTCTGTGCGCTGCAAACGTCTGATAAATCAGATTTTTCTTCCGGTGTGGTCACGTTGATTAGTGCCACTGTCAACGCAACGCAACTGGCAGATACCCAGAAAAATCTGTTTGCGTTAGGGGTTGCGGCTGGGATGAAACGCTACTTACGCATGTATTACACCGTAACGGGTACGATTACCGCGGGAGCGATTTCGTGCTGTTTGGTGGATATAGCTGAAAGCAAATAAAATTCCGCAGGGGGCCGCGCATAAAAACTTATGTGCGGCCCCCAAGGAGCGCGCGTTTTCGATATTTTGGGTAAGTTCTAAGCATTTGTGAGAGTAAATGACTATAGAAGACAAGAAAAAGCCTTAATTAGGGGGGATTTTGAGCGAAAGAAGGGTTTTTGAGCGATAAAATGCCTTCCCAAAAGAGGATTTAAGCATCAAAATTAATTTTTATCGTCGGCATATCGACGTAAAAAAATGCAAAATCAGCCTATATGCACCAAAATATTTATTGACTGTTTCATTTGTTAAAAAATTAAAATTTATTGTATTAAAAAATATTATTAAAAATAAAAATACTTAAAATATAAGTATTTTTAAAAATGATATTAAAAATATTTATTATAAAATAGCAAAATTATATGTTAATTTGCATTTTATTTTATAATCAAAAATGATATTTAAATAAAAAATAATTAAAAAATAAATATATTTAAAATTAAAGGAGAATATATGTACTCACAAACTAGCATTGCAAACTTAGCATTGGCTTATTTAGGACAAGCTCCTATTACCTCATTACAACAAAATAATGAACAAGCTCGCTGGCTTTCGCTATTTTATGAGCCTGTACGTGATGAAGTTTTGCGTACCCATGATTGGGCCTTTGCAACCGTTGAAAAACCGTTGGTACAGGTATCCGGTAGTACAAGTGAAGGAAAATTCATCTATGCCTACCCAACGGATGCGCTATTTATTAGGCGCGTATACAGTCCTCAAGATCCGCAACAGGCTATCCCCTTTGAGGAACGATTTGATACGCAGTCCCATATTCGGGTGTTAGTTACTTCTGTTCCGCAAGCTTATGTACGTTACACACGCAAACAGACTGATGAAACCCAATATGACCCGGCTTTTGTGAAATGTTTCGCTTTAGCGTTAGCTTGCGACGCTGCCTTGGCCTTGACGGGAGATGTGAATTTATCAGCCCGTCTACAGCAAAAATATACCCTGTATCTAGAAGAGGCACGCCGAAGTAACATGTCCGAAGGACTTTTTACCGTTCCTCAGGCTGATGCATTTAGTGAGGTGCGTTGATATGGTACTACATCATCTACAACCTTCTTTTACAGGGGGAGAAATCAGCCCGTCCCTGCAAACACGGGTGGATGCATCTAGCTATAATACCTGGTTGAAAAGTGCGCAAAATATGTTTGTGCACCCACAGGGGGGAATTTCCAATCGGGCAGGAACACGGTATGTGGGAACGGCTAAACAGACAAATCCCTGTCAGTTGATCTCATTTCCCATTAGCGCTGAGGAAGGATATGTACTTGAATTAGGGGCCAATTATATGCGTTTTTTTACGGCGGATGGCCCCGTATTGGATAACAACGAAGAACCGTTGGAGTTAGTCACGCCGTATGCACAAGAAGCACTTTCTCAAATTCGTGTTGCTCAATATAATAATGTACTTTATTTAGCACATAAACAATATCCGCTCATGATGCTTACGCGCACGTCTTTGGGGCGGTTTACCCTAGCCCAAGCGCCCCTTCGGTATGGACCTTTTATGCCGGCCAACACGGACGAAAGTAAAAAAATGCGTATTTATCCGCAGACCACAACGGTGACTAGCCAAGGGGTTGCTGCTACATTGGCATTTGCTCCTGTTAATTATCCCAATTTAATGGTGTGGGCATATTTCAACGGGAACTGTTTTTATGTGGGAGAAAACTATGGCCTTCACGTAGCGGATATAGCGGATAATTTTAACGCGGCTTATGGCTCGCAAGGACTTAGCGCCACTGCCCAAGGAAATATTTTGCGTATTAGTTCCGCTGCCAGTAACGGGGGAAATTGGAACGGTAAAACGCTTGTGCTGGAGTATCGCCGTTCTTTTACCGGAAATGCTGAACATACCGTTACACAAACTTTATCCGGCGGAGAAAACGCCGGCACGCAAATAGTAGCAGAGTCAGGACGGTATATTTTGGAAAGTAATTCGGCTGTTTTCACTCCGGAGCATGTGGGGGGAAAGTTTTGCTTGGTACACACGGTAGATGCAAACTATCAAAGCGGAACGTTAGGCTATGAAGCTGTTTCGAGTGTGATTTTATCGGGAAGTGATTGGGCCTTGCGTACCAGTGGAAATTGGACCGGTACGTTGACTATTGAGATTTCATATGATGCCGGCACGACTTGGCAAACGCACAAAGTTTTATCCCGTGCTAGCGGGGAAGATAATTTTTATCTCGTTGGCAATTTAAATGATGCGGAAAATTTAATACAAATTCGTGTGCGTTCCGGGCAAAATTCCGGCGAGGCCGGTTATGAGCTTAGCGCGCAGTCATTTATTCAACGTGGGATAGTCAACGTAATAAGTTATATTTCCGCCACGCAGGTTGTTGTCGAACAAGAACGTCCGTGTGGCAGCGGAACGTGGACTTATGTGTGGGCGGAGGGGTCTTTCAGCCCGTCAGCGGGATATCCTGCTTGTGTGTTTTTTTACCAAGATCGCCTCGGGCTTGCCGCAACACAAGCCGAAGCACAAACTTTATGGTTTTCTAAGACGGGTAATTTCATGGACTTCGGTCGAGCGCGTGATACGTTGCTAAGTACCGATTCGCTTTCTATTCGCTTGGCCAGTACAAAATTAAATGCCATTACAGCGGTAGCGGTACTGAATAAATTACTTATTTTTACCGTCGGAAGTGAGTGGGCACTTTCCTGTAATGGGGCTTTGTCGCTAGACACCATCGAACTAACGCAACAAAGTGAGCGTGGGTCGTATGTTACGGCGCCTGTTTTAGTAGGGAACCGAGCTGTATTTGTACAAGCGCGCGGAGGGGTACTGCGTGATTTGGTTTATGATTATGCTACTTCTTCTTATACGGGGGATGACCTAACATTGCGGGCCAAACACTTATTTTTCAATCAAACGATTACGCAACTTGCCTATGCCCAGGAACCGGATACATTGCTTTGGTGTACGACGGCAGAAGGGAAATTATTATCCCTTACCTACGTACCGGAACAAGGTATATATGCGTGGACGCATCATCAAACAGAAGGCTCTTTTGTGAGTATATGTACGCTGGCTAATCAAGGACAAGATGAATTGTGGTTGGCTGTCGTGCGCGGAGAAAGAGTTTTTATTGAGCGTTTAACGAAACGTTTAACGGAAAAATCCGCCCCCGGTAGTGTGTTTTTAGATAGCAGTATTTCTGTGCGCAATTTTACCGCATCTGCGCAAGTAAGCGGTTTGTCTCACTTGGAAGGTAAGACAGTGTGTGCCTTGGCTGATGGAAATGTAGTGGAGAATTTGACGGTGTGCTTAGGAAGTATCACGCTGCCACACGCGGCAAGCTTGGTACACGTGGGGTTACCTTACGAATCGTTTTTAGAGACGTTACCGGTTGCCAATGCCACGGCTTTGGAACGCAAACAACGTTATGTATCCGCGCGGGTAGAGGTGTTGGATAGCCGCGGAGGTTTTGTGGGGATTGAAAGAAATGGGGAAACGGAGTTAGTACAACGCACAAATGAGTCTTATAATGCTCCGATTTCTTTACAAACAGGTTCATACACGGTGTTGCTACCTACGCGGCATACGCAAGAGCCCAGTGTATGTATTGTGCAAAAAGACCCCCTACCGCTGACGATATTAGGGGTGCTGGTAAAAGTGGTATAAGCGGCGGGCTTTTGGATGATTGCCCGAAAGCCCGTCTTTCCCTTTAATTAGATTGTATTCTTATATCTTGGGAGGAGTTTATGATTGAAATAGGAAAAAATTTCTTGTGGGGATTGGCCAATGCTAAGCAAGCAGCCCGGCAAGAAAAAGAAAGAAATAAACAGAGTGCATTGCAAGCGGGGCAACAGGCAGATGCTTTGCAGCAAGCGTACGAAGAAAAAATGAATTATCTGTTTCGTTCTTCTGCTGAAAAAACACAGTTGGCTTATGAAAATGCCCGCAAACAATTAGCGGCGTTGCAAGCTAAACGTGCTGCCAACGGGATGAGTGAGCAATCGGCCTCAGCCGTCGATGAAAAACAGAACAACGCCTTACAACAGGCGCAACAGCAGCAAAAAGTACAGACAGATTTGCAACAAACTGCTTCGCAGCAGACTGGTATTTTTGAACGCAAGTGGAATGCATTGCGCGAGGCAATATCCCAATATAATAAAGCTGCGAAGAAAAAACATCGTTTGGGTAGTTTGGGACGAGCCATTTTATCTTTATTTAACTAGGAGAAAAGCATGACGATATCTTCACAAATTTGTAAACGAATTTATCAAGCGGATGGAGAAAACCGTCGTTGGGCGCTAGATTTTCCCTATTTGTCTGCTTCGGAAATTAAAGTTTATTGTACAGATGCTTCCGGTAACGAAACAGATGT
Organism: Candidatus Avelusimicrobium bubulum; assembly: GCA_902798835.1. GTDB lineage: Bacteria > Elusimicrobiota > Elusimicrobia > Elusimicrobiales > Elusimicrobiaceae > Avelusimicrobium > Avelusimicrobium bubulum. Next base: position 26,315 of record CADBYN010000002.1, on the reverse strand, counting down.
AAGTGCGCAGTGTGTATTGGATGAAATTGAACATGAAATTATTTATCCTACGGTAGCCAGCGAACAGGAGCCTTTGGCTGCCGGTTATAAAGTTACTATTGTGCGTGCTACTACGCCGACGCAAACACTTCATCTAACACAACAAGGAACGTTAGATGCCACGTCGCTCGAGCAAGGATTTGATAAACTTACGTTCCAAGTACAAGAACTGGCCGAACGAGTTCAGCGCAGTATTAAATATCCGGTATCCTCGAATCAAACGGATGGGGATGCCCAAACTTTTTTGACCGATCTGCAAAATACACAGGCGGCGGCATTGAGTAGTGCCTTGACGGAAGTTGCGGCTACAAAAACAAGTTTGGAACAAACAGTTTCCGACGAGGCGACAGCTCGGCAACTGGCTGACAGTACGCTGCAGACACGTATAGATGACATATATGGTTCACTCGTTTCACATAGCTCCAACACATCTAATCCGCATAGTGTAACGAAATCTCAAGTGGGTCTAGGGAACGTAGATAACACAAGCGATTTAAGTAAACCCATTTCTACGGCGGTGCAAAGTGCATTAGATGCCAAGCAGGATACGCTTACTACCACCCAACAAGCCGCCGTAAATAGCGGGGTTACTAATGCCACGGTAGTACAAGTGCAAACTAATAAGGAAGATATTGCCTCATTGGATGCAGAACTGGATGAAAACAGAGAATGGCAAAAGCCAGAGGATTGGATTGATATTACTTCGGGTGCTCTTAATAATAGTATTTATCTATTAATAGGTCATTCCGCCGATTATTCTAAATTTCCGTACTTTGGTTGTAACGTAGTTTTGAGCGATACAACGCATAACTTCAAGCTCTACATTGACTATAATTTGCAAGGTACTTACGCAAGCGGAACGGATGTAAAGTTATCCTGGCAAACGCTCAACCTTTCTACAGGTAGCCAAACCACTTTCCCCGAAGAATTAAAAACGCACGTTATTAGAATTACGCCTGAAAATTCTGCCGATACTATTGCAGAATATAAGTCGGTTAGATATGCAAGCGGAACTACAGCAGAATATCAAGGCGTATTATGGGCGCATTTTGCAGTAAACTCTATAGGGAACGTGGCTTTTGCACAATATAGTCCGCAAGTAGTAAACCAAGATTTAGTAGCTCTTACTGCGCTAGGCGATAATTTGCATATTACAGGCACATCGATAGAGCGATTAGTCGGCAATACGCAAGACAAATACCAACAACGTAGCCAATATCTTGCCAAACTCCCCGTCATAGAAGTAGATACGGTAACGGCTATTGGTGGCGCGTTTAATCACGCCGGGCCATTAAAAAGAGCAAAGCTCATCGTTAATAATAGTATTACTGCCTATAGTAGAGACCAGTATGGATTAAGCACTTCTTTTGCAAGCGGGAATATAGAAGAAATTGAAGTGAATAAACCTATCATTATGGATAGTTGGACGGCTTCAAATTCCTCTTTGTTTAGAGTATCAAACATAAAAAAACTTCCTGCGTTTGATTTCTCCGCAAGCCAACGTCTTGCCATATTTTTAACTGAAAATACAAATTTAGAAGATATGATATTAGATGTTTCTGCTGCGACGAATTTGAAACAAATTGAGGTTTTTGGCACGTCTTCCAAACGGCAAGACGGATTAAAAGGCCTCTATGTATCCAGCTCGGCTCCTTTTGATTATGCAACCGCGCCGCAAATCAAAGTTTCTTATACGGGGCTCTCCCGTGCTGCCCTAGTCAACCTATTTAAGAGTATGCCCTATAACGTAGGGTACACCGTAGTAGGTAGTCCTACGATTACCAACGGAGTAGCTAGTGGGTTTAGCGTAAGTGATTATGTAAACTTATCTTCCACACTAACTTCTTTTGATGAGATAGTATTGTCTTTTATTCCAGACACTTACTCCTCTGGTAGGAATGTACTGTTCAAAACTGGGATAAACGATTATAGAGGTGCTTTTCAACAAGTAAGTGATACTCAAGGTCAGTATTTTTATACAAAAACCGATAATACAGCAGGTAATAGATATGTACCGTGTACACCTGGTATCGTAAACATCTTTAAAATACAGTATATAAGCGAAAATTCAATTTCGTGTATATTGTCCCGACAAGGATATGAGGACAGCACCTTTGACTTAACAGATGTAGATATATCTGCCACATTCGGCGGTAGTATATATTTGGGTCGTGGTACAAGTGCATATAATGCTTGGTCTGGCTCTATTGACCTCAACAACACCTACATAAAGGTCAACGGCGTGCCGTGGTTTAGAGGAACTGCCGCTATGACAAAGAACTGCACTATCGTAGGTTGTACTGGTACGGCAGACCTTACGGCTGATGACAAAGCCATCGCAACTGGTAAGGGCTGGGAACTTACGGTAGCATAGGGGGGATTTATGGTATTTAGAAAACAACTAAACGAAGAAGGCGATTATAAAGACGTTCAGAACGTACGCTGGGATATTCTTTCCTGCGAGCGTACGGAGAGTATGGAGTGGTACGATACAGGCGAAGTGGATGAAGAAGGCAATTCCATTATTGCCAAACGTGTAGTAATCAATAAGGGCTGGGATGAGTTTGAAAGTTTGGAGCAAGCTGCAAATGCGTATGGGCTGACGTATGATCCAGCGGAACAGGGGGAAATAAATGCCGATTGACACAGAAACAATTTGGAAGGTATTAGGGATTGTCTTTGCCGCCGGTGCATTTTGGCAAGAATTAAGAGCGATCCGCAAGGACATCGCACGTCTTGAAGAAAAGCAAGACAAATACAATAACTTGCAAATCCGCGTGGCCCGGTTGGAGGCCAAAATGGAGGGGAAACATGGATGAGAAATGGCTGACTTACACACGTCGATACGAAGGATTAAATGTATTTCCGTATCAATGCCCAACAGGGCACATGACTATTGGTTATGGTCACAATTTGGAAAACGGGATTAGTAAGGAAGCAGCTGAGTTTATTTTACGGCAAGATCTACAAGCCGCACGGCAAGCTGTTTCTCGACGATTCGAGTGGTTTAAGAAACTAGATGCAGTACGCCAATTTGTTCTGGTGGATATGTGTTTTAATATGGGAATTGCAACGCTATGCACGTTTAAAAAATTTTTGACAGCCTTGCGGCGTAGCGATTTTTCCGGTGCTGCTAATGAAATGTTAAATAGTCGGTGGGCCGGACAGGTCGGCCGACGTGCTAGAGAACTAGCCGAAATGATGGAAACAGGAGCGTATTTATGATTAAGTTTATAACGGAACATTATGATGAAATGCTGGAAATCTTTGGGATGGTAGTAGCGTTGATTACACTCATCACTAAATTAACCAGTACAGATAAAGATGATACAGTATGGGCCAAAGTGCTTCATGTATTCGCTGCGTTGTCGCTCGTTAATCCGGATGGGTCTGTTATCGGAAAAAGAGGGGAGAAATAATGGAATTGTACGTGGTTTTACTTCTAGGGGGTGGAATTATTTTGGGGGTGGCATTGTGCTTGGCCCGCAAAAATGGCAGTAAAGCCGCACAATTAAGAGCTCTAAAAGAAGAACTTAAGAGGCAAGCAAAGGAGCAAGCACATGCGAAAAAAATTACAGATGCTGTCTGCCATCTTACTACTGATGATGCTAGGCGCCGGCTGCACGACGTGGCAAACAAGCAATACAACGGTATGTAATCAGATCCGTTTTGATTACAATGATCACCTTAACGATCATAATGTAAAAGAGATGTTAAAGTTTTACTGCTTGTGTGTAGACAGTAAAATATGCGAAAAAAATCCCCGGCTTTAAGCCGGGGAAAATAGTAGCTATACACGATTAAAAATCGCTGTTGTGTCCACCTGAAATTGCATTACAGTAGGCCGTATCTCCGCTGCAGGAGCGCGTAGCGGTATAGGTACCGTTGCTATTTGCCGTGATGGTAGTGGTCAGCGTGTAGCTGTCATTATTTCTAAGACGCACAGCTGTGATTACCCCTCCGTTGGTAAAGCGTACACAGAAATTCTTACCGCCGTAATATTTGTTACTCATGGCAGTACAAAGCGCCTTCTGAGCGTCAGTAAGATTAGCGGTTATGTCCGGAATATCTACATCCAATTGTGTAAATTTGGTTGGCCAAGCTTCATGCTGGGCATGGTACCTCTCCATAGCATCTCTTATGGCACTCATTTGGGTTAGTGCCTCCGTCGCGCGTGAACGTTCTACTGCCGTTTGATACTGCGGCAAAGCCACGGCAGATAAAATGCCGATCACGAGTACTACTACTAATAATTCGATTAATGTAAAACCTCGGGTCATATATTCTCCTTATAAGACGCAAGTTGCGTTACTATAAGTATAGCAAAAAAAATGAAAAAATCCAGTAAAATTTTTACAGGAAGGTAAAGGCAACAAGTAAATACTACAGGAAAAGAGAATCTAGTTCTTTTGCGCGTGTGAAATAATGTTATTTTGTCGACGGTAGTAAAAAAAATGTGACAAAGTTCTAAAAAAAATGTATCATAATTAAAACGCAATTATCGGCTTTTGAATTTTCAAAAGCTGCCATGGGGATGAAATTGGAGGAGTATGCGTAAGTCCAGTATAGCATGGATGATTTTCATCAGCTTAATGCTCATACGTCCCCTTTGTGCCCTCTTAAAGTTCCAATTTCCATATTTTCCGCTAACTTTTACTTGGTTGTGTGAAGGAGAGGGACAATGCGCATAGTGGCGATACTGTGTCTACTCCTGCCTGTAACCTCTTATTCACAAAGTCTCTATCAGATTGTAAAAACGAACCGGAAAGGTGTGCGCGTGCAAAGAACTATTACGGTGCATCCGGTACATGTGCGCGTGGCAGAACGGATGCTTTCCAAGCGAACTTTGTTCCGCCAACCCAAGATAAATACAAATGTTACCCGAGTCATTATAACGGCCGAAATCAAACAACCGATTGTGCATCCTACAAAATTAACGGGCGGATATAATTATCTGCGAACTGTAAATAAAAAATTTAGGGATTCTACGCCTCAATGGAGAGGGGTAACAGACAGCGGTCTTTATAACGGGGTGCATCATATCGTCACGCAGACCGTAATCGATGAGATTGCCAAAGAGATGGACATTAAAGATACCAAGGAGATGAAAGCAAATGCTCCCGCGGTGTATAGTGCTTTACATGGAAATGTTATGTATAGCGATTTATTCCACGATCATGCCGCATTGCTCGAAACATATCACCAAAAGGGCGTATGGGGAATAATTACCAACTTCTATAAAAGGTTGAATGAAAAGAATAAAGAATTAGGCCTTCCGCTATACGAACAAGAGGTTATCGAACAAACGTTGTTAGAGGCGGAATTGTGGTCTAAACATTGGGGTATTAGGTGGAAATAGTAAATGCTTTTGCTGCATAAAAGCCCCCGTTTAAGCGGGGGCTTTTAATGTAAACAATGACGACGAACCGGGGAAAAATAGGCAACAAAAAGAGCCAAGACGGGGGATCGAACCCCGGACCTGCCGCTTACGAAGCGGCTGCTCTACCAGCTGAGCTATCTTGGCATATCTTCGGTAATTCTTAGATACGTATATTCTACTAAAAAATAAAGTTCTTTGCATTGAAAATTTGCCACACAAAATAAAAACCCCGCCCATAAAGGCGGGGTAATGCAAGCAGGCAATGGACTAAATGGTCATAATCTCATTTTCTTTTTTCTTGATAACCTGATCGATCTGTGCAATGAAACCGTCGGTGGTTTTTTGCACATCGCTTTCATAGCGTTTAAGGTCGTCTTCGGTAATTTCAGAAGCTTTCTGTGCTTTTTTCAGTTTATCCATTACATCACGTCGGGCATTGCGCACGGCTACTTTGAAATCTTCGCTCATTTTAGAGATACTTTTGGCAAGTTGCTTGCGACGTTCCTCGGTCATAGAGGGCAGTGTAATGCGGATTACTTTGCCATTGTTTACCGGGCTGGCGCCCAAATCAGCTTTTTGCAAGGCTTTATCAATATCATTGAGAGAAGAAATATCCCACGGTTGAATTTCTAACGTTTTGGCATCCAATACGTTGATTACAGCCATTTGTTTAATGGGGGTAGGCGTTCCGTAATAATCTACACGTACATTCTCTAATAGTCCGGCACTGGCACGGCCCGTGCGAATAGTAGCCAAATCACGTTCCAAGCGGGCAACATGTTCGGACATTTCGGTTTTAGTGTTAGTTAGTAAGGCGGCAATTCCTTCCATAATGGTTCTCCCATGAGCAATAAGATTTTCTTCATTATAGCATTTTAATATAGCTAATAAATCGATTTTTCTCGATAGGCCCAGGTAAATAGACCTAGATCAAAATGGGACCAAGGGCCCTTGCTTGTAACGCACGTATCGTGCTACTCTATAGGTATGTGGAAGTAAATTAGATGAAAAATATAAAGAAAATAGCTGAAATTTCTTTGTTGGGTTTATTATGTTTCTCTACCGTGTATGGGGGGGGATCTCCAAAGCTGCGTCGTAGGGGGAAAATATTTACGACAATAAACCAAAGTGTGAAACGAATTTTACGCCGGAGATCTAGAAATGATAAATTGGATGCACTTCGCGCAACATCCGAGTTGTCTTCAACGGTTTCTTCTAAGGAGCGGATCCCTTTTTCAAAAAAACGGAAGGCACGGAGTATCTCCGTCAAAGCCACTAAAAATCTTAGGGATCAGCAATTATCCCTTGCTATGGAAAGGAGACTTTTGGTATCCGAAAAGCCACAAGTGGTGGATTATTCATTTTTAACAAGAAATACATTATCTCGCACTATGCAACGAAAGATGGCCTTGGAAGCGCGGGCCTATTTGGATGAATTGGATTGGGTCAGAATGCCGCAGCAACCCGCTTCTTACTCTGTTGTGCAGCGAGGGGTGGACACCTTGGGAAATTTGACAAGAATGAGCGAGGAACAATATGCAGCGGGCAAGAAAGCATTTGAGCAAGCTGTAACGTATATGCAAGAAGTTTCTAAATCTATTAACGCGGAGATTTATTATTTGGGTACTTCCGAAGGGGAAGCGTTCCTACCCGAGCAAATACGTCAGCGGCTTAGTGAAATTTCTAAAGGACAAAGTTTGGTGAAAGATGCTCGTGCAATTTGGGGCGATAATTACACTTTGGTGCGGATAGCAATTTACTGGGAACGCATGCAAGAAGTTTATAATGCGCTAGGTACGGGGATCCTTCCTGCAGGAAAGGAGAAATTAAAAACTGTCAAACGATCAGACGGACATGCATACATCGCCGAAGAGTTTGGACTATTATCTACTATAACAGACGTGCCACTTCCTGAGCCAGATTGGCGGGATCCCTCCGCTTGGTTGGGATTGAATATATCGGGAACGATTCCCACTCATCTACGGGTGGCTATCTTACAAGATGATCCTAAGGTGATTAACGGTCTAAAAATGATGCGTAAAAGAGCGGGATTAAAAGGTTGGACGTTAGATTTTTATGATGACCCGGAAGCTTTTTTAAATCAAGTTTCTTACGAAAAATATGATATGATTTTGACCGATGTATTGATTAGAAATGGGGGCGGCCGTTATTTGGCGCGTCAACTGCGAAACAGAGGATATGAAGGAAGTATTTTGACGTTGTCCGGCTTTGAAGTAACGCATGGCGGAGAAGAATTTTTTAACGATGGCATAGACGCAATGATTAGCATAGGTTGGACGTCCGATTTATCAGATTTGATTTGGCGGCGGCTGAATAGTTATTTCCTCCTTAAAGAAAAATATGGTTGGAAACATTGATGTGCGGGAAAACGAAGAATATGTTAAACCGACGAAACGTAATCAGTAGCTCAATTTTATTTTTGTTGCTTGCGGCGTGTTTTTCCAGCGCGTACGGCGGGAAATTGTCTAAGAGCCGCGCGGGTGGCAAGCTCACACGGGTGACGTCCAAATTAAAGAAAACAATGTCTTATGCCCAACGACAAATGGCAAGAGGACATAGAGAACAAATGGGCGATTCGCGTGGGGGCTCAAGGCACGCCACGACTAACTTGCTCGGCACAACGGGGCATTTGCAGCAGCCGAGGGAGTTTTTGAATCAGACAAGCGATGTGTCCCTCTCTCTTTCTCGTAGAATGCGGCGGCAGGCGGCTTTGGATATGCGTCCATTTTTGCAGAGCTTTGAGCGCGAGATACTCCCTCAAGATCCGCCTTTCTATGGGGATATTTATTCCGGTATATTGACACGAGGAAACTTGACGGAAATGAGTGGGGAACAAGTCAGCGTGGCCAAGAAAGCCTACCAACATGCCGCACAAACCGTGCGGGAGTTATCAAAGACCTTGAATGCAAATATTTATTATTTGGGAACTGCAGAAGCAGAAGCAATGCTGCCGGAGCACATGCGTCAAATATTTACGGATATAGCAGAGGCGCAAAGTGCGGTTGCCCAAGCACGGGTCACTTGGGGGGATGAGCGTCAGTTAATAAATATGTCTAGTTATTTGCACTATGTTAAGAAGTTCTATACAATGCTTAGCACGGGAATGTACGAAGCCATAGGAAAAGAAGCAGCAAAGCCTGTAAAGCGTAAAGACGGGCACCTGTACGAGGCAAGCGAATTTGGACTTAAATCAGGACAGCCTGAACAGCCTATTCCGCAAGTCAATTTGAAAGATTATACAACGTGGTTCCAAAATGTCCGCGGGGCATTACCCAACCAGATGCGCGTGGCAGTTTTACAAGATGACAAAGACATCATTTTCGCTGTAAAAGACATGAAAAAGCGGGCGAGATTGAGAGAGTGGACATTTGATTTTTACGACGACCCGGAGGCTTTTTTAAACAGAGGATCCTATGGCGAATACGATATGGTGTTGACTGATATCCTTATGAAAAATGGCGGCGGGCGCTTTTTAACTAGACAACTTAGAAACCGAAAATATGAAGGAATTATTTTGGCACTTTCCGGGTTTGAGGTTTCCCGGCATGGAGGGCAGGCTTTCTTTGAGGATGGGATAGACGGAATGATTGCGCTTAGTTGGACAAATGATTGGGCCAGTAAAATTTGGTATAGTTTGCATAATTATTTCTTGTTGAAGGAAAAATACGGTTGGCAACATTAATGGGCCGATTGATTTAATAAAAACCCCCGCTCAATGAGCGGGGGTTAAGTTTTGAGAGTGTGTTCTTCTCTTCCTTTAGTTGGATCTACACTTGTTTCCGCTACACCCACCCGTGCCAGAGCCTGTTCCGCTACTACTTCCGCTACCGCTGCCGCTTTCTTCTTGAGAAGATTTAAAGAGAGGATATCCCATTGTTTCGGCTATAGTACAAAAACCGGGGGCATCTTTCTTTTCAGAACAGAACTTTTCTATAGAGCCATCGGCATTTACTTGGATGTTTAGTGCACCATTGGCATACTTACCTCCACGGCGTTGAAGACCCATGGACGCGGATCTGCCAGATATGACGTCGACTCCCCGATACGAAACAAAGAAAGCAGAATCGGATGGTATTTCCGGAACGACTATATCTCCCTCATTGAGTTCATCCAAGTCCTCGGCAAATGTATTATGTTGCATATAATAAATGCTTTGTGCCGTAGCCCAGTCTCCTAAATGCTGTACAGCCTCAGCTATGCGCGAGCGTTCTACTGCTTTTTGATATTGCGGCAGCGCAATAGCCGCCAAAATACCAATAATGAGTACTACAACCAGTAGCTCAATTAACGTAAAACCTGTTTTCATAAGTTTTTCCCTTAACTACAAATTAGAAGGCCATACACCTTCATTATAAGTATACAACTTTCTGTAGAAATTTCAAGGCGTTCTCTTGTTTTGCAAACAGGTTTTCGTTAACTATTGTCGCCAAACGCGCTTTTTAACGTCGTAGAACATAAAAAACCCCGCTCAATGAGCGGGGTTTTTGTAAGTGTGAAAACTCTTAGTTGTTGATTTCGAGTTCTACACGGCGGTTTTGATAGCGGCCTTCGGCGGTTTTGTTGGTGGCAATAGGATTGGCTTCACCATAACCGATGTAGGACACGTTAGCAGCCGGGATGCCGTCTTGTACCAAGCGTTCGGCTACGGAGTGAGCGCGGCGTTCAGACAGATCCATGTTGTAGGCAGGGTTACCCAAGGAATCGGTATAACCGGCTACACGCACTTTGGCGTTGGGATATTTTTTCAAAGCCGCAGCAACTTGGTCTACAGTAGCGGTGGATTTGGCATCCAAGGCATCGCTGTTGTATTTGAAGTTGATCGGTTCTTTGAAAGAAAGAACGGTGGCACCGGCGTTGTTTTGTTTGACGTTGGCAACGGTAGCGATAGCGGCATCATCTGCCACTTTCGGGGCCGGGGCCGGAGCCGGTTTAGCGGCCACTACCGGGGCCGGAGCCGGAGCCGGTTTGTGGCATTTGGGGCATTTGCAGCCTGCTTTGTGTTGCTTGTAGCAGCGGCATGCATAATTTTTGCTATATTTGCATGCGGTGTCGGTTGTGCATTTAGCACAGTGGCAGGCGCCTAAAAACAAGGCGGCGGCCAAAACAGTGAGTACTTTCTTCATGCTTCTTATCTCCTTATTAAAATATACATCTTTCCTATATTCTACAATATCTGGCAAGTTGGTGCTCCCTTTTTTTTCATTAGTTTGCGGTAAAGCATGTAGATAGGCTCACGCAATTGCGGATGAATAAACTCCGGCAGAATATAGGAAAGGGGTTTTAATACAAATTCCCGCTCGGGGATACGCGGATGGGGGATAAACAAGGTATATTCGGGCGTATCTTCAAAAATAACCTTGTCATCATAGAATAAAATATCCAGGTCAATCACGCGCGGCCCATTAGGGAAGGTGGGGGTGCGGCCCAGTTCTTTTTCAAGTGCTTTTAGCTTTTTGAGCAGTTCCATTGGGGATTCTTGAGTTTGCAAGATAAGAACGGTATTTACAAAATCGGCTTGTTGGGAATATCCCTCCGGCTTAGAAACAATGTACGGGGCCACTTCGCCAACCGTGCCCACGGCAGATAGCGCCTTGATGGCACGATCTAAATTTTCTTTGGGATTTCCCATATTGCTGCCGACGGCTAAAATTACTTGTGCCATTAGTTTTCTCCTGTGTAAGTAATCCAACGGTCGGGTGCTTCGGCCACCTTGACGCTGGATAACTGCGGGAATTGTTTTTTAATAGTGTCAAAAATCCATACGGCCAATGTTTCGGTCGTTGGATTTTCAAAAAGTTTGTTTAAATCGGCTCCTTCCAGATGGGCGTTAATTTCGCGCGCAAAAAAATCTTGTAGTTTTCGGAAATCAATTAAATAGCCTTCAGTATTTAGTGGACCGTGAAACGTGACTTCATACGAAAACGTATGTGTGTGAGATCCCTCGGCCAGCGTGCCGCCATGTCCGTGTGCAGCCGTGAAACTGCCGCATTGAGTTAAATAAACTTGGGTCATTTGGCGGCCTCCAGCTCGGCGTAAAAATCCATAATTTTGCGGGTGTCGCGCACGTCGTGTACGCGCAAGATATCAGCGCCATTTTGAAGTGCGACAAGGTGCGCCGCAAGCGTTTGTGCTTTGCGTTTGGGGGGGAGCTCGCGCTTTTGCGCCAAAAACGTTTTGCGCGAGAGACCGACGAGCATCCGCACGCCTAAATCTTTAAAATCGGCTAGATGCTTTAGGAGTTGATAATTTTGCTCGCGCGTTTTGGCAAAGCCAAATCCTACGTCGATAATCAGTTGCTCTTTGGTTAGCCCGCACGCTTGCGCTTGCGCGATTTTTTGCGCGAGAAAATCTTTTATTTCTCCCATTAAATCTTTGTAATCGGTTAGTGCTTGCATGGTTTGCGGCGTGCCGCGGCTGTGCATGATAACAATTTGTGCGTTGTGTTTTTTGACGAGGTTAAACATTTCCGGGTTCGGCGTGCCGCTTACGTCGTTAATGATGGTAACGCCATTTTTTAAACCCTCTGCCGCAACGGGAATTTTAACCGTATCTAACGAGAGGGAAACTTTGGGCCATTTTTCGTGTGCGGCCTTAATAAGCGGCAACACGCGGGCGAGTTCTTCCTCGGCGGATACGGGGGTAGCACCGGGGCGGGTGGACTCCCCGCCGATATCTAAAATGTCGGCCCCGTCGGCTAAATAGTCCGCGCACTTTTTGAGAAGCGCGGGTAAATTATTTTGCGGGTTGCCGTCGTAAAACGAATCCGGCGTGGCATTTACAATGCCCATAAGTTGTGTCATAACATACCTATTTAATCATTTCTAAAAATTCGCTGCGCACTTCTAACTTCTTAAACGCGCCGCGAATCGCGCTCGTCACCATTACGGCGTTATGCTTTTCAATGCCGCGCGAACTAATGCACATGTGTTTGGCTTTGCAGACTACCATCACCCCGTGCGGATGGAGCGTCTCCATCAAACTATCGGCAATTTGCGCGACTAGTTTTTCTTGGATTTGCAGACGGCGCGCAAACACTTCCACCAAGCGCGCCAATTTGGAAATGCCCAGCACGCGCCCGTTGGGTAGATACCCAATGCTAATGGTGCCAAAGAAAGGTTGTAAGTGGTGCTCGCACGTGGAGTAAAATTCAATATCTTTGAGTACCACCATTTCTTCGCACGAGCCCTCTACAAAAGTTTTTAGTACGTCTTGCGGTTTTTGCTTGTAGCCACCGAAGAGCTTGTCCCAGCTTTTTACAATGCGTTTGGGGGTCTCTAGCAACCCTTCGCGTGCGGGGTCATCGCCAATGTAAGCCAGTAGCTGGCGGACATTTTCCAACGCTTGTTCTTGTGTTATTTTACGTGGATGAGTTTGTGCAGTTGCACGCTTAGACGTGCGGACGGATGATTTTTGGCTAGTTTTACGCATAGGGCTATGTTCTCCTCTTTGTTGTCCAACGGTTGGAAATAAAGCGTTGTTTTTTCGTTCTCGTAAATGTAATACTTTTCTACGTCTTTCAAATCGGTTTTTGGGCCAATAACCAGTTTAATCACGTCGGCTTTTGGTAGCATTTCTTTGGCTACGGTTTTTTTGGGTGACACACAGACGAAATCGGCTTTGGATACGTCGCAATCGTGCGCGCCGTTGGTCTCAATGTGAACGATATGTCCGGCTGATTTCAATATGTTAATTAAAGCGGGCAGATCCTGCTCGGTGGGCTCTCCACCCGTTATAACTACGGTTTTGCACGGATACTTAGCCAGTTCCACTAAAATTTGCAAACTGTTCATTTGCTGCCCGGGCGCAAAGGCATACTTGGTGTCACAAAAATCGCAGCCCATCGTGCACCCCGCCAGACGCAAAAACACGGCCGGCATCCCGGCGTGGCGGCCTTCGCCTTGGATAGAGTAAAAAATTTCGTTAACGTTCCACGATAGCGGCGGCGTTGTCACTTTCCCATACCTCTAATGAACATAAAGTTAAATTTTTTGCAGCTAGTCGTGCGCTGATTTTATCAAATAAGTATTGCGCTAAATTTTCGGCGGTGGGGTTATCCACTAAATCATTTAAAAACTGATGATCCGGCAAATTTTCGTCTAAGAGTTTTTTGATTACCTTAAAATCACACACCATGCCGTCTTTTTGTACGGGCCCTTCAATTACAAAAACAGTTTTCCAGGTGTGGCCGTGCAAATCATGGCAGGGACCGTCGTAATGCGGCAATTTATGGGCAGCGCTAAAAGAACGGATTAATTTTATTTTCATGCTCTCTCCGGGATTGTATTAAAAATTTGTTGAACGTAAATAATCATTAAAATAATTTGAGCTACGCTAAAAAGGGGGACGGTAACCCATAAATGGACGAAAAACAATACGCTCAAGGGCCCCAGTAAAAAAACGCCCAATTTAAATAGTATGGGGTTGGCCAGGGGGAACCCTTTCCACACGTTGAAAAAGAATAATACGCCTAATGCTAAAGCGTAATCAAACAATAGAAATAAGGCCAGGAAAAACAGAGAAACCAAAAATGCTGCTATGCGTAGCGACACAAGCAGTGATTTTTGATATTTTTCAATAGTTTGCGGATCGGAGGTGAAATTCAACGTGTTTGGTAGCTCTTGAATTTGTAAGCCGGTAGAAGAGGGCACGTAAAGTTGATTTTTATGTACCCAAGCCAACGTGTTATTCTGTATTAGTTCTTCGGCGGAAGGGGCTTTGTCGGCAGCCGCGTCAAAAACAATTTTGAAGTCTGTATTGGGAATGGGGGCCGATACTGCTTGCTGAGGTTGGGTAAGCACGCCGTTTTCAAATGTAATTTGCGGAAAATTTTTTAGGAATACGGGCAAATTGGTTTTAAGAACAGACCCCGTGAAAAAGAATAACACAAGCATATTTAAAAGAAACAAGTACGTCGCAAATCCAACCACGTATGGAATTTTAAGCTGCGCTAAGCGATGATAAAAGCGAAATGAAAATAGGGTTTTGAAATGAATAAATAACATAGTCTATATAAAAGCGTTCCTTAAAATTACTTCTTGGCATTTTTATCTTGGCAGGTAATTTGCGAGCCTAAGAAATAAATTTGATTTTTCTTAAATACGCACGCCAGCTTTTTGGCTTGCGGCTCTCCGTACGACGTGTCTTGTAAAGTTTGCCAACAGGCAATGCGTGTGCATGTGTATGTTTTCCCACATTCGGGAAATGAGGAAGAAGGGAAATTGGTAATAAACCAAGAAAAATCCAAATTAAATTTGAGCGCTTGTAGAAAAGCGTCACACGTTAATTCTCCGGTAAAATTGCACTTAGGCTCTGCCGTGGTATCTTCCGTAGTAACAGTTTGATCCAATAAAGTGTAGCGGTCTTTATCTATGGGGTCGCCTTCGACGCGATATACATCAAAGCAGGTAAACCCGGGGGCCTGCTCTTTGGTGCAGGTAAAAGGGTTAATGATATCAGCCCCGGGGCATGTGTCTGTTACCTTAAGAGCATCCGTTGTTAAGTATTGTGCTTGCGCGCGTTGCGTAAAAGGTCTATAGGGCTTTTTATCAGCCCCAAACGTGTTTAGTGCGGCAAGAAAACAAAGGGATAGTGAAATATATTTCATATAAAAGAGTATAGCAAAAAGTGTATTTTTTGAACAGGTTTATTGACAATAAGAGCGATTTATTTTACACTATCAATAGAGCGTTTATAAAGGAGTAAGTATGAGGCGCAAAGGATTTACGCTGACGGAATTATTAGTTGTAGTAATGATCATTGGGCTGTTAGCGGCTGTGGTGCAACCCAGATTTCACAAAGTAGTAGACACTTACAGAGCCCTGGAAGCGGAACATGTTATGACGGCGGTACGTAATGAACAAACAGTTCGGTGTACGTTAGATAAAGACTACACAAAACAAGCAGGTAAACTGGTATCCATGCCTGCTCATGATAGTAGTAATTTTGCCTATAGATTGACTACAACGGGGGTTGTGGCGGCCAGTTTGACACAAGACTATACGTTGGTGATGAAGTCCTACCAACACGGAGGAATTTGCTGCCAGGCACAAGACGGGGCAGGAACCGGATATTGTGGCGAGTTGATCAGAAATTACCCATTATGTAGTGCATATAGTGTGACCGATGAAACCGGTTGTGATGCTCCAGCAGATTAGTAGAGAGCAACATAAACTGCCTTTTGATACATTATTCCCTCCGTTCTAAGCGGGGGGATTTTGTTGTCCAATAAATGCTACAATATGGGTATATGGCAAAGTTAGTACGTGGATTTCGTGATATTTTTGAACCTCAGGCAAATGCTTTTACGCAGTTGGAAGCTTGTGCTCGGGGTGTATTTTCTACCTACGGGTTTGGCGAACTTCGTTTGCCTACCGTGGAACTTAAAGAACTTTTTGTTAAGTCTACTGGGGAGACGACGGACATTGTCCAAAAAGAAATGTATGCCTTTGAAGACGCCGGGCATCGTCAGTTGGCTATCCGCCCGGAAGGTACCCCTGGTGTGGTGCGTGCTTATTTAGAGAATAATTTTGTGCAAAACGCACCTGTGCAGAAATTATATTACATTGGTAATATGTTCCGCGCGGAGCGTCCGCAAGCAGGCCGCTACCGTGAATTTGAACAAATCGGGGCTGAGTATATTGGCAATTCCGCGCCGTCGGCTGACGCCGAAGTAATTTTAATGCTCAAGGACATTGTGGCCAAGTTTGGTGCTAAAAACTATGTGGTTAAAATCAACAGTTTGGGTTGCGACAAGTGCCGCCCTTTATATCGCCAAGCTTTGATTGATTTTTTGTCTAAGGAAAAAGATACGTTGTGTGAAAACTGTCAAACGCGGTTGGAGAAAAACCCCTTGCGCGTATTGGATTGCAAAATTGACGGTTCGCGCTTTGCAGGCCGTGTTCCGACGATGAAATTATGTCCGGAGTGTCAAGAGCATTTTGACACCGTGCAAGCGCTGCTCAAAGGGAAAATTGATTTTGTAGTGGACCCAATGTTAGTGCGCGGGTTGGATTATTATTCGCGTACAGTATTTGAATTCCAAGCGGGGGATGTGTCGCAAAATGCCATCGCTGCCGGCGGACGCTATGATAGCTTAATCAAGAATATGGGTGGCCCGGCCACGCCTGCTATCGGATGGGCCATGGGGGCTGAACGTGTGATTTTGGCCCGCGGTGAACAGCCAATCCCTAAAAGCAAAAGTGTATGTGTGGTATCCTTAGAAAAACCGTGTAACCAGACGGCCTTTAACATCATGCAAGGGTTGCGCACGGCCGGTATTCGCACTGAAGGAGGACTCTTTGATAAAAATATCAAAGGGCAGATGAAACAGGCCGATCGGTGTGGGGCAGCGTATGCACTCATTTTAGGCGGGGATGAACTAGCCAAACAAGTAATTACGCTAAAAGATTTAACCACCGGTGAACAGAAACAAGTCCCGTTTGCCGATGTCGTAAGTGAGGTAAAGAAATTAGTATGAAACGGACCAACTATTGCGGGGATATTACCGCCGAATTTTTAGGAACAAAACAAACCTTGTGCGGATGGGTGAATTCTTACCGGAATCACGGGGGGGTATTGTTTATTAATTTGCGTGACCGCGCGGGAGAGTGCCAAGTTGTTGTGGAACCCACCCGTCCTTTTTTCAAAGAAGCGGCTACGGTGCGCAACGAATATGTGATAGAAGTAACCGGAACCGTACAACGCCGCATTGAAGGGGCCGTCAACAAAAATATGAAAACCGGCGAAATTGAAGTCGTAGCCGAAGAATTTAAAATTTTAAATACCTCCATTGCCCTTCCGTTTGATGTGGATAAATCGCGCGGTGCAAGCGAGGAAATCCGCTTAAAGTACCGCTATATAGATTTGCGCAACCCCAAGATGTTTGCCAACTTGTATTTGCGTCACCGTATTGCGCAAGCAGCAAGACGCTATTTAGATGCGAATGGTTTTATTGAGGTGGAAACCCCGGTTTTAACCCGCTCCACCCCCGAAGGTGCGCGCGA
Source organism: Candidatus Avelusimicrobium bubulum (assembly GCA_902798835.1). Classification (GTDB taxonomy): domain Bacteria; phylum Elusimicrobiota; class Elusimicrobia; order Elusimicrobiales; family Elusimicrobiaceae; genus Avelusimicrobium; species Avelusimicrobium bubulum. Next base: position 8,873 of record CADBYN010000002.1, on the reverse strand, counting down.
CTATTTGGTGCCTTCGCGTGTGCATCATGGCGAATTTTACGCGTTGCCGCAAAGCCCGCAAATGTTCAAACAGACGTTGATGGCCAGCGGAATTGACCGTTATTTTCAACTGGCGCGTTGTTTTAGAGATGAAGACTTACGTGCCGACCGCCAACCGGAACACACACAAATTGATATGGAAATGTCATTTGTAACAATCGATGATATCCATAGTGTAGTGGAAGGTTTGATGACGGAAATCTTTAAAACGGCGGGCAAAGAGCTTAAAACGCCGTTCATCAAATTACCGTTTGATGAGGCCATGGAGCGTTTCGGCTCTGATAAGCCCGATTTGCGCTACACGCTAGAACTCAAAAATGCGCAAGAAATATTTGCCAAGACAGGCTTTAAAGTATTTGCCGATGTGCTTGCCAACAAAGGTGCTATTTATGCCTTGCGTGGAGAAAAAGGCGCAGCCTATTCGCGCGGTCAAATGGACAAACTGACGGAGCTAGCTAAGAAAAACGGCGCCAAAGGCCTTGTGTGGCTCAAAGTAAAAGATGGGAAGGTAGAAGGCCCGTCTGCCAAGTTTTTCACGCCCGAGGAATTAAATGCCGTTAAAGAATTGGTAGCCGCCCAAGAAGGCGATGCCATTTTCATCGGCAGTGACGCGAGCAAACGTACCGCGCAAACCTTTATGGGCGCGCTTCGCAAAGAGTTAGTCAAAGAGCTTCCCAAACAATGTGATTGGGCCTTTGCGTGGATTACCAATTTCCCGTTGTTGGAATATATCCCCGAAGAAGACCGCTGGGATGCTGCGCACAATCCGTTCACGGCTCCGGTGGAAGAAGATTTGCCGAATTTGGAAAAGGATCCGGGCTCGGTACGCTCGTACCAGTTCGACTTAGTGCTCAATGGCAACGAGTTAGCTTCCGGTTCCGTGCGTAACTGCCGCCGGGATGTACAGGAACGCATTTTGGCGCTGATGAAACACTCCAAAGAAGAATCCGCTCGTCGGTTTGGGATGCTTTTAAACGCGCTCGAAGCAGGCGCGCCTCCGCACGGGGGAATTGGCTTGGGGTTGGACCGCATTACCGCGCTACTGGCCGGGGAAGAGTCCATCCGCGAAGTGATTGCTTTCCCCAAAACGGCACAAGCTGTTTGCCCGTTAACAGATTCGCCAAACGTAGTTGATGAGCAGCAGCTGGTGGATTTAGGGATTGAACTTGCGGAAGAGAAATAAAAGTTCTTTCTAAAAACTATGTGTTAAAAGACCTAGATACGTCTAGGTCTTTTGACTCTGGTAAAATTTAGTTTGTTACACTATACTAATAGTATGGACGAAGAAAGACGCTCATTATATATATTATTGGGAATTTTAGCGGTGCTGGCCGTTATAGGCGCTTGTTGGCGCGTGCTTTCCTATCAGTCGGGCACGGCCGGCCAGACAAGTGTTCCTCATAGCACAACGCAGTCTGTCTCTCATTCCGCGCAGGCTTTTACGCCGCAAGAAAATATGACTGAATTGTTAGAAGAATCCGCTTTTGTGCCGTCACAGGCAGATGTGCAGGAGCCGCGCGCATTACCTGCGTATGCAACGACACCCTCGCCCGTTGTTCCCTATCCTCAAAATCGTGCTACGCCCAAAAAAGTTTATGTGGGGAATCCATCTAGCGACGGCCGTTATGTAGACGTCAATTTTTATGATAAAGACACCAAAACGCCTACGCAGCAACCGCAGACAACTTCCTATCAAACGCGGGGGCATGCAAGCCCGCAAGTAAATTTTAATACCTCCTCCGCGCAGCGTGTACAAGAGGAACGCACCCGGGCGTTAGCCCCGTATTTGCGCCCTAATCAACAAGACAAGGCGCGCATGAACGAGCGATGGAGTAAATTGTATGCTGCCTTGCAACGTGCCGTAGCCAAGGCGTTAACGCCCAAAAGCAAAAGAGAAGAAATGATTGAAAAGTACGCTGTTAAGTCGGAAGAAACAAAAGCCTTAGAGGCATCCGGCTTTGCGGGGCCGTTTGCTGCGGTGGGGCAGCAGCTTGCCACGCAAAAGCAATTTATGGTGCAAGAGATGGGGCGCGCTTTTGGCGAAGCGGCCGCGCAACAAGCGGGGGGGATTATGGACTCGTTTGCCGGGGAAGTGGCCGCCGTTTTGAATTCTCCCAACACCACGGCCGAGCAAAAAGAACAACAAATCCAAAAACTTACCCAAAAATACCAAGACAAAATGGATAAATTGGCTGAGAAAAATCAATACGATAAATTTGTGGCGGACCGCATAGAGCAAGACAATAAACAAAAAGAAGAATTGGGCAATATCTATCCCGAACAAAGAGAGCAAATCGGCCAACTGATTGACCAAATGCGCGAAAAAGACTTGGCCCTGGCTACGCAAAATTTACCCCGGGAAGAATATTTTAACCAACTTGCCCAAAATGAACAAAAACGACGTAACGGTATCCAGCAAATCGTGGTGCAGGGCGGAAAATCGGTTCAAGAGTTGCATCAATGGGAGCAGGCCAAAGACAAAGAATATCTTAAAACATTAGCCGCCTTAGAAGAAAAAGGAGAAATTCAAAGCGTGGCGACTGTGGCTTCGGCCGATGACAAAAAGAATACCCAGGCGGGCATTGACACACAACGGGGGGAAGATTTGGCCGGGATAGCGGAAACTTTTGGCGAACAAGCCAAAGCCGAGGCAAAAGCCCTGTGGGATAGCTATGAGCAGAAACTTCATCAAATTGACAATCAAAAATTATCTCCTTTAGAGCGGGCAGAATTAAAACAAAAAGCGACGGACGAGTTAAATCGCCAACGCGCCGATTTCTTTATCCAAAAAATACAAGACATGGCCATCCCCGACGAGCAAAAGCAGGAAGAAATTGCTCAGCTGCGTAAACTATACAACGCTATTTAACCGTTAAGCATGTTGAAGAGTGTCAACAAGGCAAGGAAGCATCTTGTAAAAATAAATATACGGGTCCGTATATTTCATCAGTCTATGTATTTGGTAAGCATGGGGATGGCCGCGTGGCCTATACCGTTCCTTTGCCACATTCTGCTAGTAATATTAATAGATGGGACGAAGCTGCCCATGAGGGATGGCGTATTTGCCACGCTACGAATGCGTATGGCCCGAATCCATCAGGCAATGAGTTTTGTCAGAGATTGGGAGGAGTGTTGTTGGAAGGATTTAATACAAGCGGTGGGGGGAATTACTACAAATTGAATTAATTTCCGCACAATATGACAGTAACGCCGGACGCTTTTTCGTCCGGCGTTTTGCATGTATAGGGCGCCCTCTTCACGCCAGATTTAGTATAATTAGTATATGAGGAAATTTACCATTTTAATTGCTTTTTTGATTGCGTTGCCTTTGGTGGCACAACCGCTTAGCGGTGTGGCCAGCGCAGCAGACAACTTGGCGGAAGAACCCTCCACGCAGGAAGAAGCGCCTGTCCAAACTGTTTCCAAGTCTTCTATTGCTGCCAAACGTGTCGACAGTAAACTTAACGAAGTAACCTTGCATAAAACCGTACTCGATTATTCGCTCCCGCCCGAAATTGCCTCCACGGCCGCTACATGTGCGCGGGGGGAAGAAGATTGTTACTTTGCCTTTAAAACATTTGAAAACTCGAACGATGTGAAAGTGGCTGCTGCCGCCAACTTGGAACTGGCGGTACTTTCTTTGCAGCGCGGACTTGTTAAACAAGCGCTTGAGCATATTGCCCGTGCCAGCGAACTAAATCCGGATGATCCCTTTATCGAATTGACGCACGGATGGATCCTTTTGTCCGCCGGAAAATACAAAAAAGCACGCGAAATGTTTGACCATTTGCTCTATTTGTCGGCCGATTTTGAGTATGTTTCCTCGGCTAAATTGGGCGCGGCGTTGGCTTGGTATTTTGGCGGGAATAAAGAAAAAGCAGCCGAACAGTTTGAATATTTGTATGTGTCTAATCCCTACGCTATTTCGTTTGTATCCTATATGTTGGGGCGGATCGCCTCGGAAATGAAAGCTGCCAAGAAAATGGCCCCCGTGTTTTTACAACAATCCCTTTCCCACGACGAAAAAAATTATGCAGCTGCTAAACTCTTTGCCCAACTTAGCGAAAAAGATAAAGATAAACTACGCGCTTGGCAGTATTATGCCACGCTTTATAGCTTGGATCCCCAAAATAAAAAATTAGCCGACAAAATTGAAAAATATGCACAAGATATGGGCAATAAACGCATTGATTATCTGTTCTATTTACGCCTGGAACAACCTATCGTGCACGAGATGACATCCACCCCGTCCGAAGTGGTCAAAATGGCACTCTACGCTAACCGCGAACAAGTGCCGCAAGAACTACAATCTGTTTCTTTGATGGCGTCCGGTACGCTGCGTATTACCGATGAAAAACGGGGCGAAATTCTAAAAGCTCCTTCTTACATTGAAAAAACGATTGAGTTTAATGAGCAAACTAAAGGGGTCGATTTCAAAAATTCTAAGGGTCAGGTGGAATTTTCTGCCGTGCGTCCTTTCAAAATTATGCTCGAAAACCCCAACAAGACCTTGCTGGTGCGCAACGCGCAAACCGAAAATATTTTTGCGGCCTGCGGAAGATTTAATCCCGGCTTTGTTGGCCGCCCAGGTGCAAGATATTACCCAGGAAGCTGCTTTAAAATCGTTGGCGGTAGTGTTGCGCTCGGCCTTGTTGCAAGTTGTCAAAGAACGTAAAGACCAACCGTATCATATTACCGATAACGATGTGCATTTCCAATTTAAGGGGATTAATTTGCTTTTCAAAAAATTGTTAGATGCATCCAAAATATCGGGCGAAATCCGCCTCACGCAAGCCCAGGCAGGGGCGTACAATAGCTGCGGGGTGGTAACCGCCAACACGGTGGCCAATACCGCCCAAAAACCCGCTTATGTTTTCTCGCCGGCCAACGTAAGCAAATATCTACTTTCCAATCCGCCGACAGATTTGTTTGCCCGCCCGCAGGATCCTACCCAGTGGGCCGCCATCAAATGGATCTATTTGTATGAAGCCGCCGATATAGAAGACCGCATCGGGTATGTGGCGGATATTGGCAAGTTGCGTGCTATTACACCCACGCGCTTATCGCCTAATGGACGTATTTTGGCGATGCGTTTTGAAGGAAGCAAAGATAGCTATGAAGCGACTACGCCGCAAGAAATTTCTTTTATTTTAAGTGCCGGAACGATGCGTTCTAACTTCTTTGACGTTGTTCCTTTGTACAAAGGAAAAGATATTCACGACGTTTTGGTACGCGGTTATGATACGGGACTAGGCGAAGGACTTTGTTTGCGCGGTGCGGAAGGATTGGCCAAACAAGGAACGGACTATCAGGGAATTATTAAGTATTATTTCCCCGAGGCTCGTATCTTAAATACCTCGACGGGGATGATTAATTAATGGAAAAGACGAAAATTTTGTATTTTATTACACGGTTGGATCAAGGCGGGGCGCAGATGAGTGTGCTTTCCACCATGAAAACCATCAATAAGCAACAATTTGATACCTATTTAGCTACGGGCCCCGGGGGGCGTTTGGATGGAAAAGTAAAGGGCGATCCTTCTCATGTGTATTTTATCCGTGCTTTGAAGCACGACGTTAAGTTTAAATATATCTTTCACGATTTGGTGGCCTTGTTTCAAATGGGAATAGTGTTGCGAAAGGTACGCCCGGATATCGTGCATACCAATGCCCCCAAGGCAGGAATTTTAGGACGTATCGCTGCCCGTATTTTTTGGCGTAAAGCGAAAGTGGTGCATACGTTCCACGGGCTGGGATTTGCCAAAGAGCAGGGGGAAAAACATTTTAAATTCTTTGTATGGGTAGAAAAAACCTGCGCCAAATTTACCGATGTGTTAGTATTTGTTTCACGTAAAAATGAAATGGAAGCTAAAGAGTTGGGAATTGGAAAATCCACCCGCATGGAACTGATTCGCGCCGGGGTGAATTTCCACCCGATTTTACCCCTTAAGTTCGACCCGGTTGCCAAGAAAGCTTCTCTGCATATCCCGGCCAACGCAAAAGTAGTGTTAGCACTTGCCAATTGTAAACCGCTTAAAAATCCACTTCACTTTGTGTTTGCGGCCTATAAGGTGCTTCAACAAATGAAAAATGTATATTTCATTTTTACCGGAGATGGCCCCTTGCGTGCCCAAGTCAATACGCTAGTTAAAAATTTAAATATTGAAAAACAAGTATTGTTTCCCGGGTGGCGTAACGATGCCCTGGAATTATTGGCGATCAGTGATGTGTATGCCAGCGTTTCGCTGCGTGAAGGGCTTCCCGTATCTTTGCTGGAGGCTATGGCCATGCGGGTGCCCGCTGTATGCTACGATGTCGACGGTATTAGCGAAGTAATTACCAATAACAAAACAGGTTTTTTAGTAGCACCTAGTGATATCAATACCTTTGCGGATAAATTAAAAGTGCTCTTGCGCCATGCACCTTTGCGCGAGCGCTTTGAAGCTAATATTGACCGGCGTGATTTTGCGGAATTTACCTGCGAAGTGATGGTCAAAAAACAAGAAAGATTGTACCGCAGTTTGGTGCCGCCTACTAAGAAAAATGGCGGGAAACACCGCTTTTTCCGTCGTAAAAAACGATTTCATAAACCCAACACCACACAGGGGGCCCACTAATGGACTACGCTATCAATGAAATGGAAGAGAAAGTTTTAAACGCCACGCGGGAGTTGGCTCAAAAAAAACTTAAACCTTTGCGTGCCGAAATGGATGAAAAGGAAGAATTCTCCAAGGAAATGTATGCGGAGTACTGCAAGGCGGGGATGTTTGGCTTGTGGCTGCCCGAAGAGTACGGTGGTTTGGGGGGAGGAATTACCTGCTTGGCGATGGCATTTGAGGAACTCTCCCGGGCGTGTGCGGGATTAGCGCTTACACCGGGGACATCTGCCTTGGGGGCTATCCCTATGTTTTTGGCCGCTACAAGGGAGCAGCGCGAAAAGTGGTGCCCGGATTTGGCCAGCGGTAAAAAACTTTGGGCATTTGCACTCACCGAAGCGGAGGCCGGTTCGGATGCTACCTCCCTTAAAACAACCGCTATCAAAGACGGCGATTTTTACGTAGTCAATGGCGCCAAACATTTCATCTCTACCGGCAAAGAGGCCGATTTTTACACGGTGGCTGTTAACACTAATCCGTCACGCGGACCCCGCGGAATCTCGCTTTTGGTAATTGAAAAAGGAACGCCGGGATTTACATTTGGCAAGAAAGAAAAAAAGATGGGTATTCGCTCCAACCCGACGTATGAACTCATTTTTGAAAATGTGCGCGTACCCCAAGAGAATTTATTAGGCAGTGAAGGTCGCGGCCTTTTGTATTTGCAAGAGACACTAGATTACTCCCGCCCGGGTGTGGCCGCGCAAGCGGTAGGGATTGCACAAGGCGCGTTAGATGTTACGATTCCTTATTTGAAAACTCGCCAGCAATTTGGGCAGCCGCTTATCACGTTCCAAGCGCTGGGCCATAAGGTAGCTGAACTGGCGGCCAAAACCGAAGCCGGCCGCGCACTTGTGTATAATTTAACGCATCGCATGGATGAGGAATTTTTACCGGCAGTCAAAAATGCACTTGCAAATGCTAGTACCGTGCACGACGAACTCAAAAAATTAAAAGGCCAGCGCTGGACGAAATACAGTGCCGAAGCAAAACTATTCTGCTCCAACGTGGCGATGGAAGTGGCGGATGAGTGTGTGACGCTATGCGGCGGGATTGCTTATATGCGTGATTTTCCGCTTGAAAAATACATGCGCGACGCGAAAGTTACCCAAATTTACGAAGGTACCGTGCACATCCAAAAGAATGAAATTTTAAATGCACTTGTCAAAGAATATGCCGCCGCTGCTCCGACGGGTAATTTTGCTACTCAAAAAATGGGCACACTCGAGGACTTGTTACGTTCCTATTATGAAAAACATGCGTCATCTGCCCAGCCCAAAGAAAAAGATATTTCGCAAGCTGAAGTTGTCGTGGCCGGTGGCCGAGGTGTAGGCAGTAAGGAAGGATTTTTACTTCTTCAAAAATTAGCCGATAAGTTAGGCGGGGTGGTGGGAGCAACTCAACCGGCGGTGAATAACGGATGGATTGGCGTCGAACATCAAATCGGAGTGACGGGCAAAACTGTTAAACCTAAACTTTATATCGCGTGTGGCATTTCGGGCCATACGCATCATACGGCTAGTATCAGCTCTAACGCAGTTGTAGTAGCTATCAACAAAGATCCCAATGCACCTATCATGAAAAATGCAACATATGCGGTGGAGGGGGACTTGCACGAAGTCATCCCCACGATTCTTGAAGCATTGCATTAGAAGATAGCAACATGAAAAAAATCATTACAGGTGTAATTGCCGTATTGTTGGGACTATCGGCTTGTTCTTTCAAAAGAGAACATATAGAGCCCTTGTCAGAGCAGGAAGTAGACCAAGTAATGAGCAGCTACTACAAACAACCGGATATCAATAAGTTTGTGCGTATGTTGGCTTATTTTGACGATACTGATTTTTTGAAAAAAAATAAAACGACCGCTGTCCCTTTAGAGGGGTTTCTTGCCGGATTAGCGGTAAATAACGCTCCTGAATGGAAAATTGTTGCACAAGAGGTTGTGTGGGAAAAGAACATGGTTCCCATTATGAAAACAATGCCTGAACGTATAACAATGTTGCAGCATATACTTTCCAGTAAGGATGCCGTTGCTTCGGATGCGGCTGCCTTGGATTTTTTGTGGGGTGCTTTTAGTAGTACGGGTGATCCTAAGTTTGTGCAAGTGATTGCCCGCACTAAAAACCGCCCGTCAGTAGATCTTTTAGTGCGTTCGGCGGCAGCTTGGTCACTTTATTCT
>CADBYN010000001.1:23857-139888 GCA_902798835.1 Candidatus Avelusimicrobium bubulum | reverse complement strand
CAGGGGAAACGGGTTTCGGAGGTTCGGGGGAAGCAGATTTGGGAGATTCAGGGGAGGCGGGTTTGGGGGATTCCGAGGATGTAACTTTCGGGGTTTCCGTAGATGCAGCTTCCTTACCGCTCTCCGTGGATGCAGATTTCTTTGCAGAGGATTTCTCCTCCCGCTTTGCCTTTTTCGCCTCACGGCGTTCCCTTTCCAGGAGGAAGAGGCAAACGGCGGTAATAATGCCTTCCACAATCATCGTAACGCCGGTAAAGACCCAGACATTGATCAGTGTCATTTCCGGATTCAGGACGATGATAAAACCGAAGACCAGATAGATCAGAGCACTGCAAGCCGGAAGGTACCAGAGACTGAGATCCATACGGAGGAAATCCTCTCCGAGGATATTGTCGCGCAACTTCGGAAACTTCTCGTAGAGATATCTCACGCTCTCGGAGTCGATCTCCACAGCTTTCACCTCCCGCGGCTTTTCCACGAGATACTGCGTCAGCACGCCCATTCCCGGTCCTATCTCGAGCACGGGAATATCGGGACACGCGTCTACCGTATCAGCAATGCGCTTGGCGATATTGAGATCCGTAAGGAAATGCTGGCCAAGGTTCTTCTTCGGTCTAACCTGTTTCATGTTGTTCGTTGGCAGGGGAAGGCTTGCGCCGTCCGCCCTTGTTAAAATGATTTATCCTTCGCGAAAGAAATCAAGACATTGCTTGATCTCCTCGTCCGTTGCCGTCTGGTCGATATGAATGTCGCCCACCTCAGAGAGGAGCGTGAAGTTGATCACGCCCGCCGTATTCTTCTTGTCGTGGCGCATGAGGTTGATGAGCTCATCGTAGTCATCGCACGTGATGCCGAACGCTCCGTAGTTCTCACGGATATACTGTACCGTCTGATTCATCTTCTCCGTGGGGAACCCTGCCTTGAGCGCAGAGAGATAGAGCTCACAGATGAGTCCGTAAGCCACGGCATAGCCATGCAGTATCGGGGTCTTGCCGGTCTCCTTACTGTGGATGAGCGAGAAACTCTCGAAGGCATGGCCGAAGGTATGGCCGAAGTTCAGCGCCTTGCGTATGCCTTTCTCCTTCGGGTCTTTCGTGACGATACGCTCCTTGACAGCCACCGACTTGCCGAGCATCGTAGCCAGGTGTTTCAAGTCGGGGTGGTCGAGGTCGAAGTTGAGCAGCTCCACCCAGTTCTTTGTGTTGGAGATGAGGCCGTGCTTCAACATCTCGGCATAGCCCGAGCGTATGTTCAGGTCATCGAGCGAGCGCAGAAACTCCGTGTCGAGCAAGACGAACTTAGCATCGTTGAACACGCCCACCTCGTTTTTCAGACTGTCGAGGTTGATACCCGTCTTTCCTCCCACGGAGGCGTCGACCATGGCGAGGAGCGTCGTAGGGATATTGATGAAGTCGATGCCGCGTTTGAAGGTCGAAGCCACAAAGCCTCCGAGATCCGTCACCATGCCGCCACCGAGGTTGATGAGCAGCGAGTGACGCGTAGCCTTGCCCCGCTCGAGCTCACGCCACACGTAGACCAGCGACTCCACATTCTTATGGATGTCACCCGGCTCAATGGCTATCACACGGGCATCGCGCAACCCGATAAACGTTTCTATCACCGGCCAACAGTTCTTGCGCGTGTTGTCGTCGGTGAGAACAAAAATGTTGTCATGCTCGCATTCTGATATGGCCATCGCCAAATCGGTAGCGAGCTGATGTGTGATCATCACTCTCTGTTTCATGATTCGCATACTTAACGTTTTAGTGCAAATATAATCATAAGAAGCTCATTATACTAACAATATGACCATAAATTATTATTTTTTAAGGATAATCCATGCATTGGTAACGATTCAGCGTAATTTCTGAGTCCTGCCATCGCCTTCGCCCGTGTCACGATCCTGCCTCAGTTGTGTCACGATCCTGCCTCAGTTGTGTCACGATCCTGCCTCAGTTGTGTCACGATCGTGCCTCAGTTGTGTCACGATCCCGCCTCAGTTGTGTCACGATCCTGCCTCAGTTGTGTCGCTATCGTGCCTCAGTTGTGTCACGATCGGCATCATGCCTCACATCGAGGACCCCAGTACGGTGACCTCGGTGCTCGTGCCCTGGAGTACTTGCGGCATGACACAGTCTTCGGTGCTCAATGTGCCGACGCTGACCTATCTGCCATACACTGTTTTCTGCTATCTCTGTCCGCTGATGAGCATGACGATCGCTGCCCTCGGCTTTAAGATCTACCGCAACTTAAACAATACAGAAAAATAAGCTTCGCCATTCTTTGCAAACTCGTTTCTTTGTTATATCTTTGCGCTTGTAAAGTAATGATATATGAATGAGAAAAGACTGTCCGGTCTCTGTACGCTTCTGCTTGCGTCGCTTTTGATCGTGATGCTGGCTGGATGCCGACGAGAGGAGCACACGGCTCAGCCCCAGCGCTCCGTCTATTGCTGGCAGACGACATTCGCTCCCAACGACTCAACCGTGGCGGCCTTCATCCGTCACCAACGCATCACACATATCTATCTGCGATATTTCGACGTGGTGATGACCCAAGGCACACCCATGCCCAACGCCAGTGTCAATGTGGTGGGGCGCGTACCCAAAGGAGTGACAGTGACACCGGCGGTCTACATCACCAACGACTGCATGAAGGCAATCGGACAAAACCATACCGAGGCTACGGACTTGGCCAACAAGATCCTCAGGCGCGTCGGACAGATGACAAGCACTCTGCAACTCGGACCGGTCAGCGAACTGCAGATCGACTGCGACTGGACCATCACCACACGACGCACCTACTTCGATTTTCTCTCTGTCCTGCGGGACTTGGCACACGAGCAACACTTGCAGTTGTCGACCACCATCCGCTTTCATCAGCTCACACAGCCCGTGCCGCCTGCCGACCGAGGCGTGCTGATGGCATATAACACCGGCGACGTGCGCGACATCAACAACCGCTACCCCATCCTCAACATTGCCGACGTGAAGCCTTATCTGCGTTATCTTGCCACCTACAAGCTGTCACTGTCCACCGCCTACCCCATCTTCTCATGGCGTGTGCTCTTCCGTGGCGGCCACTTCGTCGGCATTCTCCACAGCGACGACGACTATCCGATACTTCCGGGCGACAAGATCGTCCGCCGCGCAGCCGATGCCAGACACATCCTCGAAGCCCATCAGACCATCAGTGAGCTGCGACCCGATGCCCACGACGAGATCATACTCTATGATTTACAAAACAACAACATAAAAAACCTCCAAGTTTCTGATTATGAAAAAATTTATCATCGTTAGCCTCCTGCTGATGTCTGTCGGCAGATCATTGGCTTGCTTGTCCGAGAAACCTACGTACAACTATTACCTCATGTGCGTGGAGCCGACACAGCAACAGACCGAGAGCAAACAGCTCAAAGCCATCAACGACTTCTGGAAACAGTATACCAACGGCCGCGTCTCCGACTACAAAGACGGTTGGGACAGAAAGACCGATACCGACGCGCCCATCTTTATCATGAAGATGGCACGGCAGAAGAAGGACTATGAGATGGTGCGCTATCTCGGCTGGCTCAATAAATATCTCAAGATCAGCAGTGATCTCACTGACAAATGGAACTATCCTACACGGAAGCAACTGCTGCAACGCAAGCAGGTGCTCACGCAGATGCTCACTGCCGCAAAGGCTTACCATGGACGCAGGCTGTCGGCTCAATACCGTCTGCTCGCCATGCGCGCCAACATGCTCTTGGGCAACGATATCCAGAACATCCGTTACTGGAAAACCACGGCTAACCATATGCCGCAGAGCGTCTACCGCGACATGATGGAGAACATCTATGCCCGCGCACTGCTCAAGACCAGTAAGCAGCGTGACGCGCTGGAGATCTATGCCCGACAAAACGACCAGCAGAGCATGCGCTGGTGCGTGCGCCACTACCGCAATCTCAGTGGTATCAAAGCCATCTATGCCCGCAATGTCAACAGCCGTGTGCTGCCCTATCTCGTGCAGGACTTTGTCAATAACGTGCAGGAAACGCAGGATGTATATACCCGTCCGTCGGCTTTCATCCCGGATGCCGACAAGGCCCAGTGGACAAAAAAGGAATATACCGAGGCTATCGAGGAAGTGGGTGCCCGTGTCATCTATAAAGAGGAAGCGCAGGCTTTCATTGCCTTCGCCGCTCAAGTGCTGAAAGAAGGCAAGACCACGTCGCCGGCACTCTGGCACGAGGCCACGGGGGCACTGCAATTCCTCCTCGGCGACTATAGTGCAGCGAAGGCTTCGCTCGCCCAAGCCATCACCGCCGAAGGCACACAACGCATGCACGACAACGCCCGCGCCATCGCGGACATCAACAGCGTCTACACCGAAAAGATGGACGACCAGCAGCAAAGCCATCTTATCAAAGAGATCGAGTGGATGCGCAGCATGACCAAACTGGCAGAAACAAAGGACGATCAGGGCATCACCTATGTGGCGGATCCCTATTTCGCCTACATGCTGCAACGCATGGTCTACAACCATCTCGTGCCCGAACTGCAAAAGCAGGGCAATGGTTTCCTCGCTCTCTCCATGCTCGCCAACATGGACAACCACGACAATGCCGGCACACTGCCGAGCACAAGAAAGCATGTTCCTACTTACTTTCAAGAGACGAAAAGCTTCGACTATCTGCCGGACTGGACAGGTGACTACTACGATGCTTTGCAGCAACTCTCTGTTGACTCGCTCAAGCAGTTCGTCGCTTATCTCCACGCCCCGCACGCCGACAGTCCGCTCGCTGACGCTGCCTGCAAGAGCAGTTATCAGAATGACGACTACTTCAACGACCTCATCGGCACACGGCTCATGGCCATGGGACGCTTTGAAGAGGCGATACCTTATCTGAAAAAGGTGAGCACCAGCTTCATCTACAACTCAAATATCTGTGGATACACCGGTCGCCGCAACTATCAGCAGCCGCGCTGGTTCGTGCATCAGGTCATCGCCGACACGTTGCAAACCGGTCCTCGCTCCGTTGCCATCACCGGCAACCAGAAGGTCACATTCTGTCAGGACATCACCAACTTGCAACACCGCTACCAAAACGCAGGCAGCGACACACTGCGCGCCCACCTTGCTTACGATCTCGCCACACTGCTCTATCAGGCCAGCTACGAAGGCGACTGCTGGTATCTCACTCATTACGACTGGAGTTGCATGGACACCGTGCGCACCGGCGACCGTGATCTGATCCTCGACGCCATCAACTATTTAGGTGAGAGTTCACTCAAAGGCGACCAAGATCTGCAGTTCAACAGTCTCTACGCCCTGGCTTTCATCCGCCGCGACAACGCCGCCGAAGGCTATCCCTTCATCTATCCGGGTGAAAAAGTCAACTTCCAAAAGCAGACAAGACAGTACAAGGCACTGGCACAACTCAACAACTTCCTCGCGCTCAATCCCGCCTATCAGTCAAACCCTTACGTCTCGCACTGCGATGTGCTGAAGAGGTTTCTTGAGCAGTAACCCATAATAGTCATTAAACTTAATTATGATACCCCCTTCAAAAGAAAAATAAAGTTGGGAAAAGATTTTTTTGTTTACGTAGAACTTCCTATCTTTGCAACCGTAAGAAACAAGAAAAACAACCTATTATGAACGACAGTCAACTGATAATGAACGCCAATGCTGTCATCGACCAGCTGCAGATGGCACCCGAGAATATTACCAGGGAGGACATCATCCGATTTGTCCGCAAGAACACGATAAGATGCGTCAACTTCATGTACCCTGGTGGTGACGGGAAAGTAAAAACGCTCAATTTTGTTCTCTCCGATCTCGATTATCTCCGCACGATCCTCACCTGTGGTGAGCGTGTCGACGGCTCCAGCCTCTTCTCCTTCATTGAGGCAGCGAGCAGCGACCTTTACGTGCTGCCCCGCTACGCTACGGCCTTTCTCGATCCCTTCGCAGAGGAGCCTACGCTCTGCATGCTCTGCTCATTCTTCAACAAGAACGGACAGCCCTTGGACTCGGCACCGGACCATACGCTCCGCAAAGCCGTAGAGTCGTTCCGTGCTACCACGGGCATGAGCTTTGAAGCCATGGGAGAATTGGAATATTATGTCATCCGGCCTGCAGAAGAAGCCTATAAAGCGCGCGACCAGCACGGCTACCACGAGAGCGCCCCTTATGCCAAGTCGGGAGCCTTCCGGCAGAAATGTATGGATTATATTGCCCGCACGGGCGGACATATCAAATATGGACATTCGGAGGTCGGTAACTTTGAACTTAACGGACTGCTTTATGAACAAAACGAGATAGAGTTTCTGCCCGTCCCGGCCCTCCGGGCTGCCGACGAGCTGCTTATCGCCAAATGGGTGATCCGCAACCTTGCCTGGCAGGAAGGCCTCAACGTAACGTTTGCACCTAAGATAACGACGGGGAAAGCGGGATCAGGACTGCATATCCACATGCGGCTGACAAAAGATGGCAAGAACATGCTGCTTAGTCACGGCAAGCTCAACGACAATGCCCGACGCGCCATTGCCGGCTTGGTGGATCTGGCTCCCAGCCTCACTGCGTTCGGCAACAAGATACCGACGAGTTATTTCAGGCTTGTTCCTCACCAGGAAGCTCCTACAAACATCTGTTGGGGCATGAGCAACCGCTCCGCCCTCGTGCGTGTGCCGCTCGGCTGGACCTCCGGGGTCGACATGGGCCGCATCGTCAACCCGTTGGAGGAAGAGGTTCCTTACGAGGAGCGGGGAAGCGTGAAGCAGACCTTCGAGATACGGTCGGGCGACGGCTCCGCCGATGTGTACCAGTATATCGCCGCGCTTTGTGTCGCTTGTCGCCATGGTTTCGAGATGAAGGATGCCTTGGAGGTGGCCGCAAGCACGTTTGTCGACGGCGACATTAATGACCCGGCCCACGCCAAACGGTTGGCCGAGCTCAGACAACTGCCAGACTCCTGTGCGGCCTCAGCCGACTGTCTGTTGCAGCAACGCGCCTTCTATGAGGAGCAACGTATCTTTGCACCAGCTATGATCGACGGCATCGTGCAAGAGCTACAGTCGTATAAAGACCGCACGCTCCGCCACGACATCGCCGACGACCAGAGAGAGATAGCCATCCTCGTGAAAAAGTTCTTCCAGTGTGGATAACAAAAAAGCTGTGTCCAACTCAGTTTGGGCACAGCTTTTTCGTATTTTTCCCCCACGGTATTCACTGACGTTAATAGGTTTGTTATTCAACATGAAAATGCTCATTTCCTAGATATTCAAAAGATGGGGATGTTAAACTTTTATAGTAGAATACTCCGCGAATATTATAAATATGGATTCCATAACTCAAATAAAATTCTTGGTACATTGAAATTTCGGGCCGACAGTTATGCAACAGATATACTTGGATATGGTTATTAATATAAACTTTTTTCCTTCATGAAAATACATTACATAACAATCAGTATAGCCTTTGCTTCAATTTTGTACTCATGTGAGAGTGTAAAAAGTGTAGAGGGGGTTGTAATAGATATAAATAAAACACCTTTAGATAGTGTTTTAGTTTCAGACAATACTATAAATCACAATATTCTCACAGACTCATTAGGAAGATTTAAATACATAAGAATGGGTCCCGTAAGACAAGGCTTAGACATTAAATTTAGCTTTTCAAAAAAGGGATTCATAAATCATAGTCAGACCATAAAAATCAACAAGTCCACTAAAGTTGTAATCATTATGAATAAAGACGAGACAAAATAGAACACATGAGGGAATTGTTAGGGACAAACATTAGCCGATATACATGCCCGTCAAACCCAAAAGCTCTGTACAGCAGCATCGCCGCCGTACAGAGCCCTATAACCATGACCTCAGACTGTCTAAGAAAGCTTTCGTCCTTCGAAACTCTCTATAGTCTCCCTCCATTCCGGCGTGAAGGGAACGGTCTGCTCCTTGTCCGTATCGAAGAGCACCATGATGGTCTCACCGATACATTTCACCTCCCCGTCCCGGCCTACAAGCTCCTGACGGAAGGTGAAACTGGTGTGGCCGATACGGGTGATAGCCGACTTCACGACGACCTCGTCGTCCTTGGTATAAACCTGATGCTTAAAGTCAGCCTCAAGATGCACGGTGACGATGGCATACTTGTCCACTATCTCATGGCACACCTTGCGAAAATAATCCATCTTAGCCGTGTCATAATACTGGAAATACATCGTGTTGTTGACATGGCCGAAAGCATCCGCGTCCATCCAGCGCAACTGGATGGACATGGAGTGATGATATTCAATCTGGTTGTTTGTATCCATTCTATGCATCTTTTACGTATATAATATAACGTATTCAAACAACATTATATTATACACATTTCTTGATAATTTCCTTTCCTTCATCCACAGCTTTCATGTTGAGCGGGATAAGGTCATGATGGCGCTCGGGCAGTGTCTTATAGAGCGCACGCTCCAGCGCATCATCAGGAAGGAAAGGCACGACACGAAGCAAGCCGCCTAACACAATCATGTTGAACACTTTGTTGTTGTGCATCTCTGCCGCCTTAGCCATCGCGTCGATACGATAGATGGTAATATCGCCGCGTGTCGGCGGGTTGATGATGCCATTGCCGTCGTAGATAAGCATGCCGCCCGGCTTCACCTTCGGCAAGAACTTGTCGAGCGAAGGTTGGTTGAGCACTATAGCAATGTCATACGAGGAGAGCACCGGCGACGAGATGCGGTCATCACTGACAATGACCGTCACGTTGGCGGTACCCCCGCGCTGCTCCGGCCCGTAGGCGGGCATCCACGTCACTTCCTTGCCGGCAACAAGTCCACTGTAAGCAAGAATCTTACCCATGGAGAGAACGCCCTGGCCACCAAAACCACTGATTATAATTTCTTTCTTCATTGTCTATAACTATTAGAAGGATAGGGAGTTCGGAAGATCAGAAGTTCCAAAGTTCCTCATTAATAACCCGTTGTATCCTTTAAGTCACCTTTCTGATAGAACTCCAACATGTGTTCCTCAAGCCACTCATTGGCCTTGACCGGTGACAGTTTCCAACCGCTGGAACATGTCGACACGATCTCCACAAGGGAAGAGCCCTTGCCGTCCATCGCCGACTGGAACGCCTTGCGGATGGCGCGCTTGGCCTTACGGATAGAGGCCACATTCTCCACGCTCTGACGGCTGACGAAGCAAGTGCCGTTAAGCATGGCTGCCATCTCTGTGATCTTCAGCGGATAGCCGTTGAGTTTCGGATCGCGGCCGTAAGGGCAGGTCGTCGTCTTCTGACCGATCAGGGTCGTAGGTGCCATCTGACCGCCCGTCATGCCATAGATAGCATTGTTGATGAAGATGATAGGGATATTCTCTCCGCGGTTGAGCATGTGGAGCGTCTCCGCCGTGCCGATAGCCGCCAAGTCGCCGTCGCCCTGATAGGTAAAGACGAGACGGTCGGGCCAGCAACGCTTGATACCCGTCGCCACCGCTGGGGCACGGCCGTGAGCAGCCTCTTGCCAGTCGATATCTAAATAGCGGTAGGCAAACACGGCACAGCCAACTGGACTCACACCAATGGCTTTGTCTGCCATGCCCATCTCTTCTATAACTTCTGCCACGAGTTTATGTACTACACCATGGGAGCAGCCGGCACAATAGTGCATCGGCGTGTCGTTCATGAGCTTAGGCTTGGCATAGACTAAGTTCTCTGGTGCTATAACGTCATTCTGCATGATTAGCAAATTTAATCAGTTCTTCTTTTATCTCACTGGGATCAGGTACGATACCCCCGAAGCGGCCATAGTGACGCACGGGGATACGGCCATTGACCGCCCACCGCACATCCTCGATCATCTGACCGGCGTTCATCTCTGCCACCAGGATTCCCTTGCAATGACCGGCAAGGGCTGCGATCTGTTTCTCCGGGAACGGCCAGAGCGTAATCGGGCGGAACAGGCCTACTTTAAGGCCTTGCTCTTTGGCGTGATTGACGGCTTCTAAACACGCGCGGGAAGAAAGCCCGTATGCTACTAAAATCACGTCGGCATTTTCGCAGTTGCGTTCTTCAAAGCGCGCCTCGGTCTTTTCAATCAGCCCATAGCGTTTGGCGCGTTCTACTACGTCGGCAATCAAGTTGTCGCCCTTGTAGGAAAACACATTGGCTTTGGCGCGTCCGTTTTTGTGGATGTCCACGGCCCAGTCAAATTTACCTAATTTGTTAGGATCGACGGGATCAAAGTTGAAAGCCATACTTTCCATCATTTGCCCTAAAATACCGTCGGCCAAAATCATCGCGGGCATACGGTATTTTTCAGCTAAATCAAAAGCGAGTTTGGGGAAATTACCCAATTCTTCTACAGAGTTGGGCGCTAACACAATCACGCGGTAATCGCCGTTGCCGCCGCCGCGGGTAGCTTGGAAATAATCCCCTTGCGCCCCGGAAATGCTCCCCAGCCCCGGGCCGCCGCGCATGACGTTGACGATCAAACACGGTAAGTCCGCACTGGCTAAATAGGTAATGCCTTCTTGCTTAAGGCTGATGCCCGGCGAAGAAGACGAGGTCATCGCGCGCGTACCGGTAGCGGCCGCGCCGTAGACCATATTGATAGCGGCCAGTTCGCTTTCGGCCTGTACAAACGCGCCGCCTTCATCAGCGATGTGGGCTGACATATATTCCGGCACTTCGTTTTGCGGGGTAATGGGGTATCCGGCAAAAAAGCGGACCCCGGCGCGGATGGCCCCTTCGGCCAGCGCTTCGTTTCCCTTTCTAAGTGTTTTTTCGGTCATAATATAAAATCCTTAATCTTTGAGCACAGTAATAGCTACATCGGGGCACATCACATAACACATTTTGCACCCAATGCAGTCTTGCGGGCGTTCTTGCACCGCGGGGAAATATCCCTTCTTGCTGATTGTTTTTGATTTGCCCAAGCATTTTTTCGGGCATACGCTCACGCATAGGTAACACGCTTTGCAGCGGTTTGCGTCTACTTCTATTCTTGGCATAAGTCTCCTAAGGGCTGGGGGTAAAATCAGCCCTACTTTTATTGTAAGTCTTTTGCACGGTAAATGCAATAATAGTACAATGCTTATATGACTACAAACCCGCCCTATGATTTATTGTTGCGCCAGCTAGAAGGCGTTTTATCGATGAGCACCGACCCGGTCTCCAATATGGCTAATATATCGGCCGTGCTTTTTGGCGGTCTTACGCAAGTCAACTGGGTGGGCTTTTATGTGCGTCGCGGGGAAGAATTATTATTGGGCCCTTTCCAAGGCAAACCGGCGTGCGTGCGTATTGCGCTGGGCAAAGGCGTTTGCGGAACGGCGGCGCAAACCGGACAAATTCAGCGTGTGGAAAACGTGCACAATTTTCCCGGGCATATTGCGTGTGATAGTGCTTCGCAAAGTGAAATAGTCATCCCGATTTTCAAAGAAGGTCGCGTGTGGGGAGTGTTGGACTTGGATTCCCCAGTGCTCGCGCGTTTTACGCCGCAAGACCAAGTTTTCTTAGAAAAAGCCGCGCGTTTGTTTGAACAAGAAACCGCACTTTAAGATTTTGCACGCCAGGCAGCCCATGCGCCGGGCAATAGCATTAAAGTGGCTACCAGCACCGCAGCTTTTAAATCGTACCTGTCGGAAATCCACCCCACAATTGTCGGTGAGAAAGCATCCCCTAACAAGTGAATCATAAAAATATTAACCGCAAAGGCCATGGAGCGGATGTATTTTTTTGTCGTGGCCACCAGCGCTGCGGCGATGGCTCCGGTGGGCATAAACAACAACACGAGTGCCAGGCCGATACAGCTCAGCGTGCAAACGGTACTTGCAGAAACTAAAGCTAACCAACAAAACGGTAGCGCACAGATGAAACAAAGTGCGGTCAATTTGAAATAAGCCGCGTTCGTTTTCGCAAGCCAATAAGCAGCCAACTTCCCGCCGCTATACGTGCCGATAGCTCCCGCGATAATGACCAGCACGCCAAATTGTGTGCCGGCTTGCTGCGTACTAAGGCCCAGGTAGCGGTGCAGATACATCGGCATCCACGCCGATAAGCCGCCCATCACAAACGTGCTCATTGCCTGGGCAAAGCATACACTTAAAAAGGGTTTATTTCTAACTAGCGGTAAATAATTTTTGAGCGTAGGGCGTTTTGCGCGGGATTGCTCGCGCGATTGATCGCGCAGCGTGAGGGCCGCTAATGCTAGAAACACGCCGGGTATTCCCGCTACCATAAACGCAACGCGCCATCCCCAATGCTGCCCGACCATGCCGCCCAGCATATATCCCAGCGCGCTGCCTATCGGCAACGCCAATCCGAAAAGCGCCAAGAGCGGGGCGTGCTTTTCTTTGGGGTAGTGTTCGGCTAAAAAAGGTTGCGCAATGGTGGTAAAGCCGCCCTCGCCTACGCCTACACAAGCGCGTGCAAAGAGCAAAGAAATGTAGTTTTTAGCACTGGCACACACAAAGGTGGCTCCGCTCCACAATAGAGCACTTAAAGCAATGAGCCGCGGGCGGTTAATGCGGTCGGCCAAATAGCCCATCAGCGGCGCATAACACATATACACCAGCATAAAAGCAGAAGCCAACGTGCCCAGTTGCAAATCGGTTAAGTGCAAGTCGCTTTGCAAGAGCGGGAAAACAGAATAGAGCACTTGCCGGTCTATGTAATTGAGCAAGTTAAGCAGAAATAAAATCCAAAACAAACGCTGCAGTTTCATTGTTTTTTATTTTATAAAATAAGCGCACAGGATGGAAAAATTTTGTATAGTGAGTATGTATGAAGAAAGGGTTTTCTTTGATTGAACTTTTGTTGGTGGTAGTATTGATGACGCTTGTGGCATGGATGTTGCCGCAGTATCTGCGTACGGTACAGAAGGAAAATCAAACGCAAAAGGGGGCGCTGGAACAAGCGCGCGAATTGCAAAAAGCATTAAACACGCGCAGCCAGCAGCAGCAATTTCAGTTGGATAATTTAGACCGTGCTTTGCAAAATATGCCGCGTAAAACGGGTGCAACACATCCAGCTAAAAAGAAGTAAAATAAATTTGCAGCAATAAACACAGGAGGAAATTATGAAAAGAGGTTTTACACTTATCGAATTGCTGATCGTGATGGTAATCGTTGGGATACTGGTAGTAGTAGCATTGCCGCAATATAAGCGTACGGCGGAACGCGGACGTGTGACGGTGGGGATGGCGGCCCTTCGTACGGCGGCGGATAAAGTAAACGCGTGGTATCTGACGCACAATTCCTACCCGTCAACAGCAAAATTTGACAGCGCCATCAAGCCGAACCTGGGTGTAGCCGGGGTTGGAACGGGAGAATCTTTCTCGAATATTACGTTTGGTGCGAAGAGAGTAACCGTTACCCGCAATACTACTTCGGGGTGGGGCTATTCCTTAAACGCCACTGTTGACAACGGAGAGATCACGCGAATTTATTGTCAAAGCACTACCTCAGCAAATGATTGTAACTATTTGGGAGTAGACAATGTAGTGGAATACAACGCAGTTGAAGATGTCAAACCCAAAGACAAAAAGTAAGATAAATTTTTTAGCATAAGCCCGCCGCGTGCGGGCTTTTTTATTGCTTATTTTGGCGCAGCGTTTCGAACAGAACAATCGCAGCCGAGCTGGATAAATTGAGCGAGCGTACCGGGCCTGTCATCGGGATGGTAAAGAGGCGGTCTTTGTAGATTTCGTAAAATTCCTTGGGTAGCCCAAACCCTTCTGCCCCAAAACACAAAAACGCATCGGCGGGAATTTTTACGTCCCAATAGGCGGTTTTGCCTTTGGTGGAGAGGAAGAATAATTTTTCGCGCGGCGGTTGTTCGTGGGCTAAAAATTCTTCCCACGTTTCGTATCTTCGGTAATCTAAATTGGGCCAGTAATCCAACCCGCTGCGCCGTATTTCTTTGGAGGCAATTTTAAACCCCAACTTTCCTACCAAATGTAAACGCGTTCCCGTGGCCACGCAGGAGCGGCCGATGTTTCCCGTATTAAAAGGAATTTCAGGATTAATTAGAACAATGTTAAGCATGGTAAAAAGGCCGGGGAAGACCCCGGCCGGTAGAGTTACTCTTCCCAGCGGATGAAAAACGGCATTAGCACGTGGGGGATATTGTCGTTTTTAGGCAACACGCGCAACGCATAATCTTGCCGTCCGCTATTTTCCGGCGCGGCGGATGCTTCGTACAAGTACGTTTCGCCGTCTTTGCCGGTGCAATTCATGGGGATAACGGCTAATTTTTCAATGCCGCCCACGTTGCCGCGGCGCCCTAAAAATACTTCCACTTGCACGTCTTCGGGTTTTAAATTGCCCAGCGAAACACGCGCTTTGAAATTTACTTTGTCGCCCATTAAGATGGCCTCAGCGGGGGATTGGGTTGTGTCGGTAACCGTAACGCGATACCAGTTAGAGGCAATTTGTTGACGCCAAGCCGCCACGGTTTGTACATTGCCCGGCTGCGCAAGCAAAAGCCCATAATTGTTGGCAGGCACGTAAAACCGCTCGTAGTATTCTTTGACCATGCGGTTGGTGTTAAAGAACGGAGCGATGTGTTTAATCGATTCCTTCATAAGCGCCACCCAAGCCGATGAGAAAGTTTCTTTTTCGGCTTTGGCATAATAAGTGGGGGCGATATCTTGTTCGATTAAACTATACAAAGACTCGGCTTCTACGGCGTCGCGTTCGGCCTCGGTCTTGTAGTTCTCGTTTCCGCCGATAGACCAACCAAAATCACACGGGCCCACTTCATCCCACCAACCGTCTAAAATAGAAAGTGCCAAGGCACCGTTTAGCGCGGCTTTCATGCCGCTAGTCCCGCTAGCTTCCATGGGGCGGATGGGGTTGTTGAGCCACACATCCACGCCTTGCACCATATAGCGCGCCACGTTCATGTTGTAATCTTCCACAAACACAATTTTGCCTTTAAAGCGCGCATCGTTTTGCGTTAAGCCGACGATGAGTTTAATAAACTCTTTCCCCGCCGTATCGGCCGGGTGCGCTTTACCGGCAAACACAAATTGTACCGGGCGCGCGGGATTGTTAATGATTTTATCCAAACGATTGAGATCTTTAAAAAGCAGCGTGGCCCGTTTATACGTGGCAAAGCGCCGCGCAAAGCCGATGGTAAGCACATCCTGGCGCAGCACGTTGGACGCTTTTTTAATGCTCATTACGTCTAAACCTTGGCGGGTGAGCTGGCGTTGCAAACGCGCGCGCACCATGCCAATGAGTTTATTTTTGCGTGTAGTATGCACATCCCAAAGTTCCTGATCGGGGATGTCGAAAAGTTTATTCCACGGTTCTTTTTCCGACGGGTCGATGGAGCCGAAGTGGTCATTGTTAAACAAGTATTTTCGGTACAAGTCATCCAGTTCGTGCGAAATCCAAGACGAGCTGTGAATCCCGTTTGTGATGCTGGTAATGGGCACTTCCACTTTAGGCAAGTTGGGCCAAAGGTTGTGCCACATATCGCGGCTGACCTCGCCATGCAGTTTGGCAACGCCGTTGCAGAAAGCGGACAAACGCAACGCCACTACCGTCATGCAGTACATGGGGGATTGCGGCGTTTCTTTGCCAATTTCTAAAAATTGTTCCCACGTTAAGCCCATTTCGCGGGCGTAAAAGTCCATATATTTGCGCACGAGGGAAGGATCAAAATGTTCGTTGCCGGCAATTACGGGAGTGTGGGTGGTAAAGACGGAGGTTGCCCATACTTTTTCGCACGCTTGGCCGAAGGTTAATTTTTCGTTACGCATGAAATCAATGATGCGCTGGAACAGTAAGAACGCGCTGTGCCCTTCGTTGATGTGATAAACGGTCGGTGTAATACCCATGGCGGTTAACGCTTTCACGCCGCCGATACCCAACACTACTTCTTGGCGGATGCGGTTTTCGCGGTCGCCGCCGTAAAGTTTTTCGGTAATGGCACGTTGGGCGGGGGTGTTTTCCTGCAAGTTTGTGTCCAATAAATAAAGCGAAGTGCGCCCAACCGGTACGCGCCATATACAGGCCTTGACGGTTTCGTTACCCAAGGGAATATCTACCAGGATATCTTTGCCGTCTTTTTGCATGCGTTCAACCGGCATGTGCGCCCAGTCATTGTCGGGATATTCTTCATTTTGCCAACCCTCACGGTTGAGAATTTGCTGGACGTATCCTTGCTTATAAAAAAGTCCCACGCCGATAATCGGCATACCCAGGTCGCTGGCGGATTTGATATGGTCACCGGCCAACATCCCTAACCCGCCCGAGTAAATCGGCAATCCTTCGCCAATGCCGTATTCCATCGAGAAGTACGCCGTTAAGAGTTCACCTTTTTCCTGGTGGTGGTCTTTGTACCAAGTATGTTTTTCGTTCTTATAGGCGTAGTAACTGTCTTTTACTTGAGAGAGTAAATTAAGAAAATTTTGGTCTTTGCTCAGTTGCTCAAAGCGTTTTTGCGGTACGCACCCTAAAAACCATTTCGGGTTGCGTTTGGCGGTGGTCCACAGTTGCGGATCGATTTGCACAAACAGGGCAATCGCGTGGGCGTTCCATGTAAACCACATATCGTTGGCGAGTTCTTCTAAAAATTTAATATTTTCCGGCAAGTTAGGCTGGACGTTAAACGAATGAATTTTCATTTCAAAAGCTCCCTGAAAAGTAATATAGACTTATTATATAAAAAAACCGCCCGGTTTGTAGGGCGGTCTTTGAAATGATTTTGCTAGAGCAGTGCGGTTAAAATTACGAAGTAAGCAATCAGCAGCACGATCCCCATGCCAAAGGCGGCCTTGACCCACTCTTTGCTTTTAATGCCCAGCTTGGAGGCACAAATAATGTTGGGGATATTGCCCGGAATAAGCATCCCGCCGGAAACTACCAAGCTCATCAACAGGAACGTGAGCGTGCGGTCATCGATGACCGGGGTTACTTCGATAGCGGCCAGAGTAGCGTTGTCTAACACGGCCGAGAGCATATTGATCCAGTAGAGCCAGCTGGCACTTAAATGGGTAATAGTTTTGAGGGCCAACGGTTTGAGCCCGTCGCCTAAAAACGTAAGCGCCATCACAAACAAATACACCTTTCCAGCGCGGATAGCGATGCCTTTTACAGTGCTGTCGTTTCCCATTTCGGCGGCTTTGGCACCAGGGGCTCTTTGTTGTTTTTCGCGAATCGAGCTTGCCAGCCCGGCCATAAATAAAATGCCGCCCAGCACAAACCAACCTAAATGTTGGATGAGGTAGAAAAACCCTGCGTTATGCGGCGGCCCGGAAAGTTTAGAAATAACTACCGTGCCCAGCGGCTCGCCAACGGCGGTAAGCACCGCGCCCATCCCGATAGCATAGCAGCAAAACGTAACCAGTTTAATGCGCCCCGCCTTTTCAAGCGGGAGCATCACGGCAATTTCCGCCAAGATCAGTGCGGCAATAATTGCGGTGATGATGCTGGAGGTTATCCCCAGAATAAGTACAATTAAAAATAGCGTCCAGCGCAAGCCGATGGTTTTGACGGCTTTTTGCGTGAGTTTTTGCAGATGTGTATTAAATTGACGAAATAGCAGCCCGGCAATCAGTACCGCCAGCGTGATTTTGATGGGGTCTTTAAGTGCGGTAAGTACCAGGTGTCCGCTCCACATGTGTGAAACGGTAACCGCAAAGGCGCCGCACGCAAAGAGAAAGAGTTCCAAATTTTCCTCTACTTTGTGTACGGTAAGCGGCAGGACAAGCACCACAACAATCAATGCCCCAAGCAGCAGCGTTTGCAACACGGAAAGATCCATACATTTCCTCAATAAAAAACGTCCCGTACGAGATTCGAACTCGTGATCTCCGCCTTGAGAGGGCGGCGTCCTGGACCACTAGACGAACGGGACACTGCCTATATTCTAGCAAATTATAGGCCTAGCGTACAAAAGGCCAGTTAAGGTAAGGCATATTTTCGCCAATCTTGGTTATTGATGAGTAATTGTTTGGCAATAGCGGGTTGACCGGGAATATAAGAATAAACAACTTCAAATTTAAGGGTTTCATTATTTCGTTTGCGGAACAAATTGTCTAGTTGTTTAGCATCTGCTTCCGGGATATAAAAACGGCATTGGCGCCCCCACCGGGCTTTTTTGCAAAACCCTTTTGGTTGGCATACTCCGCCAGGGAATTGACTGCAATCGGTTTGGTCCCAGTCAATTTCGTACTGCAGGTAGTGGCCGGAAAATAAATCGCGCGGATCATACCCTGTTACGGTCACTTTAATTAACGTACCGTGTGCACGTTGCCAAGTTAGGTGAAGCGTCCAAACAAGCAAGCAGAGAAAGGGAATAGCAAAACAAAGGGCCAAAAGTTTATTTTTCATTTAAAGGCCTCCATGTTTTTAATGTAACGGGAAGTATGCCTAAAGAGGTAAATTAGCCCTAAAATGCTAAGTCCTCCTGCAATGAAACCAATGCCGGACATAAACAAATTGCCAAATGCACTAGCAAAGAGGACAAATAGATAAATTTCCAACAAAATAGTGTTGCGACGGAACGAAATAAGATTTTGTGTACGCACCGCTAAAAATAAGCGAAGGGCAAAAAAAGCAAATACAATTAAATTGGCGGGAAATGTTTCTGTGGTAATATGGTTTAAGGTCCCCCACTTTAGCCCGATAAATGCAATACAAAAATACGTCAACCACATAGCAAGTTTTTCAAAGGCGAGGGGGATCAATGTGTAGTTATGGGATGTTTCGTCAAACTTTTTGCCCGCATAACTAAGTAAATACAAAGCAATCACCACGCCCAGTGTATTCACACTTAAATGGTGAAATAACTGACTCAACAGTTTTTCCACCCATGGGAAGTTCAAAGAACTAAGGAGTAAACACAGCCACCCTAAATTAAAAAATAAGGCACGGCTTACAAGTACAAACGGAATTGCCAGTAGTGCCCAAAATAAAGCGAACGAGTGCCACCCGCCCTCTAAATTAAATATTTGACCGATTAGACCGATGGTACCGCCAATCATCAAAAAAGACAAAATGGCAAAGAACTCAGTTAGCCCCTTTTTTTGATGGGTAATACACCAAAACGTAGTGTAAAAAAGGCCCCCCAGCAGCAAAAAATCGCCGGTTATTTTAAAAGTATTTCCTAGGGCTTTCCAATTGGCGGCTATCAACAGGCAAATACCAAGCCCAATGAGTGAGCCGGCAACGATGAAGGCCCCTCTCCAAAAGGTACGGCCGGAACGTTGGCGTTCAAAAGCTAAAATTTGATCGCATTGGTCTTGGGTAATAAAATTTTGTTCTTTCCAACAGGATAGTTTTGTAGTTAGTGACATAAAAATCTCTTTTTCCAATTATACCAATTTAGCGTAGAAAGTTTGAAAATGCTAGAATATACTATATATTTGTCTTCCCAGGAGTTTTTATTATGGAAATTGGTATCGTAGGATTGCCTAACGTAGGCAAATCCACTCTCTTTAACGCGCTGACTTGCGCCGGTGCCGAAGCCAGCAACTATCCCTTTTGCACCATCGAGCCTAACGTGGGCATCGTGGCCATCCCCGATAAACGCCTCGATAAACTCTTTGAGATGTTTAAGCCGCCCAAGAAGACGGCTGCGTTTATCAAATTTGTGGATATCGCGGGCATCGTCAAGGGCGCCAGCCAAGGCGAAGGCCTGGGCAATAAATTTTTAGCCAATATCCGCGAAGTGGACGCCATTATCCACGTGGTGCGCCTGTTTGAAGACGAGAACGTAACGCACGTGATGAACTCCGTGGACCCCTTGCGCGACATTGAGGTCATTAATACCGAGCTTATGCTTGCGGACCTCGAAACCGCTACCAAAATTTGCGACCGCTTGGCTAGTAATGCTAAATCGGGCAAGAAGGACGCCGTGGCCGCCTGGGAGCGCATGAAAGAAATTAAGGCCGCCTTGGAAAACGGCAAGATGGTCTCTTCGCTGGGGCTTGAGCCCGAAGAACTCAAAGAGTATCAATTCCTCACCGCCAAACCGGTGTTGTACGTCGGTAACAATTCCGAAAAACGCAACGAGCAGAACGCCGCCAAAGTGGCCGCGTATGCTAAAGAAAACGGATCGGGGTTTGTGGAACTGTGCGTGAAGTTTGAGGCCGACATCGCTGAGTTTTCCGACGAAGAAAAGAAAGCGTTTTTGGCCGAGACCGGCAACGAATACACGGGTCTTGAGAAAGTAGTGCGCGAAGGTATGAAACTTTTAAACCTCTGCACGTATTTCACCGCCGGGCCGGAAGTAGAGGTGCGCAGCTGGCTCATCCCCGTGGGGTGCACCGCCCCGCAAGCCGCCGGCAAAATCCACAGCGACTTTGAAAAAGGTTTCATCCGCGCCGACGTGTACACGTTTGATGACCTCGACAAATTCGGCAGCGAAAAAGCCCTGCGCGAGCACGGCCTCATCCGCTCCGAGGGCAAAGATTATATCGTCAAGGACGGCGACGTTTGCCTGTTTAAAATCAATGCTTAATTGTAAACATTTCGGTACGTGTGGCGGCTGCACGCTTTTAAATTTGCCCTACGACGAGCAAGTGCAAAAAAAACGCGCGCGCCTGCAAGAAATTTTAAAAGAATTTTGGACGCACGACATCCCCGTTACCGTCACGGATGACCCGGTGTATTTCCGCAACAAAGTAGAACTCGGGTTTTGCCATCAAGTCAAATGGCGCGACGATTACGATAAAAAAGACCCCGCCAACAAAACCCGCCCGCTGGAATTTGAACAGTGCGTGGGCTTTAAGTTAAAAGGACGTTGGGACCGCGCGGTGGATTTACAAGAGTGCCATTTGTTTAGCGACAAACTTGTGTCCTTGGTGGGTGCGATTCGCGCGTGGGCAGAAGCTGAAAATCTGCCGTATTACGACCAGCGCAAACACACGGGCATTTTGCGCCACTTAATGGTGCGCGAAGGCAAAAACACCGGCGAGCAAATAGTTGTGCTGTTTGTGACGGACGACTTTAACGAAAAAACATTTGTGCAAGCCGTGGAAAGTGTGCTGCCCAATGCCAACATTATGGCCGCGGTGAACAACGGCCTGGCCGACACCGCGGAGCCCGAAAGTCTGCGCGTTCTCAAGGGTAAAGACCATATTTTTGAGAAAATTTTGCTTAGCGGCCCGGACGGAAACACCGAGCGCGAAGTGATTTTCAAACTTTCCCCGCAGTCGTTTTTCCAGACCAATACCAAGACGGCGCAGAAGATGTACAGCCGCGTGCGAAGTATCGTCAAACAAATTGCGCCCAAAAAGATTTATGATCTCTACGGCGGGGCGGGGAGTTTTTCGCTCTCGTGCGCGGATCTGTGCGAAAAAAGTATTTGCGTGGAGAGTGTCGCGCCTGCTATTTACAATGGGATTGAAAACGCCAAGCTAAACGGTGTTACCAACGTGCAGTTTTTCTGCTCGCGCGTGGAAGACTTTGTGAGAGAGCAACCTATCGAGCGCAAAGACGCGCTTATCATTTTGGATCCGCCGCGCGGCGGGATGCATCCACGTGCGTGTAAGGCGGTAGCCGAGTCGGGCGTGACGAATGTTTTGTACATTTCGTGCAACCCGGTAACGCTGGCCACGGACCTCAAAACGCTCACGCAACATTACGAAATTTTGCATGTGGAAGCGTTTGATTTCTTCCCGCATAGCGAGCACATTGAGACGTTTGTGCAACTCAAATTAAAATAGGAAATTTTATGCAAAAACCTGGTTTTTGGCGGCTACTTGGAGCGTATGTCATTGATTTAATAGTATTGCTATGTTTTAATATAGCATGGTTATACTTGTGGATGTGGTTTGTAAGCATGGGTATTGTCGCTAAATTGCCAAATTGGTTAATAATGTTTGGTTTTTTGGGTTGGATATTTTTTGACGTAATATATTTTGCTCTTTTAGAACAAAAAGGGGATGTTTCTTTAGGTAAACGAATTTTTAAGTTAAAAATACAACCGTTGGATGTTCCCTTTTGGAAGGTATTTGTTTCCTATTTTCTGGATTGTGCCTTATTTGTTGTGGTAGGCAGTTGTATCTATTTCTATATGAAACACAATCTTATTAGCCACCTATCCGCTGCCGATTTGCAACGCGGGAAAATAGGGATTGAAATATCCCTCAAACTATTGGGAAATCTATTCCTGATTAGTGCCGGTGCCCTGTTTTGTTCCCCATTTTATTTTTCTGTTTGTGAAAGTATTTTTGGTAAAACCCTTGGCAAAAAGCTCATGGGGCTGCAAGTCGTGCAAGCCATGCCACAAAAACAAAAAGAAGAAACAAAATGACTGTAGAAGAAGCGATTAATTCCCTCAACCCGCAGCAAAAAGAAGCCGCCTTGTACGACGGTGGCCCGTGCCTTATTGTGGCCGGCGCGGGCACGGGCAAAACCAAAACGCTTACCACTAAAATCGCTAAGCTCATCGCGGACGGATACCATCCAGCGCGCATTTTAGCGGTTACGTTTACCAACAAAGCCGCCGGCGAAATGCGCGAGCGCGTAGATGCCCTTGTGCCCGGCGCGGGGCGGCGCGTGTGGATCCACACATTTCACTCGTTTGGCGTGCGCCTCTTGCGGCAAAATGCCGAGAAACTAGGCCTTACCAAAGATTTCGCCATTTACGATGAGAGCGACCAAAAGAAAGTCGTTACCTTATTATTAGAGCAAATGGGCGTCAAAGAGCCCAAGAAGGAAGTAGGGCAACTGGTGGGGATTATCTCGCGCGCGAAGGACGAAATGATTTCGTCCGACACGATGATGCAGCAAGCTACCGCCTCGGGCCTGGACGGCAAAATCCGCGCTGCCGAAATTTACCGCCGCTACGAACAAAAACTTAAAGAAGCGGGCGCCTTGGACTTTGGCGATTTGTTGGTCAAAACCGTACTTCTTTTGCGCGACCACGCCGACGTGCGCGAATATTACCAAGACTTTTTCCAATACGTGCTGGTCGACGAGTACCAGGATACAAACCGCACGCAATATATGATTACAAAATTTTTGACGGAAAAATCGCGCAAGCTCTGCGTCGTGGGCGACCCAGATCAAAGTATTTATTCCTGGCGTGGCGCGAACATCCGCAACATTTTGGAATTTGAAAAAGATTTTAAAGACGCCAAAATCATCACGCTCGAGCAAAATTACCGCTCCACCAAAGCTATTTTGGATGCGTCCAACCGCCTGATTACCAAGAACAAAAAGCGCAAAGACAAAAACCTGTTTACCGATAAAGCCGCGGGCGAGCCGATTACCGTGCACGCATGCGGAACCGAAGGCGAGGAGGCGCGCTGGGTAAGCGTGCAAATTCAAAAGCTCGTGGAAAATGAGGGCGCCAGCCTCAAAGACATCGCGGTTTTTTACCGCACCAACGCACAAAGCCGCAGCTTTGAAGATTATTTCAGAAAGTACCAAATTCCCTATCGCTTAATCGGCACGGTGCGCTTTTACGACCGTAAAGAAATTAAAGACATTATGTGCTATGCGCGTTTGCTCATCAACCCGGCCGATAATGTGAGTCTCTTGCGTATCATCAACACGCCCACGCGCGGGCTGGGCAAGGTGGCGCAAGACCGTTTAAGTGCGTATGCCGAGCAGCAACATTTATCCTTATATGACGCGCTTAAAAAAGCGGCATTTGTGCCCGGGCTGAGCAGCGGGGCCATGAAAGCGTGCGTAAAACTCATCCAGCTTTTTGAAAACTGGCGCAGCGATATGCTGCTTACGGCTCCCGCCGATATTTTTAGCAAGATTTTAACGGAGTCGGGCTATTTGCAAAGCGTCAAAGACGACATGGAAAAAGACCCCGAAGCCGAAGGTCGTTTGCAAAACTTGGACGCGCTTATTAACGCGGTCAAAGAGTACGAAGAACGTTGCGCACGCGGCGAAAAGGAGCCCAGCGTGGCGGATTTTTTACAGGAAGTTTCGCTGCTTTCCGGCGAGGATGAAACGCAAGCCGGCGAGGGGGGCGCGGTAACTTTGATGACCGTACACCTGGCCAAAGGGCTTGAATTTCAAAATGTGTTTGTGACGGGACTAGAGGAAAATTTATTCCCGATTGCGCGCGATAACGAAGACGATACCGAAGAAGAACGCCGCTTGTGTTATGTGGCTATGACGCGCGCCAAAGAAAAACTCTTTTTAACTTACGCCCACCGCCGGCGCAAGTTTGGCCAATTGCAGGAAAACCCGCCTTCGCGCTTTTTGTTTGAAAGTGAACTCTTAACCGAAGAAGAAGCACAAGCCGCGCGCCCGCAATTTGCGTGGGGGGGCAATGCCTCTTACGCGGGCGGCAATTACGAGCGCTTTTCCGCGCGCAAACGTCAGTTTTCCGACGGACTTTACGCGCGCAAGAGCCGTTTTCAAAAACAGTACGACGAAGACGGGTACGAAATCGAACGCGCCGAAGATAATGATTTCCCAGAGTATGACGATATCCCGCCCGTGAGTAGTTTGTACGCAAGCCCCAAGTCCAGCCTGTCCGATCCGCGCCGCGTGCCCGGCTTTGTGAAACCGCCGCAACCCGCCCCACAACCCGGCCCCAAAAATGAGGACGGTGTGGCCATCGGCGGCCGCGTGAAACACGGCGTATTTGGCGAAGGGAAAATCGTGCAGATTGTGGGTAGCGGCGAGAGTGCCAAGATTACCGTTTTGTTTGGCAACGGCACGCGCCGCACGTTTATGTTAAAATTTGCGCCTTTGGAAATCTTATAACTCTTTTTGTGCTTTTGTGACTAGCGCTTCCACCAATTTGTGCCGGCGGAATTTGCGGGTTTCTAACAAGAGGCCGTCTGTGCTGATCTTTTCATTTTTGGTGGGGCTTCGGCCTAATTGTTCGTTGACCCATTGGGTAACTGTTTGAGTCGGGGGAACATCAAACGGGATGGGTAGATCCAACGCCGCAAACACTTCGCTCATCTTAGCCGTGGCACTTACTAAATAGGACTCCCCGAACGGGCGGATATACGCCAGCGAAAAATCATACTCATCTTCAATCTCGCCCACCAGTTCTTCAAAAATATCTTCCAGCGTTAAAATGCCTGTTACTTTTTCCTCGTCGGTAACTAAACAGATGTGCTGCTTGTTGGCCATCAGTTTCTGAAGGGCGGTAGAAATAAGCGTGTCCTCTTCCAGCTTAAAAATAGGCCGCACAATCGAGCGCGTAGAAGTGTGGGCACTGCCGGCGGTTTTGGTGGAAGAAAAAATATCTTTGAAATTCAAATAGCCAATAATGCTTTGCGGGTCTTTCGGGTTTTCCAGCACGGGGAAACGCGTGTGCATATCCAGGTGTGCTTTTAAAAATGTGTCGGCAATGGAATCGTCCGCGTTCAAAAAATACACTTGCGCAAGCGGTACTTGAATTTCGGCAATGGTGCGCACGCAAAACTGCGCGCTGGCCAGCACAATTTTTTCTTCGGCCTGCGTGAACAAACGCGAGGAAGAAGCAATCGCGGCCGCCGTGCGCAAATCGGTCAGCGCGGCTTTCTTGGCGGTGCGCGGGTCTTGGGTCTTGGCGGGGGCTTTTTGCGTGCAGAAGCGGACCAGTTTTTCCGTTACTTCCACTACTGGTTTTAAAAACACATATACGACGCGCATCATCGGAGAAAATTTTAACACTACCCACTCTTTGTTTTTGATGGCGTAGGTTTTAGGGACGAGTTCGGAGAATACGATTGTTACAAAGCTAAGCGGCAATACCACGCACGCGATGGCCACCGCGTGTGCCAGCGGCCCCGTAATTCCAAGCGTGGCTAAAAAGGGTTTTAGCGCATCCTCTGCCCCAGCGCCGCCCATAGCCGCGGCAATTGCTCCGACTAATGTAATGCCAATTTGTACTACGGCCAGGCTGCCTTCCAGGTGGTCTTTCATAAACAGCGCGGCCTGGGCGCCAGACTGATTTTCCTGGAATAAGACGGAAATTTTGGTGCGCGAAATAGACGCTAGTGCCATCTCGTATGCGGCTAAGAGGGCATTAATCAGTAGCATTAAAATAATAATCAAAATTGTCATTGTCTATATGGTAGCATTTTTGGAGCGGTCCTCTTATCCTTTTTTACTCGTATTTTGGTATAATAAATATAAGCACTCGGCTTAGTGCTTTTCACAAGATTAGTTAGCCGTTTTGTCACAACTTATTTATAGGAGAACTTATGTCAGACCGTTTCGCCCCTGCCGCCAAAATCTTACAAGATTACGGCAACGATAGTGCCAGACTCATCCCCATCTTGCAAAAAGTGCAAGATGCTTATGGCTTCTTACCCGAAGACATTATGCGTTTTATCGCTAACGAACTGAAAATATCGCCCGCCCGCGTATTTGGTGTGGCGACGTTTTTTGCTCACTTTTCTACCACGCCCAAAGGCAAACACATTATTAAAGTTTGCAACGGTACAGCGTGCCACGTAAAGGGCTCGGCCTCGGCCATTAACATTGTGCGTGAAAAATTAAAACTTAAAGAAGGGCAAGATACTTCCGCCGACGGGATGTTCACCCTGGAATGTGTGTCCTGCTTGGGTGCGTGCGGGTTAGCGCCTGTGATGGTAATGGACGAAACCGTCCACGGGCAAATTACGCCTGCTAAAGTAGCGCAAATTATTGACGAAGTAGTCGCGCAGGAGGCCGCCAATGCCAAATAAAGACATTGAACAAATTGCCAAAGAATATAACGAGGCATACAAAAATATTACCAAACGCATCGTGATTTGCGGTGGAACCGGATGTATTGCCGGTGGCTCACTCAAAGTGTATGAAGCTTTCCAAGCCGAAATGAAAAAACACAATTTGCCCTGCTGTGTGGAAATCACCAAAGGCTGCCGCGAAAATTATTTAAGCTTAAGCGGATGCCGCGGTTTCTGTGCGCAAGGCCCGTTGGTGAGCGTGGGAGATGTTTTCTACACCAAAGTAAAACCCGAAGATGTAGCCGAAATCGTCGAGAAAACCATGGTCAAGGGCGAAGTGATTGACCGCTTGTTGTATCACAATCCGGCTACTGACGAAAAAGCCAAAACCGTGGCGGATGTGCCGTTCTATGCCAAGCAAGAACGTATCTTGCTACACGATTGCGGACGCATCAACCCTGAAGATATTAACGAATATATCGCCCACGGCGGTTATGCCCAAGCCAAACGTCTCTACACAACCAAGACCCCCGAAGAAGTCTGCAAAGAAATGTTAGAGTCCGGTTTGCGCGGACGCGGCGGGGCCGGTTTCCCCACCGGGAAAAAATGGGAATTTACCCGTATTGAAAAAGGCGAAAAGAAATATGTGATTTGTAACGCCGACGAAGGCGACCCGGGTGCGTTTATGGACCGTTCGGTCATGGAAGGCAACCCCAATGCCGTTTTGGAAGGGATGATGATTGCCGCTTACGCCATCGGCGCGGATGAAGGATATGTGTATGTGCGTATGGAATATCCGCTTGCTATTCA
Organism: Candidatus Avelusimicrobium bubulum; assembly: GCA_902798835.1. Classification (GTDB taxonomy): domain Bacteria; phylum Elusimicrobiota; class Elusimicrobia; order Elusimicrobiales; family Elusimicrobiaceae; genus Avelusimicrobium; species Avelusimicrobium bubulum. The sequence goes on along the minus strand of CADBYN010000001.1, from coordinate 112,491 downwards.
GCGTATCCGCAAAGCTATTGCTCAAGCCGAAGAGAAAGGCATTTTAGGCAAAAATATTTTCGGCAGTGGAAAGAATTTCAAAATCAACGTAATGGAAGGGGCCGGCGCGTTTGTGTGCGGTGAAGAAACCGCGCTCATCGCTTCTGTCGAAGGGAAACGCGGGATGCCGCGTGTCAAACCGCCCTTCCCGGCGCACAAAGGTTTATTCGGTAAACCGACCGTTATTAACAACGTAGAAACGTTGGCGTTAGTGGCCAAAGTGTTTGAAATGGGCGCTGATAAATTCAAAAAAATCGGTACACCTACCAGCACCGGTACCAAAACATTTGCGGTAACCGGGCACGTAGCCAACACTGGCCTTGTAGAAGTGCCGATGGGAACTACCTTAAGCCACGTGATTAACGATATTGCCGGCGGTACAACCGATGAAAACGGCAAAGTAAAACCCGAAGCTTTTAAGGCCGCGCAAATCGGCGGACCTTCCGGCGGATGTTTGACTAAAGAGCACTTAAACGTGCATTTGGATTATGACTCTTTAAAAGCCGCAGGCGCGATGGTGGGTTCCGGCGGGTTGGTGATCATGAACGACAAAACCTGTATGGTAAACGTGGCGCGTTTCTTCTTGGAATTTACGCAACGCGAATCGTGCGGGAAATGCGTTCCCTGCCGCGAAGGTACCGACCAGATGCTTAAAATGCTGACCGATATTGTCGAAGGCCGCGGTACGATGGAAACGCTTACCAAGTTGGAAGAATTGGCCAAAGCCGTGCAAAAAACCTCGCTTTGCGCCTTGGGCAAAACAGCCCCCAACCCGGTGCTTTCTACCTTGCAACACTTCAAGGACGAATACTTGGCACACGTCGTAGAAAAACGCTGCCCGGCCGGAGTTTGCAAAGCCTTGGCCCGTTACGAAATTGACCCGGCTAAATGCAAAGGCTGCGGTATGTGCAAACGTGCTTGCCCTGTGCAAGCTATCAATGGTGCGGTGGGTAAACCGCATCAGATTGATCCGAACAAATGCGTCAAATGCGGTAACTGCAAAAATACCTGTAAATTCGGCGCAGTGAATGTGCGTGCATAGGAGCTAGTTTATGGAAAATCAAGGATTTGTTTACATCGAAGGAAAAAAAGTACCGATAGAAGGCGAACGTAACGTATTGGAACTGGTGCGCAAAGCCAAATTCAATATCCCGACGTTTTGCTATCAACCGGAACTGGAAATTTACGGCGCTTGCCGCTTGTGTTTGGTAGACGTGGAAGGGATGGGAATTGTAACCTCTTGTACCTTGGCTCCCAAAGACGGCATGAAAGTGCGCGTGCATAGCGACGAAATCCGCCACCTGCGCAAAATTAACTTGGAATTGTTGCTTGCGTCCGGTAACCACAACTGCACGTTGTGCGGCAAATCGGGCAACTGCAAACTCCAAAAGTTCGCCAAAGATTTAGGCATTACCGAAATCCGCTACAAAATCAAAAAACACGAAAATGAAAAAGATGCTACGGCCCCGGCCTTAGTGCGCGACCAAAGCAAATGTATTTTGTGCGGCAATTGTGTGCGCACCTGCAACGAAGTACAAGGCATTGGCGCGATTGACTTTTCGTATCGCGGCTATCGTGCCCGCATTTCTACGGCGTTTGCTAAAGATATGTGCGAAAACAAAGAGTGCGTATCCTGCGGTCAATGTGCGCGCGTCTGCCCGACGGGCGCTTTGATGCCCAACCCCAGCGAAGTGGAAGAGGTTTACAAAGCCATTAACAACCCCGACAAAAAAGTAGCCGTGCACATCGCCCCTGCCGTGCGTGTAGGCTTGGGCGAAGTATTTGGCATTAAACCCGGCGTGTCGGTGGACGGCAAAATTGCCGCTGCGCTGCGCATGTTAGGGTTTGATTATGTGTATGATACTTCGTTTGCTGCGGATTTGACAATTGTAGAAGAAGCTACGGAATTTATCCAACGCTTTACCAAAAAAGACCGCTTGCCGCAACTGACCAGCTGCTGCCCGGCTTGGGTAAATTACGTCGAAAAATTCACGCCGGACTTTATCCCCAATCTCTCCAGCGCCCGCTCACCCATGCAAATGATGGGGCCCGTGCTCAAGGCTGATTTTGAACAAAAAGGCGGCAAACGCGAAGACTTAGTCGTCGTGGCGATTATGCCGTGCTCGGCCAAGAAAATGGAAGCCAAGCTCGACAAATTCTACGTGGATAAAAATCCGGATACGGACCACGTAGTCACCACGGTTTCGCTAGCTAATATGATTAAAGCCGCGGGGATTGATTTTGCCAGCTTGCCCGACGAAGAATATGACACGCCGTTTGGTACCAAAACCGGCGCGGGTGTTATTTTCGGTGCGTCCGGCGGTGTGATGGAAGCGGCGCTTCGTTACGCTGCGGCCGAGTTGGATCCCAAAGCCGGCCAACTTAAGTTCAATGTGTTGCGCGAAAGCAAAGAGTTCAAAGAAGCTACGGTAAACGTAGCCGGACATACCATCCGTGTGGCCGTAACCAGCGGGCTCAAGAACGCGCGCAAACTCCTCGATGACGTCAAAGCCGGTAAGGCACAGTATGATTTTATTGAAGTGATGTCTTGCCCCGGCGGTTGTGTGGCGGGTGCCGGTCAACCTCAATATGAAGGTTGGGCAATTCGCAAACAACGTGCGCAAGGTTTGTATGATGAGGATGCTACGTTGTCTTACAAATCGCAAGATAACAAAGATGTGATGGCGCTCTATGGGCGTATCTTTAAAAAGATTGGCGATCATAAAGCACACGAGCTCTTGCATACGCACTATCAAGACCGCAAAGACAGAACCGGTCAAAAATAACAACGTATTCTTGTAAAGTTGCGTTTTTAACAAAACTCCCTCTGCTTAGCAGGGGGGAGTTTTTTGTTCAAAAAAATCCCCAACGAACACATCGTTGGGGGAAAAATCATTTGGGGTGGATGACGAGATTTGAACCCGCGACCTCCGGTTCCACAGACCGGCGCTCTAACCAGCTGAGCTACATCCACCATAAATCACTATTTCTATTCTAGCAAATTCGTATTTCAGACGCAACTTTGCCCGCGCAGCTGCCGATATTAAAGTGTTTTTTGTAGGGCTTGCAGTTGGGTTTCTACCGCCTTCCAATCGAACTTGTTGACATCGGCCCGGTCCGTTTGCACGATTAAAGCGCGCGGATTATCGGGGGCGTTATATACCGAGTAAGAATTATAAAATACAAGCGTTGGTTTTTGGAAACCTGCGGCAATATGTACCACCGAAGTATCCGGCGTGATGACTAATTTAGCGCGGCGCACCCACTCGAATAATTCAAAAATACTTTGGGTAGGTTTTACGTACGTGTTCGGCACGTCGTTAAAGATTGTCTGCCAGTGCTTCTGCATAGACGGCATTACGGGCACGATGAGCGGACATTGAAAGCGTGTGAGTAACTCGCACAATTTGTGCAATGTGGCGGCCGAAAAGCGTCTCTTTTCTACCGAGCCGGAAGGGTTTAACAAAATAAAATCTTTGATATGATGCGTTTGCAACCAGGTTTCTACTTCCCGGGCATCTTTGGGGGGGACAGGCAAATCATACGTTTTGTCGGGGTTTTCAACGCCCAGTAATTTCAAGATAGCTTGCTCGTGCGTGCTGCCGTGCGCGTGGGGCGCCCCAAAAGGTTGCACCGGGCTGGTAAAACAATCCAACACATGTTTTCCGCCGGCCAGCCATTTAAACAAACGCCAGTTTTTGTAATCTTTGTCCGAGCTATCCAATACTAAATCAAAGTGATACCGGCGCAACTTGAGTCCTTGCCAAATAAGTGTCAGCCAGCGTTGATTAGGGCGGATAAGTTTGGGAATAGGCAGTTTGATAACGGTATCAATGTAGGGGTTGTTTTTTAAAAATTCATAGTTCGAGCCAAAACACGCTACCGAAATTTTGGCCGCGGGATTGGCGCGTTTGAGCCCGCGGTAACAACACGAGGAAATCACCGCATCCCCCAGCGAGCCCTCGCCCCGTAGAACTAAAATGTTATGTAAATCGCGGATGTGCGGGATTTGTTTCATATCATTTGGCTTCTGAGGAAGAGAAATGTTGACGCAAATTGGGCCATATATAACGTAAGTAAGCCCCCAACAAAAGAGCCGCTAAAGCAATCAGCAAGCAAAGTGCTGGTAGCAATGTAATGAAAGTATTGGTAATTTTAGTAATGTGCTCTTCCGGAACTACGGAAACTAAATACCAGTTGTTAATCCCTAGCGGTTGATAACTTATATACAATGTGCCGCGTTTGGCGGAAGTATATTTTACAATACCGCTTTTGCGCGCATTAAAATCTTTAAGTACTTGGTCGCGCAGTTTGTGGTCGGGATCATCGGGCATATCAAAGATATTATAGAGGCCGCTAATGGCGTTTTTGTGGAAGGATTCTACTACTTTATCCCCATTGGAATCTACGATCAAAGAATACCCTTCTCCGCCGAAGGATTGCATATCCAATAGCTTGCCGAATTCAGCAGTCTCGCGTGTTCCCATCAGCACGCCGATTACTTCATCTTTATTTTTAATCGGCACGGATTCCACTAGAATATTGGCGCCATCCAATACATCGGTTACGCGCTCGGAAATTTGTGCTTGGCCTTTTGCAGCCAGTTCAAAGTGTGGCATCCCGGCTAAATTTACCATCGTTCCGTTATCCAAATACGTAACGCCATTGGTATTACCCAGAGCCATATTTTTGAAAAGGTTTTGATTGCGTTCGGTAACCAGCAGTTCGGTCATGTTATCTAGAGTCGGGTCCGGCAAAATAGACATAGCTGTTGAAACGGCTTTTAACATGCCTAGATCGGCAGCCACTTGCGAGCGGATGTGTTGGGCATCCTGATCGGCGAATTCTTTTAATAGAAGAAACGTTTCTTTTTCTAATTTGTTGGTTAACTGATTTACATATAACGAAATACCAATGGATACAAAACCCGTACAGATCAATACAATAGCGACGAAGTGTCCGAATGAAAATCTCTTCATATATCCTCACTTGTTTTTCATTTTGCGCAAGCGTGATTTGCGCTTAAAACGAAATAATTTTTTCTTGAAGAAACGCGCCAGCCCGCCTTTAGCGGTTTCGCGATATTCTTTTTTCATGTCCAGGCCGGTTTGCATCATAGTGGCCAGCACGTTGTCGTATGAGATGCGATGTTCTCCGTCTGAAATTAACGCATACGTAGCACAATCGAGTGCGCGTGAAGCAGCCAGCGCGTTGCGCTCAATGCAGGGGATTTGCACCAAGCCATCCACCGGGTCGCAGGTGAGCCCCAGGTGGTGCTCAAGTCCCATCTCGGCGGCGTAAGCGATACGGCGGTTGTCGCCGCCTTCTAGCTGACAAGCAGCCGCAGCAGCCATGGCACATGCTACGCCGATTTCTCCCTGACATCCTACTTCCGCGCCGGAAATGGAAGCGTTGGTTTTGGCCAAATTGCCAAACAAGCCCGCCGTAGCCAGCGCATGGATGATGGTGATATCTTCAAAGCCGTAAATTTCCTTGATTTGGCGGCACACGGCAGGAACTACCCCGCTAGATCCACAGGTGGGGGCCGTGACTACTTGTCCGCCCGATGCATTTTCTTCGGCGCACGCTAAAGCATAGGCAAACAGATTGTTCATGCGGCGTAAAAATTGGGGGGATTGTTCGGCGTTGTGTAAATAGCGCCGGGCCTTGCGTTCTAAATTTAACGAGCCGGGTAGCACGCCGCGCTTGTCTAGGCCGCGTTGCATGGTTTCTTGCATGGTGTTCCAAACCGTTGTTAAATAATCCCAGATTGCGGGGTCTTCGCACTCTTCCACATATTCCCACAAGAGCATGCGGTGCTGGGCGGTGTAATCCAAAATTTCCGACATGGAACGGTGCGGATAAACAGAAGCCGGGGGCTGCGTGTGATGTTGATCGTCCATAATCTCGCCGCCGCCGATACTGTAGACGGTAGTTTGTGCCAAAACGTGATCGGCTTTGTCGAGCGCTTGCAAACGTAACGCATTGGGATGTGTGGGCAGAAAAACAGTCGGTTCCCAATCAATCGTCACCGGGCGTGGCTCAAACCCTTCTTTGATGGCAAAATCGGTTAAGTGTCCTTTGCCGGTGGCAGCCAATGAGCCATACAAAGTTGCTTTAAAAGAGACAGCTTGCGGATGTGCAGCTGCAAATTGTTCGGCGGCTTTGCGCGGCCCCATGGTGTGGCTGCTGGACGGCCCCATTCCAATTTTGTAAAGCTCTTTGAGCGATTGCATCTATTTCCCCCTATTATAAAATGGTATCATAATTAATGATGAATATGTTGTCTTCTTTTTTAGTAGCGGCCGGACTTTCCATGGATAACTTGGCAGTTACTGTTTCGGCTGGATGCTCGCAACAGGTAAAGGGTCACGCCCGTATGTTATGGCAGGTGAGTTTACTTTTTGCCTTGGCGCACTTTATCATGTTTACCATCGGCTTTGAAGGCGGGGTTTTGTTGCATGCCGGCAAAGCGATAGCTCCGTGGATTGCTTGTGCGATTTTGGTGTTTATCGGGCTGCACATGATTAAAAATGCGTTTACCCCAAAAGGCAAAGAGCAAGTGCCTGTGTTAAATTCACTTCGCACGCAGATTATGTTGGCCGTGGCTACCAGTGTAGATGCACTTTTGGTAGGGGCGGGGTTGGCTTTGGCAACCGTTTCTTTTTGGCAGACGACTATTGCCCTGGTGCTTTGTGTGTTTGTAACAAGTTTATGCGGCTTTTACCTAGGGCGGTACTTGGGATACAAATTTGGACGAAATATGGAAATACTGGGTGGACTGGTATTAGTATTTTTGGGTGTAAAGGTATTGCTAGAAGGTGTAGGCATTTGGTAGAATGACGGTATCTTGAGCACGAGGTGTCTTATGAACATGTTATCGGTAATTATTATTTTTGTTTGTATCTGCGTGGACAATATGGTAAGCGCCAATATGTCTGCTGTTAAAATGACGAAAGAGAACAAAAGCGTATTTTCTGTGAAATTGGCGTTGGTCTTTACCCTATTCAATGTGCTTTTGTTTGGTTTGGGCTACATCATTAGTATTCTTTTCCACGGTTGGTCTTATTTTGCCCATAATTGGGTAGTGTTTGCGTTCCTGCTCTTGCTGGGAATTAAATTTATGCTCGAATACATTGAAAAATCGCCCAGTTTCGGTGATGCGGATGCGGGGGATAATTGGAAATTAGCCAAGGTCTCTGCGCTAATCGGCATGAATAGCTTTTTGGTAGGCTACGCGTTAGAAACAGTAGGACGTACTTTCTTCCCTGATGTCATGTTGCTGCTTATCATTACGTTTGTGTTGTCCTTGTTAGGCGCTCATTTGGGCGGCGAGGATAGCAAAAATTTGTTAAGCAAAAAACTCGAATTGATAGCGGGTATTGTGCTTATTGTAATGAGTATTATCCAGATTGTTTACTAATTTTATTAGAAGTGTGAGCAAAACGAGGCGCTATATTTATGTGCCTCGTTTTTAATTGTCTTCGTCATCGTGGGTGGGTTCTTCGGCCGGGCTGATGTTTAAAGAAGCCAGGAGCATATCCACCAGGCGGATATCGCTGGGATATTGCACCAGTTCGTGTGCCTTGAGTAACGATACCCAGCGGATCGCCAAGATTTCGCTGGCATCGTGTTTGCCAATGCGGCCCAGTTTCTTCATTAAATACCACTGCACCATTTTTTTGATGTAGTTGCCTTGAAAGGTAAACGCATATTTCACGCGGATCATGGGGCGTACGATGATGGCTTTGTATCCGGTTTCTTCTAATACTTCGCGCAGGGCAGCTTGGCGGGGGGTTTCTCCCGCTTCAATATGGCCTTTGGGGAAGGTCCAAATTTTTTTGCCTTTCATATTCTTGACTTGCACCAAGAGTACCTTGCGCCCGTCTAAGATTACGCCCCCGCACGAAAATTCCGATACAATCATTTTGTGGCCTTCTCCAAATGATATGCTGCGTTTAAAATCTTTTCTTCTTCTAAAATTTGTCCGTAGAACTGTACCCCGATAGGCAGGCCGTTTTCATCTTTTCCAAACGGCACGCTGATGCCGGCCAGTCCGCCGATGTTACCCTGGCATGTATACAAATCTGCTAAATACAGGGCAAGCGGGTTAGATTCTTGTTCGCCAATTTTAAAAGCGGTTGTGGGTGAGGTAGGTGTTAAGATAACGTCTACTTTTTCAAACGCTTTTTTGAAATCTTCGCGGATCAGTTCGCGCACTTTGAGGGCCTTTAAAAAACATTCTTCGTAACGCTCGGATGTGAGCGCGTAGGTGCCGATGATGATACGTTTTTTTACTTCCAGGCCAAACAATGCGCGTGATTTTTCGTAATAATCAGATAGACCGTTAGCCTCTTTGGCAGCATATCCGTAGCGAATCCCGTCGTAGCGGCCCAAATTGGAGCTGGCTTCCGCGCTGGTAATGATGTAATAGCACGGGGCCGAATATTTAGCCAACGGGACTTCTACTTCCACCAACTCTGCGCCTAACTCTTTTAATTTTTGGGCGGCTAACTCGGTCTGTTTTTTGATAGAGGGGTTTAATCCGTCCAGAAAGCCCTTGGGCAGTCCCACTTTTACCCCTTTTAAATCAGCCGTGAAGTTTTGTGCATAATGCGGAACAGGCGTTTGCAGAGAAGTAGAATCGTGCGGATCTTTGCCGGAAATTACTTCCACCACGAGTGCAGCATCCGCCACATTTTCTGCCAACACGCCCACTTGGTCGGCGCTGGAGGCAAAGGCAATTACGCCGTAGCGCGAAATGCGCCCGTAGCCCGGCTTAATTCCCACGACTCCGCAAAATCCGGCGGGCTGGCGCACAGAGCCGCCCGTATCAGTTCCCAAGGCGGCGGGGATCATACCGGCTGCTACAGCTGCGGCCGATCCGCCCGAAGAACCCCCGGGAACGCGGGTTAAATCTGCTGGGTTATGTACCACGCCCCAGGCCGAAGTTTGGTTGGAGCTGCCCATGGCAAATTCATCCATGTTGGTACGCCCGATAATTACCGCATCTTGCGCCAGTAATTTTTCCACCACCGTAGAAGTATAAGCGGCGGTGTAATTTTCCAGCATTTTGGAGCAGCAAGTTGCTTTGTGCCCTTTGTATAATATGTTGTCTTTGATGCCGACCGGTACGCCGGCCAAAGTACCCAGTTTTTCACCGCGTGCTTTTTTGGCGTCGACGGCTTTGGCTTGCGCGAGGGCATCTTCTTCGAATACTTCCACAAACGCGTTAATTTGCGGATTTTTCTCTTTGATTTGTGCTAAATAGTAGCGCGTGATTTCCTCAGCGGTTTTGGTGCCGGAAGTAACGGCGTTAACAATTTGTGAAATAGTCATCTTAAAGCACCTTCTTTACTTTGGCTTGGCCGTCCAGCTCTTGGGCAAACATGGCGCGCAGGTTAGCGGCGGCTTGCTCGTCAGTAACGGCTTGGTCTTTGCGCACATGCGCGGCCAACGTGGCGTTGGTCAAGGTTACGTTATCGGTATTTACGGTGGCTAATTCGTCCACCCATCCAAATAACGCGCGCAGTTGTTCTTCATAAATGGCGGCTTCTTGCTCGCTTACACTCATTTTGGCAAGTTTGCCGGCCAGTTCTACATCCTTTTTGGTGATCATAAAAAACCTCTCTAGGGGCGGCCTTGGCTGAGCATAAATTTATTTTGCGTTATTAAGTTCTTTAAGCCGGTTGATTAAAGCGGTTGGATTTACAAAATAACGTGCGGTAAATTTTTCTCCTTGATAGGTGCATGTTTGGGTATTGGCGGTATCACGCGCGGCCTGCATAAAAATTTCTTTAGTAAGGGCCGGATATACTTGCACGCCCAGTGCATACAGCCCGGCTAAGTAAGGCACGGCCCAGGATAATCCGCCATTTGCATAATGCACATAATCTTGCGGGCCGTTGGGAGCGGCCGTTACGCGAAAGTCTGTTGGAACAAGAGGGTTCTGTATATCGGCATAGTATGAGAGGTCTTCTTTTCCCCTGGTGAATACGGCAATATAGTTATCGGCAAATTCCTTGAGAACAGCGTTGAATTTTTCGGAGCCCTTATCGCGTTTATTAAATCCGCGCGAAATGGAAACGACGCGGATGCGTTTTTCCTCAGGTAAACTGAAATTATAATCTAAAACACGGATTAGGTCTTCTCCCGCTTCGCCTGCATCTAAAATGCCATTATCATCTATTTTTAGATGTTCTGCCCAGTAATAAACGTCCGCTTGCGGGGCTACACCCACGGTTTTGCCCGCCAGGATAGATGTTACTGCCGCCCCATGCATGCTGGCTTTAGTTTGTTGGTAAATAGGATCTTGCCAATAGTATTGTAAGCGATCTGCGTACTGTTCATGATCCAAGAGCAAATTTTGGTCCATAATAGCTACGCTGACCCCTTTGCCTGTAATACCTTGTTTATGCAATTTGTGAATATTCAAACCGGGGTTTTGATTTTGTTTCAAAATTTTAGCAGGTGAAAATCCTTTAGGCAATTTATCTTTGGGTGGAAACTTGGTTTTTGAATCAAAGGTAAGGATATCTGCCAATTCGGTTGCCGTATAATTGCTAAAATCCCAAGTGGATACATCGCAAGAACGGACATCCAATTCTTGTGGGACTAGTACCTTTTCTTTAGGTTGCCCGTTCGGAAAATCTCTCTGGCAACGCCAAGAAAAGTCGGCAGGTTGTGTGCCGGCAATAATCGGTCGGTGTATTTGACTGGTGCATGCGGATACTAAAAAGCATACAGTTAAACAACTAATTAGTTTTTTCATCAATATCTCCTTTGGTATTTGCTACAATAATAGCATATTTACCGGAGGATTTTGTATGAACGAACAACAAATAAACACGCATTTTGTGTTGGTGATTGTGGCGATCATTACCTCGTGCTTTACCGGGTTTTGGACGATCCCTTTGGCGCTGGCGGCGCTCGTGTTTTCGCTACGCAGCAGCGATTTGATTTACCAAGAACGTTTGCCGGAAGCCAAAGACATGGCCAAGTGGGCCAAAATATTCGGTTGGTTGACTATCGTTGTGGCGCTGATTCCGATTATTTTGATTTTCTTATTTGGCGGAACGATTTTAGCACTCATCGGGGCGGCCGTAGCAGCCGGCTAAAAAAATCTATACTAAAAAAAGAGCCCCCTTTTGCGGGGCTCTTTTTGCTTGAGACGTTTTATTTCTTTTGGAAATCTTTTTCGGCCATTTCAAATGCTTCGTGAATAGACAATGGTTCCGGCCCGGCAGCCACTTTACTTAAAAACATTTCGTGATTAGAAACAGCGTGAATAATTTCATCCATCAAAAATCCTTTGTTGAGTTCGCGCTCAATAGCGTCGATGACCGTGTCGGCATCTTTAGGTGCCAGGATATTTTCAATTTTAGAGTGCAGCATTTTTACCGCGCTGGGGCCTTCGTATTTCAGACGTCCTTTGAATAGCGGAAAACTGACCACGCAGCCTTTGTAATTCAGGCGTTTTTTAAGTAGCCCGCGAATTACTTTATCCGAAAGCATAGCTTGCGTATCGTTATCAATGTTGGGGAAAATCATATCCGAGGGCATAATTGCATCGGCGCGGCGGAACATATGTTTATAGGGGATAAATTCCGCGTCTTCGAGTTGTGCTAATGTTTTAAGCGCGCCCGAAACGCCGGGGAAATATTTAATACAGTTGAGCGCGCCTCCGTTGGAAAGTCCGGCAATAAAATCGCCGGCCAGTTGCGTCACTTTCAGCGGCACATCGCTAAACGTATAGGCGTTATATCCCAGATCCACTACCGGGGCAAGCACCCAATTAATCCCCACAGCTAGCGCCATGCGCGCGGTGAGGTATCCTTTGCGATACGCCACATCTTGCGGCAATTCATATTTGCAAATTTTTGCATTGGCAGGAAGCTCCGGCGCGTTTGTGATTACTTCGCGTAAATTATTGGTGATATCGGCACAGAAAAGCAGTTGGTCGTACGGGGAAACATCCTGCATGCGCTTGATGAAATCTTGCGCTTCTTGTGCTTTGGCATTGTATAAGCAGAAGCCGCCCACGCCGCGTCGTGCTAAATCTTCGGCTTTTTTCAAATCACTTTGGCCGAACCAAAATCCTGGGAAAACAATGCGTGCGGGTTTCATGGGAATTCTCCTGTTCCATCAGCACGGACGGCAACAAAGAGTCCGTTTCGGGTTCGGATTGAATTGGGGCACGGTGAGAAAGCGGCAACTTGGCATCCGGCAAGAGTTCGGGCCGCACGGGCGTGGCTACCCATTGCACAACGGAAGGCGTAAGATATTTATCCAATAGTTCATGGGAACTTCCGTCATAAGCTGTTAAGAAAGTGACATGCCCAGCTCCGGCGGTTAAAAAGGATACATTGCGCAAGATACTGGCCTCCAAAAACCCTTTGCGTTCATCGGCACTGGCGGCGATGAGCACCGCCCCTTTAAAAGTACGCAAGGCCGGCACGGGGAGTACATCGCGTATGTTGGCACTGGGGCTAATTAACGCGATCCCTTTTAAATTGGGAAGCGCCCCGGCGGTTTTGGCAGCCACGTTGGCACCTAAACCTGTGCCCAGTAAAATAATGTGATTTTCACTGACCCCTTTTGATTTTAAGAAGGAAACGGCGGCCAATGTGTCTTGCATCATTTTATTAAAAGGGTTGTCGACTCCTTCTTTAGCGAAAGATTTATATCCTCCGCGGGAAGTGCTTTGCCCATGACCGCGCAAATCGAGCGCCACATAGCCAAACCCGGCTTTGGCAAGTGCTTTTCGGAAGGAAGAAAATTCTGCTTTATTCTTGCCTAAATCATGCAGCAAGACGACGGTAGTATTTTTTGTAGCGGGTGAATAAACGGCGGATAAGGCCCAGCCGTCTTTGGTGGATAGAGAAATAGATTGTTCGGCAGCCGTCCCTAACGAAGTAACCGTAAGCAACAGTACAGCCGTTCCACTAACTGCTTTATAAAAACGAGATAAATTCATATTAAGCGTCCAATACTTCTTGCGGTTCAAACCACAAGGCAATTTCGCGCTGTGCGTCTTGCGCGTTGTCGGAGGCGTGCACGCAGTTGTACACGATGTCGGCCTGCGCATCTACTTTGCCAAAATTACCGCGGATAGTCCACGGGGCGGCATTGTTGGGGTTGGTAGCCCCTACCGTGCGCCGTATTTTAGCTACAGCGTCCTCTCCTTGAAATATAAAAGCCAAAATTTTGCGCTTGGCGCCGGGGTTATAATCGCCCAGCATATAACGCACTACACTTTCTAAAAACGGTTTGCCTGCTAAATGTTGATAGTGCGCGCGGATTAAATCTTCCGTCGGTGTAAGAGCTTTGGCAGCTATTACATCTAACTCCAGCCGTTCCAGCCGATCCAAAATCACTCCCGTAAGCCGCTTTTCCAGCGCGTCGGGTTTAATGAGTACCAGGCAACGTTCTTTCATACAAACATTATACCAATCTAAACAGGGTTGTCAAAGAGGCTTTTGCTATCCAAAACGCCAAAATATGAGGTATAATGTAGAAAAGGTACGCGTATGACACAAACGTCCGGCAAAACGATTTTAATTTCCGCAGGGGATATATCCGGCGATATTCACGCCGCCAATTTAGTGCGCGCCATCAAAGAGCTGGACCCGTCCGTGCGCGTGATTGCCATCGGCGGGCCGCGCCTTAAAGAATGTGCCGACGAATTTGTGATAGACTTGGCCAGCGAAGGCATATCGGGGTTTGTAGAGCCCCTCAAAAAACTTCCGTTGTTTTTCAAGCTCATCAAACAAGTGCGTACGATTTTACAAACCCAAAAACCCGCGGCATTTATTGCGGTGGACTATTACGGGCTTAATCATCAGTTTTTAAAAGTAGCCAAAGAAGAAAATATACCCGCCTATTATTACGTTACACCGCAGGTATGGGCGTCGCGCCAATACCGTGCTAAACGGCTGGCGGCGCTTACCAAAAAGATGTATGTGATTTATCCGTTTGAGCCGGCCTTTCACAAAGAGCGCGGGGGAAATGCGGTGTTTTTAGGCAACCCGCTCTTGGATAAAATGCCCGCGCCGCTATCTAAAAATTTTGATATCAAAGATCCTAAAACGTACGCTTGGAAATTGGGAATTTTGCCCGGCAGTCGCCGCGGGGAAATCACGCGCCTAACGCCGGTGTTTTACCAAACGTTCAAAGAAATCTGCAAAACATATCCCAACACGCAGGCGTATATTTTCTTACTGCCGGACGCTAACGAGCAAGATTTTATTAAACTGCTGGGCGAACAGCCCCCGGCAAATTTCCATTTTGTTAAAGAAACCGATTACAAAATGCGCGCGCAGATGGATTTTTTGCTGGCGTGTTCCGGTACGGCCACGTTAGAAAATGCCCTTTTGGGAGTACCGATGCTGGTGGCTTATAAGATGTTTTGGCCCACATTTTTGATCGCCGGATTGGTGATAAAAGTAAAATATATTTCGTTGGTGAATTTGCTGGTGAATAGGCCGTTGGTCAAAGAACTAATCCAATGGAGGGCTTCAGTTCAAAACTGTAGCGCGCTCACGCAGGATATGTTTGCTCATCCGCAAAAATTGGCGGATATGCACCGCGAGCTTTTAGCCTTGCGGCAGAGTTTGGGCGAGCCGGGTGTGGCAAAGCGTGCGGCCGCAGATATTTTGGGGGACTTATGAACGCGCCCGATTTGAAAGCATTGCTTGCTAAGTTTAAAGAGTACAACCCCAATCAAGATACTTCGCTGATTGAGAAGGCGTATCACTTTGCCCAAAACGCCCATAAAGACCAAAAGCGCGAAAGCGGCGAGCCGTACTTTATCCATTGCTGCCACGTGGCCAATATTTTAATGGACTTTAACCTGGATGCCGACACGATTTGTGCCGGCCTTTTACATGACACGGTGGAAGATACCGGCGTTACGCTCGAAGACATCCGCAAAGAATTTAACAAAGAAATTGCCCACATGGTGCAGGGCGTTACTAAAATTAGTGACCTGAAATTTAATTCCACCGATGAAGAAACCGTGGAAAATTGGCGCAAAATGCTTATTGCCGTGGCCGAAGACGTGCGCGTTATTTTAATTAAGCTTGCCGACCGCACGCACAATATGCGTACGCTGCAATATATGTCGCCGGAAAAGCAACAATTCAAAGCGTACGAAACAATCTCACTCTATGCGCCGCTGGCCCAGCGGTTGGGGATGTTCACCATCAAAACCGATTTGGAAGATTTATCTTTTAAGTACCTGTACCCTGACCTATACGAGGATATTAAATCACAGGTGGAAGCCCGCACCGCCGACCGGCAAGCTGCGCTGGAGGCGTTCAAACAAGCCCTGGCTCCGGCGCTTGAGGCCGAGCATTTGGACTCGCGCATTTTAGCGCGCGCCAAAAACTATTATTCCATTTATCGCAAGATGAAAAAGCATAATTGCAGCTTTGCGGAAATCCAAGATTCTTTGGGAGTGCGCATTATTACTAAAACGGTACCGGATTGTTACCGCGCGCTGGGATTAGTGCACAGCGTATTCAAGCCGATTGCGGGTACATTTACCGATTATATTGCTACACCTAAAGCTAATATGTACCAAAGTATTCACACTACTGTTTTATCGCCGACAGGAGATATTATTGAAATTCAAATCCGCACCGAAGAAATGCACAAAACGTGCGAATACGGTATCGCCGCGCATTGGCGCTATAAACTGGGGAACGTAAAACAAGATAAAAACTTTGATGAAAAAATTAACTGGATCCGCCGTTGGATTGAGTGGCAGCAAGATCTAACCGCACCGCGCGAATTTTTGGAGGGATTTAAAACAGACGTCAACTTGCAGCAAATTTTCGTTTTTACGCCGCGCGCGGACGTGAAATCGTTGCCGGAAGGGTCTACCCCCATCGATTTTGCGTATGCTATTCACACGGACATTGGCGATCATTATGTAGGAGCCCGCGTCAATAACCGCATGGTGCGTATGGATTACAATTTTAAGACGGGCGACGTGTGCGAAATTATCACCCGCAAAAATGGCGAGCCTAAGCGCGACTGGCTGGAGTTTGCCAAAACCGCTAACGCCCGCAGCCATATTAAACGCTTTTTGCGTGGTAAAGGGATCGATTTATGAACGAATTGGAAACGCCTGCGCAGCCTCTTTTCTGCAAACGCTGTCACGCCGAAATCCGCGACACCGACAATTATTGTCATGCGTGCGGGAAGAGCCTTAAGCCCGGGCAAGGTTTTTTATTCACGCACGCCGGAATTATTTTAATGGGATTAGTGCTTGGCCCGTTTGCCTTGCCGTTTGTGTGGATGAGCAAAGTACTCAGCCCGGCTGCCAAAATTATCTACACCGTCATTCTTTTGATAGTGGGTTTCTATTTAATCTACTCCCTGGTGCATATTTTCACGCTGACAAAGCAATCTATGCAGTTGCTTTTGGGAAATCTTTCCGAGTTGGAAAATGGCCTGCAAAGCGTTCAATCGTTGGGTGCATTTTGAAATTCTTCGTCCGTCCTGGCTCATAATTTGGTAAAATAGAAAAGTACCTGTTTAGATTAGTAAGGAGAAAAAACATGACTTCACAAGCAGTAACCGTGAAGACAGATCGGCAGCCTACCGGCTTGTACGTACTGTTTTTAACGGAAATGTGGGAACGGTTTAGCTACTACGCTATGCGTGGTATCTTAGTACTGTATTTGATTAAAGTAATGCAGTTTTCCGAAACCCATGCCAGTAAATTATATGGTATTGTTACCAGCTTGATTTACTTGAGCCCCTTAATCGGTGGTTATATCGCAGATAAATTTTGGGGTCAACGCCGCGCTATTATTGTGGGTGGAATTTTAATCGCCCTCGGACAATTTTCGTTGGCTGCAAATCCTACGTTGTCTTTCTTATATGCGGGATTGTTTTTCTTAGTTGTCGGTAACGGATTTTTCAAACCGAATATCTCTACCATCGTTGGGGAGCTATATGAAGAAAATGACCCTCGCCGCGATGCCGGGTTTACCATTTTTTATATGGGTATTAACCTGGGTGCGTTTATCTGCAACTTTGTAGCTGGTACGCTGGCGGAGAAGATTGGCTTTGGCTGGGGGTTTGCTGCAGCCGGTTTTGGGATGATTATTGGCTTGATTATTTTTATTTGGGGTAAAAATAAGCACTTGCAAGGACAAGGTAAAAAGCCCAAAAAACTGACCAAAGAAGAAAGATTGGAGCACCCCAATGCCCCGCTTACTACCGCCGAGTGGCAACGTATTGCCGTAATCTTTATTATGGCGTTTTTCAGCATTTTCTTCTGGTCCGCGTTCGAGCAAGCCGGTGCTTCCTTGACCATCTTTGCCGAAAAATTTACCGACCGCGTTATCTTCGGTTGGCAGATGCCTACTTCTTGGTTCCAAAGTGTGAACCCGATGTTCATTATCTTGTTCGCACCGTTGTTCTCCAAGTTGTGGATTAACTTGGCCAAAAAAGGATTAGAGCCCTCTACGCCTGCTAAGTTTGTATGGGGTTTTATGTGTCTAGCCTTTGGCTTTTTGATCTTAGTGGCAGCTTCGTACGTCATCCAAACGACCGATGCCAAAGTGGGCATTTTCTGGCTGATTTTCGCCTATATGTTCCACACCATGGGCGAATTATGTTTAAGCCCTGTGGGGTTGTCTTTGGTGACCAAGTTGGCCCCTCTTCGCTTTGCCTCACTCTTGATGGGAACATGGTTCTTAGCTAACGCTGCGGCTAACTTTACCGCAGGTTTCTACTCTGGTTACTTTGGCCATATTTCCAACATACGCTTCTTCTCTACGCTGGTGATTATGCCGGTCATAGGAGGACTGCTGCTATTGTCCATTAAGAAGTACGTTATTAAGTGGATGAACGGTATTAAATAAACGTACCCGTTATTTATGTGACCAAATCCCCCTGCTTGTGCAGGGGGATTTTGAATTAAGAAGAAAAATATGGGCAGTAGGGGATTTGCCTTCCGGTAAAACTTCTGACGAAGTTTTCCTGCAGGCCGGGCTCGCGGTTTTTGCCTTGCTTCGCAAACAAAAACATCGCTGCGCCTTTCAAATCCTGCCGCGGGCAAAGCAGTTTGCCCGCCTACTTTACCAAATTAAAAACCCACCGCAAGGGTGGATTTTAAATTTGGGCAGTACAGGATTTGAACCTGTGACCTTCCGCGTGTGAGGCGGACGCGCTACCGCTGCGCCAACTGCCCTAAAAGGTATACTCTATTATAGCATTTTCTTGCTTAGCTTAGAAAGGATTAATTGACATGCACGTGTACAAAGCTGTCGTTTAACACGCCGGGCAATAATTGCGCTACGCCGTCAATCATAAATTGCATGGCGATCGCACACAAAATCATACCCATAAAGCGAATTACAATCTGCGTACCGTTGCGTCCGATTTTGCTAAAAATCCAACGGGCTCCCACCAAACAGGCTCCTACCACACACGCGCTGACAAAAAGCACAAAAACCATACTCATCGACATTAGAAATGTAGTGCTTTTTTCGGCGTACAAAATAACCGTCGTAATAGAGCCCGGGCCGATAAACAAAGGCATCGCCACGGGAACGAGAATATGGCTTAAGCTGTTACGTGCTTTTTCAAAGGTAGTGCCGGAAGCGGCTGCGGTTTCCATGCCGCTGTTTTCAAATTTGCTTTTTCCTTGTAACATGCGCAACCCTACGCGCAAAATAACGATGGACCCGGCTAATCTAAATGCAGGGATAGTAATCCCAAACATGGTGAGCAAACGGTTCCCGCACAGAAAGAAAATAAGCAGCAAACAAAAAATAGAACAAGCCATCAAGATGGCCACCAAGCGTTGCACTTTGGGGGTTTCGTTTTCTACATGTTCCAAAAAAATCGGTACGTTTCCGATTGGGTTTAAAATGGCAATAATACCGATAAACGAGTTAATGACTACGCTCCACTCCATAGTAGGGGGTCTCCTATCGCGGACATGACCGCTTGTAACAGATATATAATAGTATATAAAATAAACACGTAGCGGCGTGTGTCGTTTTATTAGGTACAATATATTTATGGACCGGTTTGAACTTGTTTCTAATTTTACTGCGGCGGGGGATCAGCCCAAAGCCATCGATGCACTTGTTAAAGGGGTGCTGGCCGGAGAGAAGCGCCAGACACTTTTGGGGGTGACCGGTTCGGGCAAGACGTTTACGATGGCAAACGTTATTCAAAAATTAAATCGCCCCACGCTTATTTTATCGCCCAATAAAGTATTGGCTGCCCAGTTATATGCCGAGTTCAAACAATTTTTCCCACATAACGCCGTGGAATATTTTATTTCCTATTACGATTACTATCAGCCCGAAGCGTACATACCGCAAACGGATACCTATATCGAAAAAGATTCTGCCGTTAATGACCAGATTGATAAGTTGCGTCTAAAAGCCACCACGTCTTTACTTATGCGCAAAGATGTCATTGTAGTGGCGTCGGTTTCGTGCATTTACAATATCGGCTCGCCGGATAGTTTTAACGAAATGCGCATCTATGTCAAAAAAGGAGCCGAGATGACACGCGGGCAACTTTCCGGCCATTTAATTAAAATTCAATACCGGCGCGATGAGCTGGAGTTTACTTCGGGGGCGTTTCGTATGCGGGGCCCGTTTGTGGACGTGATGACGCCGTATTCACAAAACGCTATTCGCGTGGAAATTGCAGGTAAAACAATCGCGCATATTTATGAAATTCACCCCATTACGGGAAACGTAATTATGGAACTAGACGAGGCGTGGATTTACCCGGCTAAGCACTTTGTGGCAACGGATGAGGACACGCAAAATGCGCTCACGCAAATTGAACAAGATTTAGCAGTTCGCCACGCAGAGTTAATTGCGCAAGGCAAAGAAATGGAAGCATACCGTCTTAAACAACGCACGGAATACGACCTGGAGATGATCCGCCAAGCGGGTTTTTGCAGCGGCATTGAAAACTATTCGCGCTATATGGACGGACGTAAACCCGGTGAGCGTCCGCAATGTTTACTCGATTATTTTAGACGCTTCGATGATTTTTTGATGTTTGTGGACGAGTCGCACGTGGCGCTGCCGCAAGTGCGCGGGATGTTCAACGGCGACCGTGCGCGCAAGCAGATGCTTATTGATTTTGGGTTTCGCTTGCCCTCAGCGCTGGACAATCGTCCGCTTAAATTTGACGAATTTGAAAAATTACTTCCCTCTACCGTATTTGTGTCTGCTACGCCGGGGCCGTACGAACTTACGGTAAGCGGGAACCATATCGTGGAACAAGTCATCCGCCCCACCGGGCTGGTGGATCCTAAAGTAATTTTGCATCCCACGGCCGGGCAAATTGATCATCTGGTTGAAAAAATTGCCGAGCATAATAAACGTAACGAGCGTACGCTCGTGTTGGCGCTTACCAAAAAAACAGCCGAAGATTTAAGCGAGTATTTTGTACAAAAAAAGATTAAAACCCGCTATCTGCATAGTGATATTGAGTCGTTAGAGCGGGTGGAAATCTTAAAACAATTTCGCCAGGGGGAATTTGATGTATTGGTAGGCATTAACTTACTTCGCGAAGGGATTGATATCCCGCAAGTGGGCTTGGTGGCTATTTTAGGGGCCGACAACGAGGGATTCCTGCGTAATACCACCACGCTCATCCAAATTTCCGGGCGTGCCGCACGTAACGTGGGGGGCGAAGTAATTTTGTATGCCGACCGCAAAACCGACTCTATTAAATACGCGCTTAATGAAATGAATCGTCGGCGTGAAATTCAAGAAGCCTATAACAAAGAGCATCATATTACGCCTAAAACGATTCAAAAAACAGAGGCCGATTTGAAAGAATTTGAACGCCAAGCGCAAACGAGTGCGTTTGGCATTTTGAGTGAGAGTTTGCCTGTGCCGACGGCAAAAAATATCAAACATTTAGAAAAAGACCTCGAGCAGCAAATGCGCGATGCGGCCGATGCGCTCAACTTTGAATTGGCCGCGGAACTGCGAGATCGGCTCTTTGAATTAAAACAAATGAAACTAAAATAGGTATAATCAAATTATGGAACAAACTATTACCTTTAAAACCGTACAGAAAGTAATCGGGCTGGAGAAAATTCCCAGCACGCAATCCTTGGCACGCAGTCTAGCGATTCAAGAAACGGACGGGACCCTTATTTTGGCCTGTCAACAAACCGCGGCCGTTGACCGTGACGAAAAACCGTTTTTTGCCGGGGAAGGGGGCGTTTATTTTACGCTGATTTTGAATCCGCAATTTGAAGTGACGGGGGAGAAATTAACCTGGGCCATGACCAATGCCATTAGCGATGTAATTATAAATGTGCTCAACGTAAAAACGAAAATTTCCAAAACGGGGGATATCTTTGTGCAGGACAGCACGTCTTCCACTTGGAAAAAATGCGCCGGAATTTTGGCTGAAAAAACAAACGACAATACTTGGCTATTGGGCGCGGGAATTTATTTAAATACCCAGTTGCCGGTTTCATGCAAAAATACCTGTGTCAGTTTAAGCACGGTGATTAACGGGCAAACCAGCAAAGAGCTATTTTTGGACGAAGTATTAAATAATTTCTGGAAGGAATACGCGTTTTTATAAAGCAAATTTATAACTACGTATGAAATAAAAACCCCCGACTTTCGTCGGGGATTTTTTTATTGCAAACTCGCAAATTACATCTCGTCGCCGATGGCTTTTTTTACCTTGCCAACCAGGTCAGCGAGCACAAAGGGCTTTGAGCAAAAGCCTTTCACTTGCGGATACGGCTGGAACATGTGCGCCGATTCCACCAGCGCCGATGTTACCAGTACCGGAATGTTAGAAAGCATCTCGTCTTCCGCCATAATCTTGATAATACCCGCACCGTCCAGCCCGGGGAGCATTACGTCCAAAAGCACAAGGTGCGGATGAAATTCTTTCATCGTGGCAATGGCATCGCGCCCGGTTTGGCACGAAGAAACTTCATATCCCTCGCGCGTAAGAACGAGCGTTAGCAACTCCACAATGCTCATTTCATCTTCCACAATTAAAACTCTTTTTTTATCCATATTAAAAAACTCCTGTTAATTTATTATACTTTTTTATATGACAAAAAAGAATTTTAATGCTTCCGTTCTTCCTAAAATGCGTGCGTTTGCCGCAGCGCTGCTTTCCCGCAAAGATTGCGTGCTGGTCGGTCTTTCCGGCGGTGCAGACTCGGTTTGCTTGCTGCATTTTTTGCAATATCTTGCCAAAGAAAAACACTTTGCGCTGGCTGCGGTGCATGTAAATCACGGCTTGCGCGGTCGCGCGGCTCAAGCCGATGAAGACTTTTGCCGTCAGCTTTGCCAACATCTGGGAATTGAGTTGTTTGTTAAAAAAGTGGATGCTAAAAAAGTAGCTCAAAAATATGATTTGAGCCCCGAACACGGTGCGCGCAAAGCCCGCTACAACGCCTATCAACAAGTGGCCAAAAAATGGGGCGCTACTAAGCTGGCGCTGGGGCATCATTTAGATGATTTGGCCGAAACGTTTTTGTTAAATTTGCTGCGCGGCACTAAGGTGCAGGGGTTGGCGGGAATTCCACTGCGCCGGCCGCTTTGCAACGGGGTGGAGATTGTGCGACCCTTGTTGTGCGTTACGCGCGAGCAAGTAGAAACGTACGTGGCTCAAAATAAACTTTCCTACGTGACCGATCAAACTAATTTTGACGATATCTACCGCCGTAATTGGGTGCGCAACACACTCTTGCCGCTTTTGGAAACCAAACAACCGCAAATCCGCGAGCACCTGGCCCGCTTTGCCGCCGAAGTAGCGAAATTGACCCAAAAATAAAATGGGTCCAAGTTCCTCTTTTTTGAGTAACGGCAATTTTGCTACTATATTGCTATGTATAAAAGTGCCGTTTTAGCGTTTGCTGCCAAAGAGCAGATCCAGATAAAGGGGCTTACGTTCCGTTCGCAAGAAGTACAGCCCGGGGATGTGTTTTTTGCGCTCAAAGGTGCCAACGCGGACGGCAATTTATTTATCCAAGACGCTATTACGCGCGGCGCAGCGCTTATCGTATCGGCGCAAAAACCTTCGCAACCGCTTAGCGTTGCATTTTTTCACTCCCAAGATATTGATAAAGATATGGCTGACGCGGCGTATGAATTTTATGATTGCCCGTCGGATGCGCTTGTGATGTACGGCATCACTGGCACAAAAGGGAAAACTTCGATTGCGTATTTATTAGAGTCCGTTTTGCAAAACGCGGGACATAAAGTGGGCGTGTTTGGCACGGTCAATTACCGCGCCGGCGGAAAACAGATTTGCCAAGCCCCCAACACAACCCCGGCGGCGCTTACGCTTTTTAAATTACTCGCGCAGATGAAACGCGAAAATTGCGCCGATGTAGTGATGGAAGTTTCTTCCCACGCGCTGGAGCTGCAACGTGTGCGCAACATCTGGTACAACACGGCCGTTTTTACCAACTTGCAGCGCGATCATTTGGATTTTCACAAAACATTTGAAAATTATTTTGCCGCCAAAGTAAAACTGTTTGAAAACGTGGCAGATAAGAAAAACCCCAAGCAAAACCGTGCGCTGATTATCAATGCCGACGATCCGTATGGGCAACGGCTTATAAAAATGTTTAGCGGCCGCGTGCGCATCGTTGCTTTTGGGATAGAAACCCCGGCCGATTTTACGGCGAAAAATATCCACGAATTTTTAACGCACACGTCTTTTGAAATCAACGGTGTGCCCATGCAAATTAATCTCTTGGGTAAGCACAATGTGTACAATGCTTTAGCTGCTTGTGCATCGGCGAGCGCAAACGGGATTTCGCTTACGGATATCGCGCGCGGACTCTGTGCATTGCCCGGGGTGCCGGGCCGCATGGAGCGCATCGATGAGGGACAAGATTTTTTTGCGTATGTAGATTTCGCGTATACCAACGAATCGTTACAACGTGCGTTTGATACCATCCGCCCGTTTAAGCAAGGCAAAGTATTCCTCGTGTTTGGTTGTGGTGGCCAGCGCGATCGCACCAAGCGTCCGCTGATGGGACGCACCGCGTGCCAAGAGGCCGATTATGTATTTCTCACGAACGATAATCCGCGTTGCGAAGAGCCTCAACAAATTTTTAATGATATTTTAGCAGGGATGAAAGGATGTACCAATTACACGGTACTGCCGGACCGTGCGCAGGCTATCACGGCCGCCCTTGCCAAGGCGCAAAAAAATGATATCGTCATTGTGGCGGGCAAAGGGCACGAAGATTATCAACTTGTGGGCACGGAGAAACGGCATTTTTCCGATCAGGAAACCGTGCGTGCATTTTTGCGGAGTAAACATGTTTAATTATGCTGATTTTTTAGGACAGAAAGCTTGTGTGTTGGGCAGTGGAAAAAGCGGTTGCGCGGTGGCGGAATTATTGGCTGCTTATGGTATGGATGTGCTGATTAGCGACTCTAACCCCAACCCGCAACTACAACCTTCCCTACATATAGAGGTAGAAACGGGCGGTCATACCCCGCACGTGTTTACCTGCGGTTTTTTTGTAAAAAGCCCAGGTATTTTACCAAGCAGCCACGTGCTGCAAGCGGCCAAAGCACAAAATATTCCTGTGTTTAGCGAGCTGGAAGTGGCACTATCTTTTTTACCCAAAGACGTGCGCGTATTTGCCGTAACGGGAACGAACGGGAAAACCACTACTACCGCGCTGCTCGGTGAAATTTTAAAACATCGCGCCGAGCAAGAAAAGAAGGGCCAACAGGTATGGGTGTGCGGCAATATCGGCAATCCGGTTTCCCAATGTGTGCGTCAAGTGCAGCCAGGAGATATTGTGGTGATAGAAGTTTCCAGCTATCAACTGGAAGATAGCACCTATTTCCATCCCCATGTGGCTTGCTTGTTAAACGTTACGCCGGATCACTTGGATCATCACGGCAACATGGATAATTATGTTAAAGCCAAAGGAAGGATGTTTCAAGAGCAAACGCCGCAAGATATAGCTGTGTTAAATGCGGCAGACGCAATTTGTGCGCAATTATCGGGGCAGATTAAAAGTGAAGTGCGTGCTTTTTCGGCCCAGCCCAAACATTGGATTAAGACAGATGTGTTTTTCGACGGAGATGAGCTTATTTTTAGCCAGGGATATCACTTGCATCCGCCTAAGTTAATCGGTTTGCACAACGTGGAAAATGCCATGGCCGCGGCGCTAATGGCTTTGGCCGATGGCGTAGATAGCGAAGATATCCAGTACGTTTTTGACCGGTTTGCAGCTATAGAGCACCGTATTGAGACGGTGCGGGAAGTAAACGGCGTAACGTACATTAATGATTCCAAAGCTACTAATTTGGACTCTGTAATTACCGCGCTAAAAAGTTTTGATAATAAGAAAAACATTTGGCTTATTTTGGGCGGCCGCGATAAAGGGGCTTCGTACGAGGTGCTGCTGCCTTACTTGAAAGATCACTGCAAACAAGTGCTTAGCATTGGGGAATGTATGGATAAAATCGAGCGCGAGTTGCACGGAGATTTTCCCATTACGCGCTGCGACACGTTAGATAAGGCCGTGATTTATGCAGCCAAACATGCCGTGAAAGATGACGTGGTGCTTTTATCTCCGGCCTGTGCCAGTTTTGACCAATTCAAAAGTTATGAAGAACGCGGCAACGTGTTTAAAGAATTGGTACACGAACTGTAAGAAATTGATTTTTGCATGATAAACCCGCCCAATTAGGCGGGTTTATTAATTGTTACCAGCCACAAATATTCCGTGTTTCCGTGCGTGCCTTTGATGGGGGACTCAATTGCTTCCCCGGCCACGGCCGTGTATTTTTCACGCAGGTTTTCTTCAAAATAATCTTGCACGCGCTTAATAGCCAGCTGGCGGTTTTCTTCGGTCTTTACAATGCCGTGCGGCACTTGTTTGGGGGTCAGTTCAAATTGCGGTTTGATTAAAAAAACAATTTCGCTGCGCGGGGCCATCACACTAAACAAAGGCGCCATAATCATCGTCAGCGAAATGAACGACACGTCCACCGCGGCAAAGTCAAAGGGAGTTTCAAACATTTCCGGGGTTAAGTATCGCGCGTTGGTTTCGGGCTTGAAAATAAAATTTGTATAGTGGCGCATTTCGTCGGCGAGTTGGCCTTTGCCCACATCTACACCATATACGGTTTTGGCACCGGCTTGGATCATGCAATCGCTAAATCCGCCGGTAGCCACGCCGATGTCTACGCAGGTTTTTCCGGTTAAATCAATGCGCCAATGTTCCAGGGCCTTGGCTAATTTAAGTCCGCCGCGCGAAACGTACGGACATGATTTTTCTTTGAGTGAGATTACATCTTCGGGTAAAATGGTGCGGTCGGCGCGGGTTTCGATTTCGTTGTTGACCAGCACTTCGCCCGCCATAATGGAAGCTTGCGCGCGCGTGCGGCTATTAAAAAAACCCTGTTCTACCAGCGCATTATCTAAGCGCAGTTTATTCTTGACCATCGCTATCCTCGGCAAGTTCCGTGTCAAACGGCGCAGGTATTAGCTGAGCCCCTTTCTTTTTAAGTTCTTGCACTTTAAATTTGACGGTTTCCAGCTTTTGGGAAAGCTCTTGAGAAAGCGCCATTCCTTCTTCAAAGAGTTTGACCGAAGCGTCCAAATCTGTCGTTTCGCCTTCTAATTTTTCCACAATTTCTTCTAAGCGGGAAAGCTGCTTTTCAAATGTAAGTTTGGGCATTTATTTTACCTCCGTATGAATCATGCCGTCTTGTACTTGTACATAAATCGTTTCGCCCGGTGCGGTTTGCGCCACGCGGGTAATAATCGTTCCGTTTTGTTTGCGCGTGATACTGTATCCGCGCTTTAAAACGGCTTGCGGGCCCAAGGCATTTAATTTTTGGCGTGCCATTTCAAAGCGATGTGTCCAGGCGATTAATTTTTCGTTCCAGGCATTTTCTAAGCGCAAGGTTAAATCGTCAAGTGTTTGTTCTTTTTCCTGCGTGAGCGTTTGCGGGTCTTTGAACACGCGCGAATTAACAGCCAACTCAAAGCGACTTTTAAACCGTTCGTAAAATAACGACACGGCTTGCAGCATACGTTTTTGCAACGCAGCAATATGCTGGGCGGTATTTTGGGAATTTTGTACTACTAGTTCTGCTGCAGCTGAAGGAGTGGGAGCGCGCAAATCGGCTACAAAATCGGCAATGGTAAAATCGACTTCGTGCCCCACGCAGGAAATGACCGGGATTTTACTGGCGAAAATAGCACGTGCTACAATCTCCTCGTTGAACGCCCACAAATCTTCAATGCTTCCGCCGCCGCGCCCCACCAAAAGTACATCGAGTGCGGGGGTAAATTTATTCAAATCTTCAATGGCTTGCGCAATTTGCGGGGCGGCTTCATCGCCCTGTACCAAAACCGGCGCGATAAAAATTTCCAAGTGCGGGCTGCGCCTTTTGAGCACCGATAAAATATCGCGCACGGCCGCGCCGGTAGGGGAAGTTACCACACCGATGCGTTGGGGATAGGTGGGAATCTCTTTTTTGTGTTCGGGCGCAAATAAGCCTTCGGTTTCCAATTTCTTTTTAAGGCGTTCAAATTCTAAATACAAATTGCCTTTGGCAAGTGCCTCTACGGTTTTTACCACAATTTGATACTTGCCGGACTTGGCATACACGTCCAAGCTGCCCCACACGCGCACCTGTACGCCGTCTTGCAGTTCCAAGGAATATTTGCGCGCATCCCATTTGAACATGACAGCAGGTAATAGGGACTCGCGGTCTTTTAGATCAAAGTATAGGTGCCCGTTGGCCGACTCGCGCAAATTGCTCACTTCGCCTTCTACAAATACGTCACGAAACACGCCGCTGATCATTTGTTTGACGGCCAGGGTAATAGCGGTAACGGTGAAAACTTGACCTCTAAAGGGGGCTTCGGGCTCCATTTATTCTCCTTTGAGCTCTTTGAGTTTTTTGATAAGCGCCGCTTCGCGCCCCAGTTCTCCCGGCTCAAAAAATTTCATTGGGTCAGGCATGTAGAGTTGTTTAACGTAATGGTTGGGAAAATCGTGCGCGTACTTGTAGCCGCGGTTTTTGCCGGCACTGCGCAAGTGATCGGGCACGGGACGGTAGCGTCCTTCGCGCACTTCTTGCAGTGCTTTGTCGACGGCTAAATAAGCCGAGTTGCTCTTGGGGCAGCACGCCACGTAGATAGCCGCGTGTGCCAAGGGAATGCGGATTTCCGGCATACCCAGTTCTTCGGCAGCGGCAAAAGCGGCTTGGGCAATCATAATGGCGTAGGGCTCAGCCAGCCCCACATCTTCGCACGCACAAATTAAAATACGCCGGGCAATAAAGCGCGGGTCTTCTCCGCTCTCTAACATGCGCGCAAGCCAATAAACCGCGGCATCCGGGTCACTGCCGCGCATCGATTTAATAAATGCGGAGATAATATCGTAATGATCGTCGCCTTTTTTGTCATAACGTAGGTGACGTTTTTGGATACACTCCTGCGCAATTTTGAGTGTGATATGTTTCTTGCCTTTTTTATCAGGCGCGGTGGTCACAAAGGCAAGCTCGGCCGCGTTTAGCATTTTGCGGCTGTCGCCGTTGGCTTGTGTAATCAAAAAGTCGGCGGCGTCGTCATCAATTTTGGCATTTTCGTCTTGCGCGGCGCGCGTTAAAATTTTCAGTAAATCGTTACCCTCCAGCGGTTTAAATTCAAACACGGAAAAGCGCGAGAGTAGCGCGTTGTTAATGTAGAAATACGGGTTTTCGGTCGTAATGCCGATTAAGATAATATCCCCGCGCTCCACGGAGGGCAAAAGCACATCCTGTTGGGTTTTATTAAAGTGATGAATTTCGTCTAAAATTACCAGCGTGCGGCGCTGATCAAATGACGGCGTTTGCGCGCGTTCTTTGGCTTCGGCCAACACTTTTTTGAGGTCCGCCACACCGGCGGCGGCGGCGTTTAATTCTACGGTATACGATTGCGTGCGCGAGGCTATGTAGCGCGCCGTGGCCGTTTTGCCGCAACCGGGCGGCCCGAAGAATACCGCGGATTTAATCATGTCCGCTTCAAGTAAACGGCGCAACATTTTGCCCGGCCCTAACAAGTGGGGTTGACCGGCAAAATCTTCTAATTTTTTAGGCGCTTGACGGGCGGCCAGGGGCATAGCGGTATCGTTCATTTTTCTTGAGCGGCTTTTAATTTTAAAATCAGTTCGTTTAGGCGGTTTTGTTCCTCTTGGCGTTTGCCACCTTCGTTTTGGCTTTTGAGGTACGCCTGGCTGGCAAAGTGCAAGGCTGCGTAGAGTGCTTGTTTGAGCGTGTCAATTTCGCCGTCGGCTTGCAGCTGCAGCATGTAGTTCTCTACTTGCGCGGCCAGTTCGGTTAGCTCCATCCCGCCCAGGCCGGAATTTTCCACCTCCAGCGGGATGCGTCTTATTTCTACTTGCACAATATCCTTTGCCATAATTTCATTGTACTTTATTTTGAACAATCTGCGTGTGGGGCAAAACGATTTCAAAATGAGTCAAACATTTGTTACAATAAAAATGCAAATAAAGAGGGCCCCCATGAAGATAAATACTTCTAAATTTAAATGGATTGGAATTTTGCTAATCATCCTCTTGCTGGGAGGGGGGATCGTTTTTATCACTTCGCCGCAATACCGGCGGATGATTTTGCGCACGCGCTATGCCCAAATGATGAAGCGGGTGCACGAGCTTAAAGACGCGCAAGAAGCCTATTGGCAAGCACATGGAGAGTATGCCTATCATCTTAAGAAACTTCCGCAGTTTGCCAATGAGCGGGATTACAATATAACCTCCGGAGGATTAATTGACAGCAGAACCCGTAACAGTCAACTAATCAGAAAGGGGATGGAAGTTGGTATTTTCGAAAACGGCGGGGGAGCGCCGGTTATCCAAGGCAAGGTGCAAAAAGAGAATGAAAGCCTGCGGTATGGGGTGTATCTTGATCATCCCAGCGAGAGTTTTTTGTGGGTAATTGGTAAAAAACGTTGCTCTCCGGATACAAGAAACCCGGAGGATTGGCGGTATAAGTTTTGCATGGATCAGACGGGAAAAGATACCCCTGCAGGGTGGGGTCCCCCGTTTTTAAAAGAGTATATGGACCCTAAAACAGGGGAAGATATGCGGCCGATAAGGTTTGAATACTAACTTGACACAAATATCTATTTTATTTTTTATCCTCCCGGTGTGACGGGGGGATATTTTATGTGTACGCGTCCTAAAAATACTATAATAGTATTATGACTATTTTAGAATTTAAAAACGCGTGCGAAACAATTGCACAAGAATACAAAACCAAAATTAATGCTGCGCAAACTGCTGCCGAAGTGGAAGATTTGCGCGTGGCCGCCTTGGGCCGCAAAGGGGCGCTAACCGAACTGTTAAAGGGCCTGAAAGATTTTTCTATAGAAGATAAAAAACAAGCCGGCCCGATGGGAAACGCTTTAAAAGCAGACCTCACCGCCGTGCTGGATGAAAAATCCGCTTTCTTTGCCGCCAAGGAAATCAACGACGAACTCAACAAAACCAATATCGATTTAACCTTGCCCGGCTACCCGGTAGCGTGCGGGCACAAACACCCGCTTTCTGTGGCGCAAGACCGCATGACAACGATTCTTTCGCGCCTTGGATTTGAATGGGCCGAAGGTCCGTGGGTGGAAGATGAAAAACACAATTTCGATTTGTTAAACGTGCCGTTGCACCACCCTGCGCGCGACGCGCAAGATACGTTTTTTGTGGATACCAAAGCCCCGCTGGTGCTGCGTTCGCACACGTCCAACGTGCAAAGCCGCTATATGGAAAAACATAAACCGCCGCTGCGTATTATGGCGCCGGGGCGCGTGTTCCGTAATGATAGTTTAGATGCTACGCACAGCCCGGTGTTCCATCAAATCGAAGGCTTGTATGTGGATAAAAACGTTAGCTTAGCGGACTTAAAGAGCGACCTTACCGCTTTTATGAAAGGACTTTTTGGCGACAAGGCCGAAATTCGTTTCCGCCCATCGTTCTTCCCGTTTACCGAGCCGAGTGTAGAGGTGGACGTCAAATGCGTTTTCTGCCAAGGCAAAGGGTGCAACGTGTGCAAACAAAACGGTTGGATCGAAATGTTGGGCGCCGGGGTTGTCCATCCTAACGTCTTAAAGAACTGCGGCATTGATCCTGAGCAGTTTAGCGGCTACGCTTTTGGTATGGGTGTGGAACGCTTGGCCATGATGATGCTTAACATCAAAGACATCCGCGCATTCTATGAAAACGACGTGCGCTTACTCAAACAATTTTAGGGAGATTTTATGAAAATTCTATATTCCTGGTTAAAAGATTTTATTGAGTTGGATTTATCTCCCGAAGAGTTGGCTAAAAAACTAACGGACCTGGGTATTGAGGTGGCTTCGCTGGAAACCACAGGGGCCGATTTTGAAGGCGTCCACGTGGCGCAAATTATCAAAATTGAGGATCACCCTAATTCCGATCATTTGCATTTAGTCACGCTCGATAAAGGCAACGGCGTTACGCAGCGCGTGGTGTGCGGCGCACCCAACGTGGCTGTGGGGCAGAAAGTGCCGCTTGCCAAAGTCGGCGCGCGGCTGGGGAAAATTGTGCTCAAACCCGCCGTGATCCGCGGGGTAGAGTCCGAAGGAATGATTTGTTCCTCTGACGAATTGGGCCTCACGCATACCCGTGCACATGGGATTTTGGTGCTGGATGAAAACCTGCCGCTGGGAACGGATGTTTCTACGCTTTACGGCAAGGCCGACACGATTTTTGAATTGGAAATTACGTCCAACCGCCCGGACTTGTTATCCCACTTAGGGGTGGCGCGCGAGTTGGGGGCTTTGCTCAATAAACCCGTAAAACTTCCCGCCATTAAAGATATCCCCGGCCAAGGCAAAGCATTGGACGTGGAAATTCAAAACCCCGAAGGCTGCTCCCGCTACATCGGGCGCATTATCCGCGGGGTAAAAAATGCCGAGTCTCCCGAGTGGATGAAAGAGCGCTTGGCCGCGATGGGCCTTAATCCTAAAAACGCGCTGGTGGACGTCACCAACTATGTAATGTTTGAGCTGGGCAACCCGCTGCACGCATTTGATTTGCGCGAAGTGGAAGGCGGTAAAGTGATTGTGCGTAATGCAGTCCACGGCGAAAAATTTACCGTGCTCGGTGGGCGCGAGCTGGAACTGACCGAAAATTGTTTGCTGATCGCCGATGAGAAAAAAGCCACCGCACTGGCCGGTATTATGGGCGGCGCAAACAGCGGGATTAAAGAAGATACGCAGGATATTTTCATTGAAGCCGCGTATTTCAACCCGCCGACTATTAACAAAACTGTTAAGAAATTTGCCATTTCTTCCGACTCATCCCAGCGCTTTGAACGCGGCAGCGATATTGAAGGCGCGATGTTAGCTATGCGCCGCGCGAGTGATTTGTTTGTGCAAATTTGCGGCGGAACAGCCAGCGAAATTAACGACGTGTATCCGCAAAAATTTGAGAACAAGACGGTAGAATTTACGCCTGCGGAAATTAACGCTATTTTGGGGGCGAATATCGCAGAAGATAAACTCAAAGATATTTTTGCCCGTCTGGCGGCCGAGTTTGATGCGAGCGGGGAAGTGTGGAAATTCAAAGCCCCTACCCATCGGCGCGACCTTAATCACAAATGGGATTTAGCCGAAGAGGCCGCGCGCTTTGCCGGGTATGATCAAATCCCGGTGTCCGCTACGCGTGCACATGTGGTATTTGCCGATAATCCCAAAGGAATTGACTTGGGCAAAATGTACGCAAACGCGCTGATCGGTGCGGGTTTTTGTGAGTGCAAAAACATTGACTTTATCGGCGAGCAAGACCTCAAAACCATGGGCGCGGATGCCAAGTTTTGTATCCGCGTGAAAAATGCCCTGGCGCAAGGGTGGGATTATCTGCGCCCTACGCTGCTTGCATCGCTTATCAAAAACGTAGAGAGCAATTTGCGCTTTGGCAATACGGATTTAAAACTTTTTGAAACCAGCAAAACTTTCCAAAATATGAAGGGTTTCCCGGTGGAAAATTACACCGTGGCCGGCGTGCTTACGGGAAATATTGAAGAAGACAAATTCTTTGCCTTGCCGCAACGCCCCGTGGACTTTTACTGGTTAAAAGGACTGATGCAAACGTTGCTCGGTCGTGCGGAAGGGGTTACGTTCGCTCCGTCCAAAACCGTACCTGTTTATATGCACCCTAAAATCAGCATGGACATTTTGCAGAGCGGCAAAGCAATCGGCGTGTTTGGTAAACTTCACCCGTTGACGCTCAAAGCCTTCGGCGTGAAAACGTCCGAAGTGTGGGCCTTTGAATTTGCCACCAAGCAGTTGGAGAAAAATTACTCCGCGCGTGACTTTAAACCCGCGGCCGACGTGGCTGTATTCCCGCCGTCCTTGCGCGATTTGTCCGTGGTACTCCCCAGCGAAGTTACGTACGCGCAAATTACCAGCGCGCTTGATAAAACCCCGCTGGATGTAGCGCTTTCGTACCATTTGATTGATGTATATCAGGGTGAACATTTGCCCGCCGGTAAGAAAAGTGTTACGTTTAGCCTGGCTTTTTCCAAGCCGGACGGAACGCTTAAAGATAAAGAAATCGACACGGCGTTTAATCGCATTGTAGAGCAGCTCAAAACACAAGTGGGGGCGGAACTTCGCTAATGCAAGACAAGCTTAAACAGTTGGAACTTCTGATTACGCAAACGCTTACCCGCCAAAAAGAATTGGCGGGGGAAAATGCCACGCTTAAAAACCGGCTGCGTATATTAGAAGAAGATCGTTTGGAACTTAAAGAAGTGCAGCAAGAGTTGCGCGAACTTAAAGAGTGGAAGAAAAACGCGCAAAGCGTGCTACACAAAGTGTCCGCCAAAATTGACAAAGAACTTGAAAAGGCGGCTGCCCAACGCGACCAAATTGTGTAACCTTTGTTCCCCATAACAAAATCCCCCGGCTACAACCGGGGGATTAATTTTTCAAGCTGATTTTGAGCGCGCCTTACTCTTCGTCTTTTTTGAATTTAGCGGCCACTTCTTCTTTGCGGCGGTTAAATTCTTTGACTACTTTGTCTTTGCCTTCGTTAAATTTTTCTTTGGCAGTTTCAAAGTGTTCTTTGGCTTTTTCTTTGAGGTCCTGCGCGTGTTCCAACATGAGTTCCTTGTTATCTTCATAGGTATCATTGGCCCAGCGTTTTAGGCGGCGGCGGGTGGTTTCCCCTTTGGCAGGAGCCAACAATAATCCCGCGGCAGCACCCACAATGGCCCCCAATAAGAAAGCCGCTAAACCGGTTTCGGCTGATCTGTATCTATCACACATAAATTACCCTCCTTTGCTAAATTGATACATATATTTTACAATATAGTATACCTATAGTATAAGTAATAAACCGTTTTTTTGCCAGTCTATTTTTTTAGTTAGAGAGGTTTTCTATGCCTAACCCGTCCGCGCCGCGTAACAACGGTTATCAAGTAGAGCCCGAAGTGCGCAAACATAATTTCGAAGAAGTAGCCCGCTCGTTTACCGACGAGCAAGCCCGCGCCGAGGCGCAGCGCTGTTTGCATTGTAAAAATGCCCGCTGCCAGGCCAACTGCCCGGTGGGGGTGCAAATCCCGGATTTTATTGCGTATGTCAAAGAAGGTAAAATTGGCGAGGCGGTCAGCAAAATTATGGAAACAAGCCTTCTTCCTGCCATTTGCGGACGAGTCTGCCCGCAGGAAAAACATTGTGAAGGCAATTGCGTTTTAAAAGAAAAATTCGGCTCGGTCAACATCGGTATGCTCGAGCGTTATACCGCCGATACCGCGCGCAAACAAGGGCTTTTACAAGCCCCGCAAACGGCCCCTAAGACCGGCAAAAAAGTAGTGTGCATTGGCTCGGGCCCGTCATCTATTGCGGCGGCGGCTGAGCTAGCCCGCGCCGGGCACGAAGTAACCGTTTTTGAAGCCTTACACGCTTTTGGCGGTGTGCTTCGCTATGGGATTCCGTCGTTTCGCTTGCCGCGTGAAGTCATTGATCACGAAATCGAAACCGTTAAATCCATGGGCGTAAAATTTGTGCCGGACGTGCTTGTCGGGGCCACGCAAACCGTGCAAGAACTCTTAAAAGAGTTTGATGCGGTGTATGTGGGCAGCGGGGCGGGGCTTCCCACCATGACCGGTATTCCCGGCGAAAATGCCGTCGGTGTTTATAGCGCAAATGAATTTTTAACACGCATTAATTTAATGCAAGCCTACAAATTCCCGGCCACGGATACGCCTATTAAAATCGGCAAACACGTCATTGTACTGGGTGCCGGAAATAGTGCCATGGACGCGGCACGTTGCGCCATGCGCCTGGGGCCGGACACGGTCACGATTGCTTACCGCCGAAGCGCTGCTGAAATGCCGGCACGTGCGGCCGAAGTGGAACATGCCAAAGAAGAAGGCGTGGCGTTTGAATTTTTACTCACGCCCAAGGAAGTTATCGCGGATGAAACCGGGCGCGTGAGCGGACTTAAATTCACCCGTAATGAACTCGGCGAGCCCGACGCCAAAGGGCGCCGCCGCCCGGTGGAAATCCCAGGTTCGGAATTTGTGATACCTGCCGATACCCTTATTGTAGCCATCGGCCAACGCCCTAATCCGATCATCGCCAAGACTACGCCCGAACTTAAAACCACCGAGCGCGGTGTGCTGGACATGGACGAACAAGGCAAAACTTCGTTGCCGGGGGTGTACGCCGGGGGGGATATCATCCGCGGCGGCGCGACGGTGCTACTGGCGATGAAAGACGGCATTGAAGCCGCCAAACGCATCAACGCTTATTTGGAGGGGAAATAATATGCAAGAAAATACGATTGTTTCACGCAAACAACTCAACGATGTAGTGGTCAAATTTGAAATCTATAAACCCCTCATTGCCAAGTCGGCCAAAGCCGGGCAATTTGTTATTTTGCGCGGACGGGAAGGCGGCGAGCGTGTACCCGTGACGTTGGTGGATTGGAACAGTGCCAAAGGAACCATCACCGTCATTATTCAGGCTATCGGCAAATCGACCTCGATGTTTAACAGTTTGCAAGAAGGCGAAGCATTTTTGAACGTGGCTGGACCGTTGGGAACTCCGGTAGAGATTAAGAATTACGGAACGGTAGCCGTGGTGGGCGGCGGGGTAGGAATTGCCGAAGTGTATCCCATCGCGCGGGCCCTCAAAGAAGCGGGAAACAAAGTGATTGCGGTGCTTGGCGCGCGCAACAAAGAGTTACTCATTTTAGAGCCAGAAATGAAAGCGTTGTGCGATCAAACCATTTCTACTACGGACGATGGCTCGTACGGTCTTAAGGGGATGGTAACAGATGCTATCGAGGCGCTGCACGATCAAGGCGAAAAAATAAATGCCGGGTTTATCATTGGGCCGATCCCGATGATGAAGTTTACCTCGCGCCTGATGGATAAGCTGGGAATGAACCCGCATGCCAGCTTAAACCCCATTATGTTAGACGGCACCGGGATGTGCGGTTGCTGCCGTGTAACGGTGGAGGGGAAAGTAAAATTTGCGTGTGTGGACGGGCCGATGTTCCCTTCTAAGACGATTGACTTTGACGAGCTCATGCGCCGCACCAGCGAGTACAAGCCGCTTGAAAAAGAAAGTTTAGAGAAGTACCAGCACGAAAAAGACCATGTCTGCAAGTGCGGGCTTCACTAAACGTGTGTGTGTTTTGATAAAAACCTCTGCTTTGCGCAGAGGTTTTTTGTAAATTACAAAATCATCATGCTGTCGCCAAATGAGTAAAAACGGTATTTCTTCTCGACGGCTTGCAGGTAGGCTTCGTAGATAAAATCTTCGCCGGCAAAGGCACTTGTCATGCATAGCGGCGTAGAATCGGGGAAGTGGAAATTGGTAATCAAACAATCAATGGCTTTAAATTTGTAGCCCGGATAAATGAACAAATCAGTCCATTGTTTCCCTGCGCGGGTGATGTGGTTGTCATCGGTAAAACTCTCTAATGTGCGGGTGCTGGTCGTTCCGCACGAAAATACACGCTTGCCCGCCGCGCGTACCGCGTTAAGAGTGTCCGCGGTTTGTGGGGAAATCTCGCCCAGTTCGGCAAGCATTTTGTGTTCTTGCGGCTCCCCGCGCAAGGGTTTAAATGTACCCCACCCTACGTGCAAGGTAATGTAACAAATGTGCACGCCTTTATCTTTAATTTTTTGCAGTAGCTCGGGGGTGAAGTGAAATCCGGCCGTTGGTGCGGCAATGGATCCTTCGTACTTGGCATATACCGTTTGGTAGCGCTCTTTGTCCGTTTCAATACTGGGGGAAAGGCCGCTGTGCTTGCGTGCTTTTTCAATATATTGCGGCAGAGGCATTTGCCCGTGTGCGTGACAGAAAGGCAAAATGTCGGCGTGATTAAACTGCAAGAGGAATTCCTTTTCGGGTGTGGTGCCGATCATTGTACCCGCAAGCCCGTCCCCAAAATCCAACTTTAATCCCTCTTTATATTCATGCGTAAGTACCGCCCACACGTTAGGTTGTACCGGGCGTACAAGCAGCACTTCCACTTTGCCGCCGGTAGGTTTGTGCCCAAAAAGTTTAGCGGGGAAAACTTTTGTGTTGTTAATGACTAGCGCGTCGCCGGGGTTAAAGTATTCGTGAATATCGCGGAAAATGCGATGTTCAATGGTGTGTGTGTCGCGGTGTAAAACCATTTGGCGCGAAGAGTCGCGCGGGGTAGCGGGTTGTTTGGCAATCAAGGGGTCAAGGTCCAGTTTTTTAAAACGTTCAAATGCCATACTTATCTCACCACCGCTAAGGTACTTCCCGGATAATATTGTTTTAAGATCTGTTTGTACGTGTAATTTTGTTTGGCCATACCGTGGGCGCCGTCTTGACACATGCCGATACCGTGCCCGTAACCGCGGCCTTCCACGTGAATTTTGGTAGTGCCTGTGGTCATTTTGGTAATTTTGCAGCTGCGGATCCCGGTGGCGGCGCGGAAATCAGCGCAGCGTACCTGTTTGGAGCCGTTGCTGGTTTTTAAGGTAAGCGTGTTCGCGCGCCCGGTGGAAGTTTTTTTGGCTACTCTAACGCTGCTTAACGTGCCTTTTAATCCCTGGGAGCGGGCAAATCTTTCGGCGGAAGATTTGGTAATATCTTGCGAGAACGTGTAACTTTTAGAGTGATTATCAAACTTGCACGACGCGCCGGAAAGGGGTTTGATGTGCGGGGCTTTTTCGTTCCAAATTTCCACGTGATCGGTGCCGCCGCCGCAGTTGCCGTGATAGTACGTGTAAAACAATTCGCCCTTGTAGGAAAGCACTTGCCCGCGGGTGCCATCTACGGCCTTTTTGATAGAATCATATACTTGCGCGCTGCCTTTGTATACTTGGCTACGTACATCGTTATACAAATCAAACGGCTCTTCGCTTTTATTCTCAATTGATTTAAGCGTGTAGGTGCGTGCGGCTACGGCTTGTGCTTTAAGGGCTTCAAGTGCCCAAGTGTGGTGCATTTCGTGCGGCAACACGCCGTAGAGATAATTTTCCAGCGGGGTAAGCTCGATGATGTTAAACGTGTTTGTGCCCGGTACTACTTTAAAAATACCTGTGTAGCCGTTTTTATCCATCGTCAGCGTGACGCCGCCTACCGGTTCGATGAAAATGGGTTGTTTGGCCACCAGTGTGCCTACTTGTACTTGCCCGTTTTTAGCGGATTTTACAGATACGGTACCGGCTTGGGAAATCTTATATTTTTTGCTTTTATCTTGCGTATAAATATTCACGCGCCCGGAGTGTTTGATGTAGGCCGATTTGCTGTTTTCCAAAATAAGCACGCGTACGGTTTTATCAGGTGAATTGGCCGGGGCGGGCTGCTGGCTTTGCGTATTTTCGCTTTCGGTTTCATCGAGGATGGAGGGCTTTTCCAATTTGAAGCGCGGCGCCGGGCGCACGTTGGTTTTCATGGGGGTATACGTGATGGTTTGGGCGGAATTATTTTGCTTGGCCGAAGGTACCATGCACGCTGCCAGTAACGTGAGCATGACACCCATTAGCCAACATTTCCCGTATGCGCGCATATCAAAACAACAACTCTTGGGCGATTTTGCGGCCCATGTGTTCATAGGCCTTGCGCGTGGCTACACGGCCGCGCGGAGTGCGGGCAATAAAACCCGCTTTAATGAGAAACGGTTCAATCACATCGGTCAAGGTGTCGACTGATTCCGATACTGCAATAGCTAGATTGTCCACGCCTACCGGCCCGCCGGAGAAACGGTCAATCAGCGCTTCCAAAATGCGCTTATCTACGCTATCGAGCCCTTCGGCATCGATGTCCAGCGAGTCCATGGCGGTGGTGGCAATTTTTTGTGTGATTACCCCTTGCCCTTTGACTTGTGCAAAGTCGCGCGCGCGGCGTAAGAGCCGGTTGGCAATACGCGGCGTTCCGCGTGAGCGTTTGGCCAGTTCCACCAGCCCTTCGCGTTCTGCCTCGATACTTAACAAGCGTGCCGAGCGGGCAAGGATGTCGGTAATCTCGGGCACTTCGTAAAAACCTAAATTAAATACAATGCCAAAGCGGTCGCGCAGCGGTCCGGTGAGAAGGCCCGAACGTGTCGTCGCGCCCACCAGCGTAAAGTGCGGCACGGCCAGTTTGAGCGTGGTGGATCCGGCGCCTTTGCCCGTATTAATAAAGAACGTAAAATCTTCCATCGCCGGATACAGGGCTTCTTCCACGGCAGGGTTCAAGCGGTGAATTTCGTCGATAAACAAGATATCCCCTTCAGCCAGTTCCGTGGTGAGCATAGCGGCCAAATCGCCGGGGCGCGCGAGCACAGGCCCCGAAGTTACTTTGATATTCACACCGAGCTCTTTGGCTAAAATGTTGGCCAGCGTAGTTTTACCCAGGCCGGGCGGCGCGTAGAAAAGGCAGTGGTCCAACGCCTCTTTGCGCGACTTAGCGGCCTTAATGAAGATACGCAAATTTTCTTTTAATTTTTCTTGGCCGACAAATTCGTCCAAGGTGGTCGGGCGCAAGGCGGCCTCGAGTCCGGCGGACTCGTCGGGCAGTTGGGTTACGTTTAAGATTTCATTTTGGTTGCTCATTTGGTTAACACCCGCAGGGCCTCTTTCACAATATCTTCCAGTTTTTCAGTCGGTTTAACGCCTTGGGCGTGTAGTTTTTCCATGGCCCGGCGCGACTCGGCCGCTGAGTATCCCAGCGCACTAAGCGCTTGCGCCACATCTGCCATGTAGGGCACTTCGTCTGCTACTTTAATCTTGGCTTGCCCTTGGATAGACACGCTGTCCATCTTGTCCTTAAGAGAAGTAATCAGCTTTTCTGCTGTCTTGGCCGTAAAGCCGAAAATACCGGTTAAAATTTTAGGGTCACGCGCCACAATCGCGTGATGGAAATCCGCTACCGAGCGCAAGGCTTTGTTCAAATATTCCAGCGCCTTTTTGGGGCCGGTATTGGGGATGGCGGTTTTGAACAGGTACCATAGCTCTTTATCTTCTTTGTGGGCAAATCCGTAGAGCACCGCGCCGTCGTAGGGAGAGATGGACTCCGCTACATAAAACGACGCTTGTGCCCCTGGCACCAGGTCCGCTGCGGTATTAGCGGGTAGGTTAATTTCATAACCAACGCCGCCGCACACAAGCACTGCGCTTTCTTCGCGCACTTCAAGAATAGTACCGGTCAAATACGCAATCATATCGTTATTGTAACATATTTAAGCGTGGGAGGAGTGCGCGTGTATTAAAATCGGCCGCCGAGTTTCACCCCGATGTGCTGCGTTCCATCATCCACATTTTGCGTGA
This sequence comes from Candidatus Avelusimicrobium bubulum, assembly GCA_902798835.1. GTDB lineage: Bacteria > Elusimicrobiota > Elusimicrobia > Elusimicrobiales > Elusimicrobiaceae > Avelusimicrobium > Avelusimicrobium bubulum. Next base: position 71,656 of record CADBYN010000001.1, on the reverse strand, counting down.
AATTTACGCTAATGGGAAGCGGAAAACGCCACAAACGATACGTGAGTGTCGCACCCACCCCGCTATGCGGCAAGTACGAGTTCCCGTCTGAAGTAATATACGCTACTTCGTAAAACGGGGTAAAGCTCAGTAGCCCCAGTTGATTGCGCAAGATAAAATAAGTAAAACTTACCCCGCCGGACACGCCGCCCTTGCCGCGTTGTTCGCGGTCGTAAATGCCCAACCCAAAGAGTAGGTCGGATGATTCAATGCGGTTGCTAAAGGGTGCGCTAAATGCGCGCTGTGCTTTGGCATACAAGGCAAGCATGTGACGTGTTTTGAGCTCCCACAACAAGCCCGCGCCCAGGGAGAGTTTTTGAATATCATATTCGCTGCCGGACCAATGCCCGCCGGCGGTGTAAGAAATTTCCGCCAATTTGCCCATGCGCACTTGCGGTAAATTGCGCAGCGCTTGGGCTTTGTCGGATAGGCCAATTCCCGATAGCGCCCCCATATTTAGATCCGGGCGGATATCGTCGGCGTACTGCATAGCCAACGAAATATGCGAGTGCTTACCGCTATCCAGCGCGCCGTCTTTATAGTAATAATATTCATACTCCGGTGTAACTGAAAAACTCCACACGCTGGAAAATTTATGCCGATACGTAAACTGTAAAGTATCTTGCCGGCCGTGTATTTTGCCGATGCGGGAGGAGAGGTGTTTGTCTTTATCATCGGCGGCAGAGAATATGCTGGGCACGCTGGTCCAACGGTTTTCATAAAAACTTTGCTCAAAGTTTAGGTGCTGGTATCCCAGGTAGAAAAAATCATTCCCCAGGGAAAGTCCCCCGTGTGTGGCAAAACCATCCCGCCCGCCGCCGGCAAACAAAAAGATGGTTTCGCCCTGCTTAAACAAGTTGCCGCTGGCTAGAGATAATCCGGCCGAGCGTTTCTTTCCGCTCATGGCAAAGGCCATGGGAAACACATACGAGCGGTCGTCGGCTTTGATATGAATATCCACACCGTGTTTGCGTTCTTTCTCGATAAATTCCAGCGTTTTGAATACACGCAGCTTATGCAAATCTTCCTGCGCTTTTTGATACGCTTGCGGCGTGAACAAATCCCCCGGTTTTAGGCGAAAGCGTTTTTTGAGCGTATCTTCGCTCATGCGGGTGGTTTGGGCAGTTACTTGGTGTACGTGTTGGGCATAGAGACAGATAGGTAAACAACATAAAAAAGAAACTAAAAATTTTTTCATGTGTTCTATTATAGATTTTTCCGGTCCATTTTGCGAGTTAAAAAATTGATTATTTATTATGTTATAATAGAGCAAGGAGCTTTTATGGCCAGACGAGATAAAATAAATTATTACCTGGATTTAGCCGATATTGTTTCCCAACGGGGAACGTGCTTGCGCCGCCGATATGGGGCGGTCATCGTTAAAAATGACGAAGTGATTTCTACCGGATATGCCGGGGCCCCGCGCGGCCGCAAAAACTGCTGTGACTTGGGTGTATGCATTCGCCAGCAATTAAATATTCCGCGCGGTGAACGCTACGAGTTGTGCCGCAGCGTACACGCCGAGGCCAACGCAATTATCAGCGCTTCGCGTGATAAAATGTTAGACGCTACGCTCTATCTTTCCGGGCGCGAAGTAAGCACCAACGAATATATCAAAAATTCCAATTCATGCTCGATGTGCAAGCGCCTGATTATCAACGCGGGAATTAAAAAAGTGGTTGTGCGCGACAGCGCCACCGAATTCCGCGAAATTGATGTGCAAGATTGGATTGATAACGACGAGTCTTTGGCCGGTGCAAAAGGGTATTAATTCCCGCTTACTATGATGCTGCATGGTGTACTTTTCGGTTTGCTGATTGCCGGGGGAGCTGTGGTGCTTTCCACCACGCGTTCTGCTCGTCTTAAACGTATGGCGCGTACGTTGCACCTTCGTTACGACAAGCAGGTGGATAATCCGCTTACCGCGCTTTCTGCGCAAACCGTTTATTTGTTTAATCGCGCGTTGCACCAGTTTCGCCAAGTGCTTACTTGGAGCGAACCGAGAATGTTTATCCGTCTGTGCCAAATGTATGTGTGCAATCCAACAGAGAGTGTTTCCGGCACATGTTACACATTAGCCACGGCCGAACTGACCCGCGGCGATTTTGTACCGTTTATTTTGCAGCCGCGTACCCAAGAAGATAAAACCGTGCACCCGGCCCTGCCGCCGGAGCTGGCAACTCGTTTTACGTTAAGCGCCCCGGATCATTTCCAATTTCCGCCGCAAGTAATCGGATTGCTAAAAGCGGGCCCGTTGTGTTATTTGGAAGCATCCGCCTACGCGCTGGTATATCATACGTATTCCTCTCTTCCCGTCGAGCAACTACAACCCATGCGCTTGCGTGTGCAGCAGCTGGCCCGGGCCTTGCGGCATATAGAAGAGGTTTCCCCCGAAGACACAACAACGTTTTTCAATACATCCGCCGCAGACGACCTGCAAGCACAAACGCTGCTTAAATTGCATGCGCCTTCTTCGGCAGGGGGAGCTCCTTCCTCGTCGAACGGGGCGAAGCTTTTTTACCTTGCGTTTGTCATCTCGTGTATGATTGCGCTGTTGTGGGGCGCGCAATATTTCCTGCGTCACTTTATTCATTAAAAACTAATTAATTTTTTGCGTTGCCAAAAAGCCGCTAAACAGCTACAGTATCCTCCTAATACTAAATAAGGAGGATGATTATGGGAATGAAAGCAAAAGAATTAGTGATCCGCGCGGGGATTGATTTGGACGCGTTGCTTAAAGAATTGAACAGCGCTTATTGCGATGAGTGGCTGGCCTATTACCAATACTGGATCGGTGCCAAAGTGGCCGAAGGGAAGATGTTTGCGCTTATCGCCCAGGAACTGGCCGAGCACGCCGGCGAAGAATTAGAGCACGCCGAAAAATTAGCTAAACGGATTATCGAGCTGGGCGGCACGCCGGCTATCTCGCCGGACTTGTGGCTCAAAGACAGCACCTGCGGCTACTTAACGCCCGAAAATCCGGATGCGATGCACTTGCTGGCACAAAACATCCAGGGTGAACGTTGCGCCATCGAAGTATATGAAAAACTGCTGAACATGGTGGCCGGCAAAGATCCTATTACCGAGCACCTGGTGCGTGAAATTTTGGAGGATGAACTCGAACACGAGCAAGACTTGGAAGACTTGCACAACTCGTGCAATGCCAGCGCAAAAACTTGCGACCCAAAACCCAAAGCCGGCCGCAAATAATATGTAAAGAAGGCAAAAAGCCGTCCCTCACCCGGGCGGTTTTTTGTTGCCTGCCCGCTGTTCCCGCACGTATTGGGGCAACGATAAAAAAATTGACAGGGGGATATACAGATTGGTAGAATAAATCAGTTTAGGCAAATTGGTTTTGCCTTACTTGAGGAGTATGTAATGCGTAGTACAAACTCGCTGTATGGAAAGGATATTTTAGACATTTCCGCTTTAACACGTGCGGATATAGAATTAATTTTTCAAACCGCGCAGATCATGAAGAAGCGGCTTAAACAAAAAATCAAAAAGAGCTCGTATTTAAAAGGAAAAGCTATCATTAATTTATTTTGCGAGCCAAGTACCCGAACAAGAACTTCTTTCGAATTAGCCGGCAAATATCTAGGGGCAGATGTGATTAATTTTTCAACATCTGCCTCTAGTTTATTAAAGGGGGAAAGTTTTCGCGATACGCTGCTTACGTTGCAGGCGATGCATTGTGACGGGGTAATCTTGCGCCACCCGGTTGAGGGGGCGGCCGTGTTCGCCGCGCGCGAATTAGCCCCCGTTGTCATCAACGCCGGGGATGGAGCGCACGCTCACCCTACCCAAGCCCTCTTGGATGGATTCACTTTGCGCGAAAAGGGCCTGGAACTGAACGGATTGAAAATGGTAATCGTGGGGGATATTCTGCATAGCCGCGTGGCGCGTTCGAATATTGCGTTGTGGAAAAAATACGGGGCCGATATCCACGTGTGCGGCCCGGCTACATTAATTCCGCACGACATCGAGCAACTGGGTGTTAGCGTGCATGATCGTATAGAAGATGCCCTGGAAGGGGCTGCGGTTATCAATGCGCTTCGTATTCAATTGGAGCGCCAACAAAAAGGGATGTTCCCTTCCGTACATGAATATGCGCAACTTTTTGGTATCAATGAGGCGCGCCTCAAACTGGCACGGCCGGATGCGGTAATTATCCACCCCGGGCCGCTCAACCGCGGGTTGGAAATTTCCTGGCAAGCAGCGTATGGCCCGCAGTCTGCCGTGTTGCAACAAGTAGAAAACGGCGTGGCGGTGCGCATGGCACTTTTGGCGCTGACACTTAACGGAGATTTAAATGAAAATTTTGATTAAGAACGGGCAGATTGTTGACCCGAGCCAATCCTTAAATAAAAAAGCGGATGTGCTCGTAGAAGACGGGCGCATTGCACAAATCGCTCCGCAGATTTCGGCCGCGTGCGAGCGGGTAGTGGATGCATCCGGCTTGACGGTTATTCCCGGACTAATTGATATGCATACGCATTTGCGCGAGCCGGGTTTTGAAGGAAAAGAAGATATTGTGAGCGGTACACAGGCGGCGGCCCATGGCGGGGTAACCACCGTGGCGTGTATGCCTAACACGCAACCGGTCATTGATACCTCTATTATTGTGTCGGGCATTAAAGCGCGGGCGGCCCAATGCGGGTTTGCACACGTGGAAGTAATCGGCGCTATTACCAAAGGCAGCCAGGGCAAAGAGTTGGCTGAAATGGGGGACATGGCCGCGCACGGTGCTATCGCTTTTTCCGATGACGGGCACCAGGTTAGCTCGGCGCGGATGTTTTTATTGGCCGCTCAATATGCCAAGGGTTTAAACAAACCGCTTATTTCTCATGCCATTGATGAAGAACTCAACACGCAAGGATTTATGCATGAAGGGGCGGTGTCCGCGCGCTTGGGTATCCCGGGAGTATCTTCAGTAGCTGAAGATATTGCCGTGGCGCGCGATTGTTTAATTGCCCAGTACACAGGGGCGCACGTCCATATTGCGCATATTTCTACCCAAGGTGCGGTGGATATGGTGCGGTACTTCAAACAACAAGGGGTGCATGTTACTGCCGAAGCTACCGTGCATCATTTAACCTTAACGGACGAAGCATGCGCCGGTTTTAACACGGCAGCCAAAGTCAGTCCGCCGTTGCGTAGTGCCGATCATGTGCAAGCCGTACGCAACGGTTTATTAGACGGCACGATAGATATTATTGTGACCGATCACTCCCCGCATGCTTGCGAAGAAAAAGATGTGGAATTTTGCTACGCACCGAACGGATTTACCGGGTTGGAAACTTCGCTGGGCGTTTTGCTGACCGATTTGTATCAAACGGGAGTAATTGATTTGCCAACGTTAATTAATAAAATGAGTTGCACACCGGCCCGATTGTTTGGGCTGCCGGGTGGAACCCTTAAACTGGGAGCACCGGCCGATATTGCGCTGGTCGATCTGCAGCGCGAGTGGACGGTAGAGAGCCGCCGTTTCTATACGCGCGGGAAATTTACTCCCTTCGAAGGGAAAAAATGCAAAGGCCAGGTGATAGCTACGATGTTGGCCGGAAGATTTGTGATGGAAAACGGAGAAGTGATATGCAAGTAAAATTAACACAAAAATTTATGTTTACATTTCTCGGGGAGGCCTTTTACCATGCCTAAAATCAGCAGTGTACATAAAGTATTGGTAATCGGCTCCGGGCCGATTGTGATTGGTCAAGCCGCCGAGTTTGATTACGCCGGTACGCAGGCATGCCGCGCGTTGAAAGAAGAAGGGTTGGAAGTAGTGCTTGTCAATTCCAATCCGGCCACGATTATGACCGATACACGCATCGCTGACCGCGTGTATGTGGAGCCGATCACGGTTGATTTTTTAGAGCGTGTTATCCAAAAAGAACGCCCCGATTCGTTGCTGGCTACGTTGGGCGGGCAGATCGGCCTAAACATGGCCATGGCGTTGGAAGAAAAAGGGATTTTATCTGCCTATGGAGTGCGCGTGTTGGGCACACCGTTAAGTGCTATTCGCCGTGGAGAAGACCGGGAATGTTTTAAGCAGACCATGGAAAAAATCGGCCAGCCCGTTCCTGAAAGCGTAATTGTCACGCACGCCAACGAGGCGCTTACCTTTGCAAAACAGATTGGGTATCCGCTCATCATTCGCCCGGCCTACACGTTAGGCGGTACGGGCGGGGGAATTGCGCACGATGATTGCGAGCTGATGGATGTGCTTGCCAAGGGGCTTGATTGCAGCCCGATCGGTCAATGTTTGGTAGAGCGTTCGATTGCCGGGTGGAAAGAAATTGAATTTGAAGTAATTCGCGATGCAGCCGATAATCATGTCATCGTTTGTTCGATGGAAAACGTGGACCCGGTGGGTATTCACACGGGCGATTCTATCGTTGTGGCGCCGGCGCTGACGCTCAAGGATCGTGAACTGCAGTTGTTGCGCCAAGCCGCCCTCGACATCGTGCGTGCGTTGGGCGTGGTGGGTGGATGTAATGTGCAGCTTGCGCTTAAGCCCAATTCTACCGATTATTACGTTATCGAGGTCAATCCGCGTGTGAGCCGTTCCTCTGCGTTGGCTTCCAAAGCCACGGGATATCCCATTGCCAAAGTTACTTCCAAAATTGCGCTGGGGTATCGGCTAGACGAAATTACCACGCCGATGTCTCCGGGCGCGCACTCACTTTTTGAGCCGCAAGTAGATTACATCGTTGTCAAATTCCCGCGCTGGCCGTTTGATAAATTCCGCACGGCTGAGCGCACCTTGGGGCCGCAAATGAAAGCTACCGGCGAAGTTATGTCGCTAGAGCATACGTTTGAAAGTGCGTTGTTAAAGGCGGTGCGCTCGCTGGAAATCGGGCGGGTGCATTTGCAACAACCCGAGTTAAAAACAAAAACAGACGACGAGGTACGCGCCGCTATCGCCACGCCGGACAGCGAGCGTTTGTTTGCCATTGCCGAGGGATTGCGCCGCGGTTTTACCACACAAGAAATTTACAGCGCTACACAAATTGATCCGTGGTTTATTGATAAGATAGGGAACATTGTGGCGGTGGAACGGGAACTTGCCAAGGGAAAACTTACGCCGCAACGGGTGCAAAAAGCCAAAGGGTTCCAATTCGCCGATAAAACTATTGCCGCGCTGACAGGCCATACGGAAGAAGAAATCCGTGCGTTTCGTCACACGCACCATATTCGCCCGGCATACCGCATGGTCAACACCTATCCGTCCGCGCACAAGCAAGATACCGGGTATTATTACTCTACATATAACGCGTCGGATAATGTATCTGTTTCCGGTAAGCGCAAAGTAGTGGTGCTGGGCTCGGGGCCGATTCGTATTGGACAGGGGGTAGAGTTTGATTACTGTTCGGTGCATAGTGTGTTTGCGCTCAAAGCAGTAGGTTACGAAACAATCATCGTCAACAACAACCCCGAGACTGTCTCTACCGATTTTGATATTTCGGACCGGTTGTACTTTGAACCGCTAACCCCCGAAGATGTGCTAGCCGTGTGGGAAAAAGAAAACCCCGACGGAGTGCTAGTGCAATTTGGCGGGCAAACCGCTATCAATTTAGCCGCCCACTTGGATAAAGCCGGCGTGAAAATTTTGGGATCCGGCGTGGACAGCATTGACCAGGCCGAAGACCGCCGCCGCTTTGATGAGCTATTAACTTCGTGCAAAATTTTACGCCCGCAAGGACGCACCTGTTTCACTACCGAAGAAGCGTTTGAAGCGGCCAAACAAATCGGTTACCCGGTGATGGTGCGCCCGTCGTATGTGCTGGGCGGCCGGGCGATGGAGATTGTCCATCACGAGGAGGAACTCTCCCGCTATATGACCTACGCCGTTAAGGTCAATGCCGAGCACCCGGTGCTGGTAGACCATTATATTATGGGTGACGAAGTAGAAGTGGATGCTATTTGCGATGGCGAAGAGGTATTCTTGCCGGGTATTATGCAGCACATTGAAAAAACCGGTATTCACTCGGGCGATTCCATTGCCGTCTATCCGCCGCGCGATATGACCGAGCACGTCATCACGCAAATTATTGATTACACAACCAAGCTAGCCTTGGGGTTGCATCTGAAAGGGATGATGAACGTGCAATATATTGTGCGCGATGATCAAGTGTACGTGATTGAAGTTAATCCGCGCTCTTCGCGCACGGTGCCGTTTTTGAGTAAAGTAACGGGCGTGCCTATGGTAGAAGTAGCGGTGAAATGCGCGCTGGGATTTTCACTCAAGCAGCAAGGTTATAAAGCGGGGTTGCAACTTTTCCCTAATTATTACGCGGTGAAAGCCCCTGTCTTTAGTTTTAATAAGATGACTAATGTAGATACCGTGCTGGGGCCTGAAATGAAATCCACCGGCGAAGTAATGGCGTGTGATTACCAGTATAACCGCACGCTCTACAAAGCTTTTCTGGCAGCGGGCGTACGTATCCCCCAAACAGGTACCATATTAATGACCGTTACCGATGAGGACAAACCCGAAGCCGCGCAAATTGCCAAAGGGTTTATCGATTTGGGGTATTCCATTTTGGCTACCAGCGGTACGGCAGAATATTTGCAAGAACAGGGCATCCCCGTGCAAACGGCGCTGAAAGTAAGCGAGGGTGAAAATAATTTGATTCAAGATATCAAAGCCGGGCGCATTGCGCTGGTGATCAACACACCCAATCATACCTCGGCCGCGGCACAGGATGGGTTTAAAATCCGTCGTGCCAGCGTGGAGCGTTCCATCGCGTGCTTAACTTCTATTGATACGGCGCGCGGTTTGCAAAAAGTATTGCGTGCCATGCGCCGGCGTGTGCCGCGCGTACTGGCGTTGCAAGATTTGGAATGGGAGCGCGAAGTATAATGCCCAAGGTGCTTGAGCAGTCCGGCGTAGTTTTACAAAAACCGTTAGATGCACGCACGTATTTGTTGCGTCTTAACGCGGCGCAAATTGCCGAGCAAGTTGTACCGGGGCAGTTTGTGCATATCAAGTTAACTATGCCCGGCGAGGCGTTACTTCGCCATCCGTTTGGAGTAGCGGCCGTCGACAAAACACAGGGCACGATTGATATTATTTACCGGGTGGCGGGCGAATTTACCCGCGCTCTTGCCAAGCTGACCCCTTGCGATAGGTTGAGTATATTGGGCCCGCTGGGCCGCGGGTTTGACCTGGCTGCTCCCGGCCGGACGCTGCTGGTTGGCGGCGGCACGGGGCTGGCCCCTTTGTTATTTTTAGTTTCTCGTTTGGGAGCGGAAAAAACCGATGTGCTCATGGGCGCACGTACGAAAGAGGAACTGTTTTGGCAAAAGTTATTTCGCCCGTTTGTGCAGCATATTTTTATAACCACCGATGACGGCTCCTTGGGAACGCACGGTACGGTGATGGCCTTGTTGCCTTCCTTGCTGACGCAAGGTTATCAGCGCGTGTATGTGTGCGGGCCTTCGCCCATGATGAAAGCGGTGGCAAATGCGTGCGAAGCGCAAGATGTGGCGTGCCAAGTATCGTTGGAGCGGTATATGGCTTGCGGAATGGGAGCGTGTTTGTCGTGCACGTGCCAAGGGCGCGAAAAACGATTGAAAGTTTGCACGGACGGACCTGCATTTTGGAGTAAGGAGGTAAGCGAGTGGTAAACTCTTTACTGGCGGTTACTATTGCCGGCTTGCACTTGAAAACACCGTTGATTGCGGCTTCCGGCACGTTTGGATTTGGAGTGGAATTTGCGGATCTTGTCAATTTGAACCAAGTGGGTGCAATTTGCGTAAAAGGGCTTTCACTCACGCCTTGCGCGGGAAATAAAGGGCAGCGCGTGGTGTCTACTCCCTCGGGAATATTAAATGCCATCGGGTTGGAAAACCCGGGCTGCACTTATTTTTTGGAACATATCTTGCCGCAACTGCGTACCTATCAAGTACCTGTGATTGTCAATATTTACGGGCATAGCGTGGAAGAATATGCTGCCGTCGCGCAAGCGTTAGACGTGGAAGGAATTGATGCATTGGAAATTAACATTTCTTGCCCGAACGTAAAACAAGGTGGGTTGGCGTTTGGTACCGATCCGCACATGGCTACATCGGTGGTGCAAGCCGTCAAAAAAAATACACACAAGCCTGTTATCACTAAATTATCCCCTAACGTAACCGATATCGTATCCTTGGCCCGCGCGGTGGAAGATGCCGGCAGTGATGCGCTTTCACTCATCAATACGTTGCTGGGGATGAAGATTGATGTTCGCGCGCGCAAACCTGTGCTGGGTAATATCGTGGGTGGATTGAGTGGCCCGGCTATTCGACCCGTGGCGGTGCGCATGGTATATCAAGTAGCCCAACAGGTACATATCCCGATTATCGGGATGGGCGGAATTGCTACGGCACAGGACGCACTTGAATTTATGTTGGCCGGGGCCAGCGCGATAGCCGTTGGTACGGCTAATTTGTATCAGCCCGATACCCTTTGCACGCTTACACAAGATTTGCAAGATTATTGCGCACGCGAGCAGATTTCTTGCCTGCAAGAGATTGTAGGCCAAGCTTTGCCGCAAGGTAAAAAGAGTATGCCGTATTTTTCAAGGAATAACTATGACAAAAAATAAACTGATTGTTGCATTGGACTTTCCAACTTTGGCAGATGCACAGCGTTGCGTGTTGGCCTGCGGCGATGAAGTTACCTATTATAAAGTGGGGATGGAGCTTTATTATAGCGCCGGCAACGAGATGATCGCTTTTTTAAAGCAACATCAAAAACGAATTTTTTTGGATTTAAAATTACAGGATATCCCTAACACGGTTTCCCGGGCGCTGCGGGTGCTGACGCGGCTGGGCGTAGATATGATCAACGTACATGCCACGGGCGGACTTAACATGATGCAAGCCGCGTGCCAAAGCGTACATGAAGAGGCGCAAGCGTTAGGGATTGCGGCGCCTAAATTAATTGCCGTAACGGTGCTGACTAGCATGGATGAAACGGGATTTGCCGCGCTCAATTATAAAACTACAGTAGCCGAACAAGTGATATTGCTGGCCAAATTGGCGCAACAAGCGGGATTGGACGGAGTGGTTGCTTCCCCCAAAGAAGCGGCGCAAATCCGTCAAGCATGCGGGAAAGATTTTTTAATTGTAACCCCGGGCGTGCGTCCGGCCGGAGCGGCCACGCAAGACCAAAGCCGCATTACCACTCCTGCACAAGCTATGGAAAACGGAGCCAATTATATCGTGGTCGGCCGCCCTATTACGCAAGCCGCTGATCCACAAGCTGCCGCGCGCGCTATTCAACAGGAAATTAATTGCAAAGGATAAAACATTATGGAAACATTAACCGAAAAAGACGTTTTGAAAATGCTGGAAGAAACCAAGGCCGTGTTGCACGGACATTTTTTGCTGACGAGCGGTTTGCATAGCCCAGTATATGTGGAAAAATTTAATGTGCTGCAACATCCGGCCTATACCGAGCGGCTCTGCCGCGAACTTGCGCGTCGTTTTGCGCAAGATAACATTGAACTCGTAGTCGGCCCGGTTACCGGGGGGTTATTGCTTAGCCACGAAGTGGGCAAAGCACTCGGAACGCGCGCTATTTTCACCGAGCGTGTGGACGGGAAAATGACGCTTAAGCGCGGTTTTGAAATTCCGCCCGGCACGCGGGTGCTGGTGGTGGAAGATGTAGTTACTACCGGCGGAAGTGTGCGCGAAGTAATGCAAGTAGTTAACGAGCGCGGCGGCGTAGTGGCCGGCGTGGGTTTGCTTGTGGATCGCAGTGGCGGCAAGGCCGATTTTGGCGTACGTACCGAAGCCTTGGTACATTTAACGGTGGAAACATACACGGAGCAAAATTGTCCGTTATGTAAATCCGGCCAGCCGTTTACCAAACGGGGCCGCACCGGAAAATAAGAAAAGTATTTTAATTGGGCTTAGGTATAACAAAAAGCCCCCAAACGGGGGCTTTTCAAATTCATACGGCGTGTGTAGTTTAGGCAGCACGGTGCTGAATATTTTTTCTAAACGATAAGAAAAGATTAATTTTTACGTAATTGTTTGAGAATTTTGGCGGTGCGTTTGTCTTTAATTACGCTGCATAGTTGGATCAAACCGACTATCAGTAACACGGCCCCTAAAAGCAGGGGCACCCATGCTATACAATCCTTAAAGGGATGCAAGCCAAACGCAAATGCTAGCCATAAGGCACCAATTCCTAACGCTACAAACAGGAAGCTGCACAGCATCATTGTAGAATGATCGCGATATATGAGATGTAAACCGTAGTGCATTTGGTTTTGTACTTGTTCTTTTAGAAAGACAACCACTTCCTGTATAACGGGATCGTTCCAAGGGGATTGCTTCTTACAGTCAAATGTAAAGGATCTAAAGCGCGTGTGTAAATCTACTAGCTGGTAAAGCAATTTATTAGTTGTAAGTTTATGTGTTACCTCAAGGCTGCGGCGACCTTGGTGAAATATAAATGTAAGGGAAAACAAATTCGCTGTAAGGGTTTCTGCCGCCACACGTGAACTATTTTTCACAGGTATGGTTGCCAATTCTCCTATTACTTTGACATCTGTTTCTTTATAGGGTAAAAAGTGGTCGTTTGTGTGAGTGCGAGCCGTTACTCCTTTTGGCCCAAAATCCAATGCATACACTGTGGAGGGAGTATTCCATAGCGCGCGTTTTTGCCGGTAGTCAAGGAGGCCAGCAATTACTGCTAAAAGGCCCGCAAGTAACCCAAAAATGGCAAAACCTACGAGCTTTCTTTCTGCGGTAATACTGCCGGAAAACACAATGGGAGCAATAATACCCCCCATTATGATTGTAGCCGAAACCAACAAAAAGACAGAGTTTCTCAAGTCTTTCAGTACGACCTGCCGCATTGGATTTTTAATTTTAATGTACATGCTTTCATTATAAAAATTATGAGTATGAAAGACAAACCTAACCTCAATGATCTTTGTTGTCGTATCATTAAAAAACCCCGCACTAGGCGGGGTTTTAAATTCATACGGAGTCGACGAGATTCGAACTCGCGGTCTCTGCCTTGACAGGGCAGCGTGTTAACCAGGCTACACCACGACTCCTAAACTACCTATATAGTATATCTTATTTTGCGGGGCGCGTCAATTTCACTTACTCAAAATCGCCCCAGAGAATTTGTTCCAATTCTAATTCTACGCCAAACTGCGCTTTTACTTTCTGGCGCACTTGGTCCATAAGGGTTTTGATATCCTGTGCGCTGGCATGATTAAAATTGACGATAAACCCGGCGTGCTTTTCCGACACTTTGGCCCCGCCGACAGAAAGTCCGCGTAACCCGGCTGCGTCAATCAGGCGGGAAGCATAGTCGTTTGCGGGGCGTTTAAATACGCTGCCGGCAGAAGGAAACTCGAGCGGTTGTTTGGCAACGCGATTATGCTGTACCGTGCTGCGCGCGGCTAAAAGTTGGGTGAAATCCCCCGGCTTTAATGTAAATCCAGCTGATAAAATAATACATTTAGGAAGTCCGTCCACATGGCGGTAAGCGAATTTGACATCTTCTTTGAGCAAGGTGGCCGGGCGGCCTTCCCAATCGATAATATCAAAATATTCCAAACAGTCTGCGGTTTCTTGCCCGTACGCGCCCGCGTTCATAAACACGGCTCCGCCTACGCTGCCCGGGATGCCGGAGAGTTTCTCCATGCCCGCCAACCCGGCTTTGCAGGCTAGCTCACATACTTTATCCAAGGGAGCCCCGGCTTGCGCGGTAATGCGGTTTTCGTCCACTACAATACGGTTCATCTTTTTGGTAGAACACGTAATACCGCCCAAACCTTTGCCGCTGACTAAAATGTTAGAGCCAAAACCGATCACGCGCAATGGGATATTTTCTGCTTGAGCCAGCTTAAGAACAAAGGCCCATTGTTCGGGGGTTTGCGGGTAGACATACACTTCCGCCGGCCCGCCCGTGCGATAGGTAGTGTGCGTGTTCATAGGTTCGTTGAACAAACACTCTTCACCAAAAAATTCTTTGAGCGCGTCTTTGTAATTAGCCATGGATTAAAAACTAAGTCCTAAGCCACCGGTAAAACCGTGGCTGTCTTTGGTAATGGTGTAAGCCACAAAACCGGTTAAGAGCGGAAGCGGGGAAATGTTTACTCCCACCATGCCGCGCGGGGTACCGTTGGAAACCGATTCATTATGCGTGTAGCCGCGCGTTTTGAGTTTGCCGTAGTCATACCCTACCCCGATGTACGGAGTAAAAATCAACACGTTGGTGGAAGCGATCGCCGAGGCGGAATAGTGATCATTGTGATACCAGTCCGTGCGCCCGTTATCATAGAACGCGCCGAAGGATAAATTCAACATTTCCAAGACTGTCATGTTGTAGGTAAGACCGCCGCCCAACGAACGATAACCATTGACCGCTGTACCGCGCGCGACTACACCTACATTTAGGTAAGGGATTTTTGTTTCCGCTATCAAGAAGGGAAGCACGGTGTAGCTATCGGAAGAAATATCATTTTCGTGGGAGGGTTTGAAAACACTTACGCTGGCGCCTAAGTTAACGCCCGGGAAAACTTTGGGGCGCCCGGTATGGAAATCGACGGTACCTACCAAACCGTTCAAATCGCGGTTATAAGCTTTCAAGTTGGATTTGCCCGGCACATAATGTTTGTGAAAATCATCGCCCATGTCATCTGCCAATACGAATAAAGGGGCAGTCAAAAGAACAGCTAGTAAAAGCGTTAATTTTTTCATAAGTTCTCCTTTGTAAAAAAATACGATATATATTATAATAGAAAATGACGAGAGATTTTTTCAACCCCGATATATTTTTAGCACCTGGAGGAAGTTATGGTTAGTGAATTGGCGGGCACGCTTACTACGCACAAAATTGATACCGAAAAATTACGCAACGCATTTTTTGAGCCGGACGGAAAGCCGGTGGCGGTAAAGTTTGGTACGTCGGGCCATCGCGGACAATTAGGCGCTGGCTTTTGCGCGCTGCACGCCAAAGCTATTGCCCAGGCCGTGGCACGTATCCATCAAGAGCAAAACATTACCGGCTCCATTTTGGTGGGGGGAGACACGCGCTTAATGAGCCGTGAAACAGCCCGCTTGTGTGCCGAAGTGCTAGCCGGGAACGGACTAACGGTCGTCTATCCGGAAATTCCCGTGCCCACGCCTGTATTTTCTTTTGAAATTTTAAGCGGGCGTGTGTGTGCGTGTTTGAACGGCACCGCCAGTCATAACCCGCCGCAAGATATGGGGCTTAAGTATAACCCTTCGCACG
The DNA here is from genome assembly GCA_902798835.1 of Candidatus Avelusimicrobium bubulum. GTDB lineage: Bacteria > Elusimicrobiota > Elusimicrobia > Elusimicrobiales > Elusimicrobiaceae > Avelusimicrobium > Avelusimicrobium bubulum. Next base: position 56,364 of record CADBYN010000001.1, on the reverse strand, counting down.
GCGGCCCGGCCGATAGTGCGCTTACCGGGAAAATCGAAAAATATGCTAATGAATATATGGCGCACCCGGAGCAAATTAAATCCATCACGCTCGAAGAAGCGCGCGCGAAAGGGCTTGTGCGTAATGCCGATATCATTACACCCTATATTGACGCGTTGGGGCAACGTATTGATTTTGCTAAGATTGCGTCGTCTGCGCTTAAATTTGCGGTGCATCCGTTGGGCGGTGCTAGCTTGGCCTTTTACAAAGCCCTTAAAGAAAAATATCAGCTGCATAATTTAGATATCGTCAGCACCGAGCAAGACCCTACGTTTTATTTTATTCCTATCGATCACGACGGGAAAATACGTATGGATCCGTCTTCGAAATATCCGATGTCTCCGCTTATTAAATATGTAGAGACGGGAACGTATGATTTTGCCGGGGCGAGCGATCCGGATGCGGACCGTTTTGGTTGTGCAACGGCAAAAGGCGGGCTGATTACGCCCAATCACGCGTTGTGTGTGATGGCAGATTATTTGATCCGTCGCCATAAAGTACCCGGTGCCCGTGCCATCGGCCGCACGTTGGGGACAACGTCTTTATTGGACCGCATTGCGCAGGCGCATCAGTTGGAATTAGAAGAAGTAAACGTCGGGTTTAAGTATTTTGTGCCGGGGCTTCGTGCGGGAAAATATGTACTGGCCGGAGAGGAAAGTGCCGGGATGTCCGTGAGTGGTTGGACGACGGAAAAAGACGGTATTTTTGCGGTCTGTTTATTGATGGAAATTACCGCTAATGAAGGGGATATCGCCGACTGTTACCAAGCATTAACCGCACAGTATGGTGCTCCTTTTTACACGCGGGTGGATGTTCCTACCGACGAGCAAACCAAAGCGCGTGTCAAAGCGCTCAAGGCCGCGGATATGGCTTCTACGCAAGAAGTGGCCGGAGAAAAAGTGTTGCGTGTGCGCGATACGGACGGCTTAAAAGTCTATCTGGAAAATTCCTGGTTTTTAGTGCGTCCATCCGGTACGGAGAATATTTTGAAGATCTACGCGGAAACGTATGTAAACCCGGAGCACTTGCAAGAACTCATCCAAGCCGCTCAGCATGTTCTGTAGTGTATCTTATAAGCCAAACATTTCAAGGGCCCCGCAAAGGGCCCTTGTGTTTTCCGTAAATTTTTTTACTATAATAGGGATGTAATTACTCTACTTAATTAAAGGAGAATAAACATGTGGTATGGTATTTCTACCCTGCGTCCTTTTGAACAATATGCGCTATTTGGCGTATTGGCAATTGCAATCGCGGGGCTTTTATATGCTTTGTTCTTGCGCCGTCAAGTGATGCGCGAGGACGCCGGCACCGCCAAAATGCAAGAAGTATGGGGGGCTATTCGTGAAGGGGCTAATGCGTATCTCAAACGGCAGCTCAAAACAATCTTGCCGCTTATCGGGTTATTAACGATTTGTTTGTTTTTATCTGTATATATCGTGCCCGTATCCCAAGATTCTATGGAGCGCTTTGCCGGACTGGATGCCAGCGCCATTAAACTGATTGCGGCGTTTGGACGTGCCGGAGCGTTTATTTTGGGGGCGGTGTTCTCGCTTTTAGTAGGTCAGCTCGGGATGCGTATTGCCGTAGATGCCAACGTGCGTGTGGCGGCAGCTTCCAAACGTAGTTTTGGAGATGCACTTCGCATTGCGTATCGTGCCGGAACGGTCACGGGCATGCTTACCGACGGATTAGGTCTTTTCGGCGGAACAATCATCTTTATCATTTTTGGAATTGCCGCGCCGGATGCCTTGTTGGGTTTCGGTTTTGGCGGTACGCTTTTGGCACTCTTTATGCGTGTGGGCGGTGGTATTTATACCAAAGCTGCTGACGTGGGGGCAGACCTTGTAGGTAAAGTAGAAGCGGGAATTCCCGAAGACGATCCGCGCAACCCCGCGGTGGTGGCCGACCTGGTAGGCGACAACGTAGGCGACTGCGCCGGTATGGCGGCCGATATTTTCGAGTCGTACGAAGTGACCATTGTGTCGGGCTTGATTTTAGGAATTGGGCTGTGGCGCTTAACCGGACATCACGAGTGGATTGTTTATCCGCTTTTGGTGCGCGGGATCGGTGTGTTGTGCTCGATTATCGGCACATACGCCGTGAAAGATTCCAAACGCTCCGCCGGAAACGCTATGAAAGCCATTTTCAAAGGATACTCTATTTCCGCGGCCATTTCCGTATGTATTTTCGGCGTGCTTGCCTATTACTATATGAGTAATGTTCCCGGCGGTTGGTGGCGTCCGTTTGCGGCTACTACCATTGGGATTGTGCTGGCTATTTGTATTGACCGCTTGACGGAATACTTTACGGGTACTGAAAATAAACCCGTGCAGGAAGTAAAAAAAGCAACAGCCACCGGCTCTGCCACGACCATTTTGTCCGGTATTGCGGTTGGCTTTGAGTCAGCTGTGTGGACTACGCTTGTAATTGCGGCGTCTATTTTCTGCTCGGTCGTAATTTTCGGCACAATTGACGGACTTTCACCCGTGGAAAAGTTTAACTTCATCCTCTACGGGGTGGCTATGACCGGTATCGGGATGTTGACCTTAACCGGTAACAACGTGGCGATGGATTCCTTCGGCCCGATTGCCGATAACGCTAACGGCATTGGCGAAATGGCGTGGCACGGACAAGATGACGCCGAAACCAAAAAAGCGCGCCAAATTATGGCCGACTTGGACGGCGTAGGCAATACCACTAAAGCCATTACCAAAGGTGTGGCGATCGGCTCGGCCGTTATCGCGGCGGTGTCGTTGTTTGCTTCGTATATGGTGGACGTGAGTAACGTGCAACGTTTGTTAAACGATGCTTGGGCCGCCGCCGGAAAAGAGCAAGCCATGACGCTACTTAGTGAAGTGGGTATCGTGGTATCTAACCCGGTGGTATTTGTGGGAATGCTCATCGGCGGTGCGTTGCCGTGGCTGTTCTCTTCCTTTGCCATCAACGCGGTTAGCCGCGCAGCTGCCTTGATTGTGCAAGAAGTACGCCGCCAATTCAAAGGGGGTGTGCTTGAAGGAAAAGCCAAACCCGATTATACCCGTGCGGTAGGTATTTCTACGATTGCTGCACAAAAAGAGCTAGTCATTTTGGCACTCTTGGGCATTGTTTCCCCGGTGGTGGTCGGCTTAACTTTTGGCGTGGAAGCGTTAGGCGGCTTTTTGGCCGGGATTATCGTTTCGGGGCAACTGCTTGCCGTGTTTATGTCCAACGCGGGCGGCGCGTGGGATAACGCCAAAAAAGTGGTGGAAGATGAACCTTCCAACATTGCTGCCAACACGGGTAAAGGCTCTGAACGCCACAAAGCCAGCGTAGTTGGCGATACGGTAGGCGATCCGTTGAAAGATACCGCCGGACCGGCTGTCAACCCGCTTATTAAAGTGGTCAACATGGTGGCTGTTATCGTGGCGCCGATTATCGTCAATTATCACAATGACTTTACGCCGCTGGGCAAAGCCGGTTGGTGTGTGGTAATTGTACTCTTAGCGGTATTATCGTGGGCAATTTTGACCAGCAAAAAGCCCGCCCAAGACGTGACGAAATAAAAGTAAGTTTTTTGTGAAACGAACTCCCCGGGAAAATCTCCCGGGGAGTTTTATTTTGTAGAGTACTCTTCCTTTTTTGCGCGCAAAATGCTAGGCTAGGGAAAAGAAGTCATTTCTCGGAGGTGCGACCTATGCGCATGATTGATGTAATTATCAAAAAACGAAATGGAAAAACACTCACACAGGAAGAATTTAATTTTGTCTCTCAAGGGGCTGCCAAAGGCACGCTGCCCGATTATCAGTTATCTGCTTTTTTGATGGCTTGTTTCTTGCATCCGCTTAGCGATGCCGAAACGGTAATGCTTACCAAAGCCATGGCGCACTCCGGTGGACGGCTGGATTTTTCGCGCATTACCAATTTGCCCAAAGTGGATAAACACTCCACGGGCGGTGTGGGCGATGGGATTTCCCTGGCATTAGCACCGTTAGTGGCGTGCGGGGGCGTGGCCGTGCCAATGATGTCCGGCCGTGGGTTAGGACATACGGGTGGCACGCTAGACAAATTGGAATCCATGAAAAATTTTGAAGTGCGCGTTCCGGTAAATCTTATCTATCGCCAAATTAAAAAACTCAATGTGTGTATGTTCGGTCAAACGGCAGACTTGGCCCCCGCGGACCGTAAGCTTTATTCGTTGCGTGATGCCACGGGTACGGTGGAATCGCGCCCTCTCATCGTAGCCAGTATTCTTTCTAAAAAATATGCCGAAGGCGTAGACAGTTTACTTATGGACGTGAAATATGGTTCGGGTGCCTTTATGCAGAAGTTGGAAGATAGCCGCAAGTTGGCCCGCGCACTGGTATCCACGGCCAAAAAATTGGGGCTACATTGCCGTGCACTCATTACGTATATGGATCAGCCCTTGGGACGCGCTATCGGCAATGCCAATGAGATGAAACAGACGGTTGAAATCTTAAAAGGCAATAAAGAGATCGCCCCCGATTTTTATGAGCTTTTATTGGAAGAAGCTGCCAATATGCTGGTGATCAGCGGAGCGCAGAAAGACCTTGCAAAAGCACGTGCTCTTATGGAAGAAAAAATTGAAAACGGCGAAGCGTTGGCTAAGCTGCGCCAGATGATTAAATGGCAGGGCGCTTCTCCTGCGGCGGTGGATAACCCCGAAGGTTATTTCAAAACCGCCCCGCTCAAAGCGATATTCCAAGCTCCCAAAGCCGGCTATGTGGCACACATTGATGCCAAAACGGCGGGTATGGCGGCGGTGCTTTTAGGTGCCGGGCGCAATACCATGGAAGATAAAATCGACTACGGCGCTGGGATTTGGCTTGAGCGCAAAGCCGGGGACGCGGTGCACAAAGGCGACACAATTGCTATTTTGTATGCCTCAGACAAAAAGCGCCTGGCCGAAGGACTTGCGCTGTTTGCTCAGTCGGTAAAGATTACCAAACAAAAACCGACCGCGTATAAAATTGTGAAAGAAGTGATTAAATAGTTGCGCAGCGGTGCCCGACTGTAATTTACTATAATGTAGCTATGCCCAAAGAATCGGATATCATTGTAGCCAAATCAGCCGGGTTTTGCCCGGGCGTGCGTAAAGCGATTGACCAAGTACTCGCGCTGGAAGCGTCGGGCAAACGGCCTGTGTATACGCTCGGGCCGCTCATCCACAACAAACAAGTTACTCAAATGTTGGAGGAGAAGCAAATTCACTCCATCGACACACCCGACCAAGCCATCGATAAGCGGGGCGTGTTAGTAATTCGTGCCCATGGTATCACGCCGGACTTTCAAAAAGAAATTGAAGCCTACGGTATGCCGGTGGTAGATGCTACTTGTCCGCTGGTCAAACATGCCCAAAATATTATTGCCAAGTTTGCCGTGCAAGATTATCTCACCGTCATTGTGGGAGACGCAAAGCATGCCGAAGTGATCGGGCTGATGGGGTACACGCAAGGGCGCTGCCATGTGGTATCTTCTTTGGAAGAGGCGCGCGCATTGCCGCATTTTGATAAAGTAAATGTCGTGTCGCAAACTACGCAGAAGGAAAGCGTATTTTATGAAATTGCCGAAGAAATAGAAAAACACGCGGATGTGTGTCAAATTTCTAATACCATTTGCCAACCCACCAAAGACCGTCAAAAAGAAACGATGGAAGAAGCCAAGAACGCAGATTTGGTGATTGTTGTGGGGGGAAAACATAGCGCCAATACGGCAAGGTTGGCTTTGTTATGCAAAGGGCTTTGCCCACACGTTCAACATGTGGAAACCGAAGAGGAACTGGATGAAAAATTGGCAACTTCGGCCAAAAAAATTTTTATTACAGCGGGTGCTTCTACGCCAAGCTGGGTGATTGACAGTGTTGTATTTCGCGTGAAAACATTACGCGACCGTGCAAACCGAAAAATTGTATATCATTAAATCCAGGAGAAGAAAATGAGCGTTAAACGAATTGGAATTTTAACGGCAGGGGGCGATTGCCCCGGCTTAAATGCTGTGGTGCGTGCAGTAAGTAAAAACGCACTAAGTCACGGAATAGAAGTGTATGGTGTGCGTAACGGTTTTGATGGCCTGGTGCGTAATGACATTTTTCCGCTTACCAACGAAAAAGTCTCCGGAATTTTAACATTGGGCGGGACCATTTTAGGTACTAGCAATATCGCAAACCCGTTTAAGTATACATTGCCGCCGTTTGGCACGCCTGAGAAGCCGCGTGACGTTTCTTCTGTAGCGATGCATAATTTCAAAGAGCGCGAACTGGACGCCCTGATTACGATCGGGGGCGACGGCACGTTACACATGTCGCAACGGTTTGTGGAAATGGGAATGCCCATTGTGGCTGTACCTAAAACGATCGATAACGATTTGGGAGCCACGGACCAGACCTTTGGTTTTGACTCGGCGTTACATATCGCTACCGAGGCCATTGACCGCCTGCACACGACAGCACAATCGCACCACCGCGTGATGATTGTGGAAACCATGGGGCGTTACGCCGGATGGATTGCGTTGCGTTCGGCATTGGCCGGTGGGGGGGATGTGGTACTTATTCCCGAAATTCCCTACAATGATGACGTCATCGTGGAATACATTTTAAATCGTAAACGCAGTGGGAAAAATTTTAGCATTGTAGTAGCCGCCGAAGGCGCCAAAAATGAGGCCGGTGAACAAGCTGTTGCCCGCACCGTGGCGGGTAGTACAGATGCCATTCGCTTAGGGGGTATTGCTTACAAATTAAGCGATATGATTGAAAAGCGCACGGGTATCGAGTCGCGCGCGTGTGTACTAGGACATACGCAACGGGGTGGAACCCCGACGGCTTTTGACCGCTGGCTCTCCACGCTCTATGGCGCGAAAGCGTTGGATATGGTGCTGGAAGGCAAGTTTGGAGAAATGGCTTCCTTTCGCAATTTCGGTATGACGGAAGTAAAAATTGCAGATGCCATTGCAAAATTAAAATTGGTAGATCCCCATGGAAAAGAAGTAAAAGCAGCGTTAGAAGTGGGCATGAGTTTTGGCTCATCTCAAATTGGCTAGGAGAACACGATGCAAGACAATCAAGACATCATTTACGGTATTCACCCCGTTTTAGAAGCGCTCAAAAGTAAAAAACGTAACGTCACCCAACTGTATGTGTCCGATAGCAAAGCCGGGCACCGTACAGTGGAAGAAATTATTCGCTTGGCAAAACGTACCAATGTGCGTATCGACCGCATTGAAAACAAAGTGCTCGACCGCTTAACGGGGCATGCCAATCACCAGGGGATTATGGCCAAGGTGCAACCCGTTAAACTGCTCAAACTTTCTACGGCTATCTATGAAGCAGAGGGTAAAAAAGATGAATTGTGGCTGGCCGTAGATGAAATGACCGACCCGCAAAACCTGGGGGCCATTATCCGCAGCGCCGCGTGTTTAGGCTTTTCTACGATTATTTTACCCAACCGCCGCACCGTAGGGATTACGCCGGCGGTATACAAAGTTGCTTGCGGAGCGATTGAAAATGTGAATTTGGTGGAAGTGGCAAATCTGTCTGCGGCCATTACCGATTTAAAAGAAGAAGGATTTTGGATTTACGGAGCCGATATGGCCGGCAAGCCGATCCACAAAGTAACGTATAACTCACCGGCCGTGTTGGTGATTGGTTCGGAAGGTTTTGGTATTCGCGAGAAAACGGCCGAAAACTGTGATGAAATTGTGTCTATCCCGCAAAAGCAGTTAGGTAATGTAGATAGTTTAAACGCTTCCGCGGCGGCCAGTATCATTATGTATGATATGATGGCTAAAATAAAGTTAAAGTAACGTATTTTTTAAGACAGAAAAACCCCGGGTTTTCGCCCGGGGTTTTTTAAATGCAGATTACAAATACATTTCGAATTTGTCTAATTGTTTTCCGGTGTCACTATACACGGTAAGTGTTAATTTGCGGTCTACAATTTTTCCTACGGCATAATGCCTGGCAGAGACAAACCGTGCCGTATGGGCGGCCGAAGTTACCCGTTTGCCCGGTGCGGGGGCGGCTGTTCCAATGGTTACATAAGTAACCCCTCGTTTATGGGTTTCTGCATTACGTAACGGGAAAGAACGTTCATAATCCGCATCGCCACCTTGTAGTACTAAATTTACACCATATGTTTCAAAAATTTTTACCCAAGCGTCTATGATGTCTTGGTTAGAGCCTGCGGCTCCCGTGGAATAAGCGGGGGTGTTCATGATTACAATTTTCCACTTATCCGCCGCGCTCGATAGCGTGGTTTTGAGCCATTTGGTTTGGGCAGATTCCTCATTAATTTCCGGGGCCCATTTTGTCCCGTTGGTAATATTACTGTCCAATACGATAAAGCGCGCATTGGCCGTATCAAACGAATAATATTTAGGCGTTGCGGTGCTCCACGTCATGTCATGATAGCGGGTGTAATTGTTATGGAGGAAAGATTTGCTATCGGCGCTGGCGCGGTCCGGCCCGTATTCATTGGGCCCTAACGCAACAAACAAAGGCGTGTTTTGGAAAAGGGCTTGAAAAGGACTAAATAACTCCGCATCTGCATCGCTGTTTAACCCGCTATGTGTCAAATTGCCTGTATGCAGCACGAAGTCCGCTTGTTCCTGCGCCATCAGTTTGGCAATATGCTCGCGCGCCGGTGCCGCATCTTCTTCTCCCGGCAAGGCACCTGTATTGCCCAACGCCAAAAATGTAACAATTTTGCGTTCCGGGGAAAATAAAGTGCGGAAAGTTCCGTCTACGGGTAATTCAGTTCCTGTTTGGGCGGGGTTGCCTACGTACAAGTGATAGCAGAAATCTTGGTTGGGTACCAGCCCATACAATACTACTTTGTGATTGTAGGCGGCCGGAGTTACCGTCATAATCTGATTACATCGCGGCGTAGGGCCGTATTCTAACCACGTAGGGACGGCTGTGTTTGTTTGCCAACGCAGCGTAATAGAAGTTTGGGTGGGGTTCTCTAAATAAGGCCCGCGTATAATTTGCGTTCCATAAGCAGGGAGTACCCCTAAACTTAAAAATAATAAAATTAATTTCTTCACGCTTTTATTTTACCAAAATACGCACGATTGTTTGTAAATAAAAATTTCCCGTAATAGCTCTAAATTTTGTTAAATAAAATTATATGAAAAAACTTTTGTTGCTTTTAGTGACGGTAGGGATGTTCCCTTTTGCTGTTTGCGCCGGCGAATTTACCGGCATGGCCGAGTATGATGGCTCTAACGAGTTTAACCAGGTAAAAGCGCGTGCTTTATGGAAATTTGCGTTAAACTGGTCTGTAGGAGTAGAGGGGAAATGGGCCGACGAGGATGCCTTTAAAGATCCAATCTACGAAGTAAAATTGCCCCTTGCTTTTGAAACGGATTTATTGGCTTTGCAGGTGACTCCTTTTTATTACTTCGAAAATAAAAGCGATAAAAAAGAATACAATGCCTTTGGGGTATCGAGCAAGCTAGTTATTACCTTGGAAGACGATGCGTTAAATGAATTGTATTCGCATGCGTATATCGGGGCGGCCTTTGCGCGCCAGCAAGGAACGTTGTGGAAAGGGGGAGAAGCCCCGACCGATCAGTACTATTCGCAAGCAGCTTATACGTTGGGGCTGCACAAAAATTTCTTCCGCGCATTTAGTTTTGAAGTGATCGGTACGGCTTTCCAATATCCCGACGGTATCAGCGGGGTAGATGCTTGGCGGGGTATTTTGGATCAACAAGACTTGGTCGCTTTGCAAAGTTATGAAATTGTCCATGAGCTTCCTAAATATACAGTAGGAGGGCGTATCACGCGTTTATGGGCGGATCGCCGGGCAACGATTTATTTAAGTTATCGATTCGGGGAGCTTTATACGGCAGATCCGGAACATTCTGTTGTGTTAGGAAATTCGTTTGTGTTGGCCGAACGTTTACAGTTTGATTTGGCTTACAACCACTTGCGTAATGTGCATAATAAAAACAAACGGGATATTTTCCACGCGCAATTGAAATTTATGTTTTAAAGGGTTTATATGACTGATAACGAGGCGTTGTCTGCAAAAGCACTTTCATTAATTTCGCATAAATTGCGTACGCCGCTTTCTATCATTAACGGATATTCGGAGGCTGTGTTATCGCAGGCGGAAAAGGAATCGTTTTCGCCGTTTACCACCAAAGCATTGGAAGAAATTAATAAGCAGGGAAGCCGGATGTCTTTATTGGTGGATAAATTGATGGCCTTTAATCAAGTGATCACAGCAGACAGCAAAAATTTGGAAAAGCAACCCGTAGCTCTCAAAGAATTGATTAAAGAGTGCGCTTCTAAAGTAATTGCACAGGACGAAGGTGTATTGCCTGCCCAACCTGTCAAAGGCGTAAAACGCGGCACCTTTGTGGAAATAGATTGCTCCGCCCAGCTTACACTTTTGGCTAATGCAGATATGCTACGCCTAGCGGTTGCGGAACTGTTGGAAAATGCAATCAAATTTAATAACAAGATGGAAAAAATTATTAAAGTACAAGTGGCTAACCACGGCGATAGTATTTCCATTTCTGTGCGAGATTACGGCGTGGGAATTCGCCCGCAAGATGTATCGCAGATTTTTGAACCTTTTTATCAGGTAGATGATTATTTTACCGGCCAAGTAAGCGGTTGGGGACTTGGACTGCCAATGGTACAACGCATTTTGAACTTGCATAAGGGGACTATTAGCGTTGTGTCCGATAGAGGGCTGGGTTCTATTTTCACCCTTTCGTTTCCATTATGACACCGCAAGAACTAGTAGATCAAACCGCTATTCAATGTGATGCGCTGCGCATTTTTGTGCAGAGTCAAAGCACCCGCTTGGCCGATTTCGGTAAACGGTTGCGGCAAATTATCCAACAGTTGCGTAAAAATATAGAAGTGCGGGATACGGAGTTTGCCAGCGAGTTTAATCAGTTTGTGCAGGATATGCGCGATACGTTAGACAAGAGAGAGCCTGCCTGGACCGAACTTCGGGGGCAAATCCGCCAGCTATCGGATAAATGCTGGACAGGCGACTTGGCCCTTTCCGCCAAAGGACTTAATAGCCGTGCTAAAGTGCTCAGCCGCAGCTGCGATGAATTTGGAAGTGAATATGACCGATTTTGTAAAGATTACAAAAGTTTTACTGCTGCTAAACTCAACGTGTGGTTGCTGACTTCATGTCAAACGGATGTAGCGAATTTGACCGGTAAAATTGTATTTGTGTCACGGGAAATTTCCCGCAAAACCGACCAACACAGGAGTCCTTATGCAAAATAAACCCTTATACTATTTTTCTAAAACAAGTACCGTGTGCCTTATTATTATTGCGGCCGGCATAGTGGCTGCGTTTTTGGTATATACCAAGGCGTTGATGATTCCGCTGATTATTTCCATATTTCTCTATACTATTTTGGCGCAAATGACGTTGTTTTTGCGTCATAAATTTTCGTTTCCAAAATGGTTGGCGCTGACGGTGGCTATCTTGTTATTTATAGCGTGTTTTGTGGGGGTAGTAGCGTTTACCGTTAACTCATTTGAAGAATTTTTTAAAGGCTCCGAACTTTACCGCCAAAATTTAATCGCTACGGTGTCGGATTTGTTAAGCCGTTTGCAGGGGCATGGTATTCCCGTAGATAAAAATGTAATTGTAGGCTACGTGCACGATTTGCCTATTTTCAATTGGGTGCGTAATGTGGGCGGAAAAATTTTCAGCTTGTTCTCTAATTTTACGCTCATTATTTTATTTATGACGTTCTTTTTATTCGGCAGTAAAAAAACCCCGCCGATTACCAACCCGGCTATTAAAGAAATGTTGGCCAATGTATCCGTGTATTTGTCGGTCAAATTAATGGCCTCTATTGTAACAGGTATTTTGGTGGCGGGAGTTCTTTTTGGTTTTCAGGTAAAACTGGCTGCCGTGTTTGCACTATTTGCGTTTCTCCTCAATTTCATCCCCAGCGTGGGATCTATCATAGCGGTATTATTACCGATCCCCGTATTATTTTTACAATTTGGGTTAGGGCCCAACTTTTGGGTAATACTGGGACTTTTAAGTGCGATTGAGTTTGTGATCGGCAGCCTGGTGGAGCCGCGCTTTTTGGGAGAAGGGATGGACTTGCACCCGGCTGTGGTAGTCGGTTCGCTCATTTTTTGGACGCTTTTGTGGGGAGCTCCGGGCGCGTTTCTATCCGTGCCGATTACGGGCTCTATTAAAATCATCTTGAGTAAAATGAAACTCACACGCCCCATGGCCGAATTTTTGGCTGGGCGCTTGCCGCATTAAACGTGTTTGGGAGCTACACCGCGATTTTAAGTTTGCGTGCTAACGCGCGCAAGATGTCTTTCTTTTTGGCTTCTTCGCCAAGGGCGCGTAGGCCAAAATAGACAAATTCCTGGGCTTTAATGGTGTTGGGAACAAAGCCGAAAATTTCAGTATAGTTCAAAAATTCTACGAGTTTGTGCGCCGCCAGTTTATCCGAAGGGTTACGTGCAAACGCAAAGGATAAAAATGTTAGTTTTTCGGTTACGGCATCGGCTACCTTGCCTTGTGAAACATCCAACCCCAGCGTTTTTACATCTTCCATGAGTTCTTCCACTTCTGCCACATTTACAGTGGCTGCGCGGAACTCATCTATTAAATCTTGTGTGAGCACAAAATCAGCTAAATGTAAAAAGGCAGAAGGGATGGGAGTGCCTAAGAGTTGAAGAGTGCGCACAACGGGATATTGTTTCTCAAACAAGTCGTCATAAACTTTAGAAGATTCTTCGTTTAAGCGTTTTAATAATTGGTTGACTACTTTGCGTCGCACATCCATAAACATACTGCTCAGTGGAATTTCGGTTATAAATTGTTGGCGCATTAGAGAGGCGCAATCGTCGTATTTCTTTTCCTCAAACAATGTTTTTAACTGGGCAAATACGTCATCCGGCTGGTCACTTCCGGCCATGCATACTAATTGGGTAAGTCCTTTGCGCAATACCGCAAAAGGGATGTTTTTTTCTTCCAATGTAATGCGTGACTTTAGGCCAATTCTTCCATAAATGAATTGTGCGTTAGGTGCAGTTAGTTTGCTAGGGTCATAAAATACGACGTCACACGCATAAGCGCGCTGGGGATTTTCCGTTTCATCAGCCAACAAGGTGACCACATGGGAAAGGGCCATTTTTTCTAAGCTGGCCGCCTGCGGTTTTACGTAACGCTCATAGGCAACAGCGCCGTTTCTAATTTCGGGCAGATTGCTGGGCGCTTTTTCCAAGCGTTTAATAAATTCCGGCTCCAAATCTATGCCGCTTAACGCGCGGTTTAATTCCATGGCACGGCAAGCATACTGCATAATCTGCACCGTTTCCAGGCCGCTTACTTCATCGAAAAACCATCCGCACGAAGTATACATGAGCATAGCCATGCGTTGCATTTCTAAAAGCATGAGCGCGGTGGAGCGATCGCGCCAAGCTTTTTCGGTAGCATAGCGTAAGAAAAATTTATGTTGCGCATCTAACGAGCGGTCCAAAATCAGTTCGATATAATCGTTACGTGCTGCCCATACATCTTTGAAATATTCGCTGCCTACTTTTTCAAATGTGCGGATCATTTCGTCGCGTATGAAATCTAACGCTTCGCGTAAAGGCGCGCGCCATTTTTGGTGCCAACCCGCGTGCATCCCCGAGTTGCATCCGCAATTTGCCCGCCAGCGTTCCACGCCGTGGCAACAACTCCACGAGGAATTTTCGTGAATTTGTGCTTCATATTGCGCGGGATTTTTTTCTAAAAATTCACCATATACCGTAAGTTGTACATCCGGTTTTTCTTGCACGGTTTTTAAACAGTAAGCCAGTGCCATTTCCGCAAATTTTTGATGATGCCCGTAGGTTTCACCGTCTGTGGCGATATTCATCAGCTGCGCTTCGTCTGTGTTGTTGTATGTGCTGAGCAAGCGCTCGGCAAATTTTTCCCCGGAAGAAAGCGTATCCGCAAAGGCAATTCCTTGAGAAATGGGCCCATCATAAAAGAATAATGTGATTGTTTTGCCGCTGGGCAAATTACATTTGTAGGCTCGTTTAGGATCTACTCCCGCCCCGATTTCCTGCCATTTATTCTCGCCGATTTTGCGCACACGCGCGCATTGGCCGGGTGCCAAAATCACGTACTTCATACCGTTGGCGGCTAATACTTCCAGCGTTTCGGTGTTGCAAGCCGTTTCGGCCAGCCATAAAGCCTCGGGCTTGCGGCCAAAGCGTTTTTCAAAATCGTAAATACCCCACTTAATTTGGGTTTCCTTATCATGCGCATTGGCCAGCGGTAAAATCATGTGATTGTAGGCCTGCGCGATGGCGCTGCCGTGCCCGGAAAAATGAGCTTGGCTTTGTTTATCGGCTTCCAAAATCGCTTGATATACTTCGGGCTCTTTGGCTTGCATCCAGGATAAGAGCGTGGGCCCAAAGTTAAAACTGATGTATGCGTAATTGTTGACTAAATCGGTAAGTTCTTTGTTGCCGTTGAGTACGCGGGCCAGCGCATTGGGGGAATAACACTCCGCGCAGATGCGCGCGTTCCAATCATGATAGGGATGAGCGCTTTCTTGCAACTCGATTTCTTCCAACCACGCATTTTCGCGCGGGGGTTGGTAGAAGTGTCCGTGGATACAAAGGTATTTCATAAAATCCGCCAAATAATGCTACAATGAAAACAAGGGATAAAGTTCCCCCTATTGATTATACTATAATTATCTCTAAAATGCCCATGGAGGCTTTATGAAAAAAACTTTTATTTTAGATACCAACGTTTTGTTGCATGATGTAAACTGCATCCGTGCATTTGATGATAACGACATTATCATCCCTATGGCGGTTATTGAAGAGCTCGATGCATTTAAAACCGAAGGAGATACCCGCGGTAAAAATGCACGTATGGTGTCGCGCATGCTCGATGAACTCCGCAAAAAAGGGCGTTTAAACGAAGGGGTAAAGTTAGACGATGGCGGAATACTTAAAATTGCGCTTGATTTACCCAATTCACTCCCGTACTCGATGTCTTTTAATAAAGCGGATAACTCTATTTTAAACATTGCCTATACCATGGGCAAAAAAGAAGGCTCTTACAAAAAGAACGCTGCTCCCGTTATCGTGGTGACCAAAGACATCAATATGCGTCTAAAAGCCGAAGCCTTGGGGCTTAACGCGCAGGACTATACCACCGACAAAGTAAACGTGGATGAACTTTACACCGGGATGAGCGAATTGGAAGTATCGCCGGAAGAAATTGATGCTTTTTACCGTGCTAAAAAATTGGAATTGGACCCGGAACGTTTTATGCCTAATCAATTTGTGATTTTAAAAACGAACGACGGCAGTAAAAAGTCTGCTATCGGGCGTGTGGGCAATAACGGGGAATTTGTACTGCGTCCGCTTTCCTCACAAGAGCCGGTAGCTTGGGGTATTAAACCGCTCAACAAAGAGCAACGCTTTGCGATGGAGCTTTTGCTAGATGATAGTTTGGATTTAGTAACGCTCGTTGGTACGGCGGGCACGGGGAAAACGCTTATTACGTTGGCTACGGGTTTACAACGCACCATGGATGATAATGCGTATCGCCGCATGGTGGTGTGCCGTTCTATTGTGCCGGTCGGGAAAGATTTAGGGTTCTTACCCGGCACCAAAGAAGAAAAGTTGGAAGCGTGGATGGGTGCTATTTATGACAACTTAGCTTTCTTGGCCGACCGCAGAAACCCGGATGAAGGCGAAGAGAAAGCGCACTATCTTTTAGATAGCGGAAAAATTGAAATTGCCTCTGTGACCCACATGCGCGGGCGCTCACTCCCCGGTCAATACATGATTGTGGATGATGCGCAAAACCTCACTCCGCACGAGATGAAAACCATTTTAACGCGTGCCGGTGAAGGCACCAAAGTCGTGGTAACCGGCGACCCGTATCAAATTGATACACCGTATTTGGATGTGGCTTCTAACGGGCTTACGTACTTGGTGGACCGCCTTAAAGGGCAAAAGAATTACGGTCACATTACGTTTACCAAGACCGAACGCAGCCGCCTGGCGGACCAAGCCTCGCGCTTGCTCTAAGCAGTTTGAAAACGCAGATAACAACCCCCGCGTTAAGCGGGGGTTTTATTTTAGTGTTCTTGTTTGGAAATCGACATCATCAGTTTGATGCGGTTTATTTGGTTGGTCTCGCTGGCGCCCGGATCATAATCTACGGCGATGATGTTTGCCGTGGGGAAACGCTTTTTAATTTCTTTGATAAAGCCCTTTCCTACAATATGATTAGGCAAACATCCAAAAGGTTGCATACACAACACGTTGCGCACGCCGGCTTCCAGAAGCTCTACAATCTCGGCTGTAAGTAACCATCCTTCGCCGGTTTGATGGCCTAAAGAAGCAATGCCGCGGATTTTTTTGCGTAAGTTTTTAAATACCACGGGTGGATCAAAGCGCTTGGAGAAATAAAATCCTGCCCGTTGCGGAAAACGCAGCAGTTCCAAGCTCCAAATGCTGATGTAACTTAGCGCGCTGGCTTTCCAAGAGCCTTGCATGTGGCGGTAGTTGAAAATGTGGTCATAGCATCCGTAAAGCAAGAAATCAATTAAATCCGGAACGACGGCTTCGCCGTCTTCTTGTTCAATGACTTGCGCGGCCTGGTTGTTGGCATCCGGGTGGTATTTAAGCAAAATTTCTCCCACGAGTCCCACGCGCGGTTTGCGTTTTTGACGTTTTAAGGGTAACTTATCAAATTCCTTAATCATGGCCCACATATTCCAAGCAAATTTGAGTAGATTTCCGCTGCGAATATTTTTTACGATACGCGCTACCCACTCGTCGGTCAGCGCTTGCGTGGAGCCGGGCACTTTTTCGTACGGGCGTACCCGATGGGTCATGCGCATGAGCGCGTCGCCGTAACAACCGGACATAAGCGTGCGCAGTAATACTTTGCGCCCTAGTGAAAAGCCGGTATTGGCGGCGTTTCCGCTCATGTTCATGGTGAGTACCGGAATATATCCCATATCGCATTGTGCCAACGCGCGGCGCAACAACCCTGCATAGTTGGAAGCGCGGCATCCGCCGTTGGTCTGGCTGATGAGTAACGCAATTTTATGCGTGTCAAACCCGTCGTCTTGCACGGATTTTAGCAGTTGCCCGATTACCACAATGGCTGGATAACATACATCGTTATTGACGTGTTTCAAACCGGTTTCTATGGCGGCTTTGGTAACGTGGGGTAATTGCCTCACGCGGTACCCTTCGCTGGCAAAGGCGGCTTCTAAAAATTGAAAATGCATGGGGGACATTTGCGGGAGCAAAATGGTGTGCGTTTTCTTCATTTCCGGTGTAAACACGGCACGTGTGGCATTTGCATTTTCCTTTTTATGGGTGCCGGGGTTTAAATCGCGCATGGCGGCCAGTAACGAGCGTATGCGGATTTTTGCCGGACCTAAATTTTCCCCTTCGTCAATTTTGATTTGCGCATAAAGACGGCCCTGCGCGTTGACAATTTCTTCCAGCTGGTCTGCCGTAATGGCGTCTACGCCACAGCCAAATGAGACCAATTGTAAAATAGCTAGGTTGTCTGTATCGGCGGCAAGCGAGCCGGCACGGTATAAGCGCGAGTGATAGGTCCATTGATCTCGCACGCGCAAGGCCCCCGGATTGGGTTTTAAGTGCGCTACGCTATCTTCGGTCAAAACGGCTAAACCGCACGCATTGATAAGTTGCGGGATTGCGTGATTAATGGCAGGATCAATATGATAGGGGTGCCCGGCTAATACAATACCAAATTCACCTTTTTCTTTTAGTTCTTTCAAGGCGTTTATCCCGGCTGCTCGGATATCTTCGGCAAATTTTTGTTGTTCGGCAAACGCTTTTTTAACGGCTTTTTCAAGCGCGCGGGCCGAGCATTTTTTAAATAATTTTACCTTGGCAAGACGCTTGGCCAATACTTTGGGATCCAGCGGTAAAAACGGCGCATAGTAAGGGATGCCACTTGGCGCAATTTCGGTAATATTTTTGGATAATAATTCCGGGTATCCCGCAACGACCGGACAGTTGTAACTATCATCTTGTGAGGGAAATTCTTTTTGTTCGCGCGGAATACAGGGGAAGAAAATAGCGTCCACTTTTTTGCTCAACAAATCCAGGATATGTCCATGTGCCATTTTGGCCGGATAGCATACTGTTTGCGAGGGAATAGAGCCATACCCTCTAAAAAAGAGGTTTTTAGAAGACGCGTTGGATAATTCAACTCGAAACCCTAACTCCGTGAACAAGGTAAACCACAACGGATAGTTTTCAAAAATGCCCAACGCGCGCGGAATGCCTACTGTGCCACGTTTGGCCTGTTCTTTTGGCAAAGGTTTATAATAGTTGAATAATCGGTTATATTTGTATTCACATAGATTAATGTGTTTTGCTTTGGCCATTCCTGCACCGCGTTCGCATCGGTTACCGGATACAAAATTTTCTTTCTCACCAAAATTTGTAATCGTGAGCATGCAATGGTTGGAACAACCTTGGCAACGTACGTTTTTGGTGGTAACTCGAAGGGCATTAATTTGCGCGAGGTTTAATAAACGTGTTTGCTTTGCGTCGGCAGGGCCGCGTTTTTTAGCAAGTAATGCTGCGCCAAAGGCACCCATCAAGCCGGACAACCCGGGACGAATAACAGGCTTACCGACCTGGATTTCCAACGCGCGCAGCAGGGCATCATTTAAAAAGCTCCCGCCCTGGGCTACGATACAATCTCCCAGTTCTGACACGTTATGGATTTTAATTACTTTGTAACAGGCATTTTTAATTACCGAGTAAGAAAGGCCCGCCGCAATATCCCCAACCTGGATGCCTTCTTTTTGGGCCTGTTTAACTTTGGAATTCATAAATACGGTGCAGCGTGTTCCCAGGTCTACAGGATGTTGGGCATTCAAGGCAGCTTCTACAAAATCGGGTAATTGCATGTGTAGAGATTTAGCAAAGTTTTCAATAAATGATCCGCACCCTGCACTGCACGCTTCGTTGAGGCCAATGCGCTCAATCACGCCGTTTTTTAAGGACATACATTTAATGTCCTGCCCACCGATATCCAATACAAAAGTAGCATGGGGGGCAAAAAAGGTGGAAGCGGTACAATGAGCGACGGTTTCTACTTCATCAATATCTAATTTGAGCCCCGCTTTTAGAAGGGCGCTTCCGTAGCCTGTAGCGGCGGCGGCTTTGATTACTAAGCCCGGTTTTTGGCGCGTGTAAATCTCTTTTAAGATGTTGAGTGCCAGGGCAAACGGATCACCGTTGTTAGAGCCGTAGTAAGAATATAATAGACGGTTTTGCTCATCAATTAAAACGGCTTTAATTGTGGTAGATCCGCTATCAATACCCAAGTAGGCATTTCCTTCGTATTCCTCCAAAGGAAAAGAAGGCACATTGGTTTTGCGGTGGCGTTCTAAGAATTCAGTTCGTTCGGCCGGGTCTTTAAATAGCGGGGGAAGTTTTTGTATGTCATTTTCTTCACTAAGTTTCTCAAGTTTGGCAATAACATCCGGAAGTTGTTTCGTTTCGGAGGTATCTGTTTGGGCAAACAGGGCCGCTCCCAAGGCCACAAATAGCTCAGCTTGTTGGGGAAAAATGGCGTGGGTTTCATCCAATTTTAGCGTTTCGACAAAGCATTTACGTAATGATTTAAGAAAGGCCAGCGGACCGCCTAAAAATACAACGGTCCCCGAAATTTCACGTCCGCGTGCTAAACCGCCGATAAATTGATTGACGACGGCTTGCATAATAGACATGGAGATATCACTTTTAGCGCAGCCTTCGTTAATTAAAGGGACGATATCGGTTTTGGCAAATACGCCACAACGAGAGGCAATAGGATAAATTGTATGGGCTGATAGCGCTAATTCATCCATTTGCGGCACTTCCATATTCAGGAAGGAGGCCATTTGGTCAATAAAAGCCCCGGTTCCACCGGCACAGGTTTCGTTCATGCGCAAATCCGTACCGTTGGTTAAAAAGGTCAATTTGGCATCTTCTCCGCCTAATTCAACGACGACGTCGGCTTGGGGGACTTTCTTTTTAATGCTTAAGCTTGAAGCTATAACTTCTTGGATAAAACTTACGTTTATTTTAGCGCTTAACGATAAAGCACCCGAGCCTGTAAGCGCCATTTTAAACGATTGATTGGGAAATTGTTTGGCTACTTCTTGCAAGAGAGCGATGATTTTTCGGCGGACGTCGGACATATGCCGTTGGTAAGAAGAAAAGAGGATTTCTTCCTGCTCGTTAAGGACCACTATTTTTACGGTGGTAGAACCGACATCTATCCCCAAAAATAACGCATCTGAACTCATAATATTATATTATACCAAAATATATTTTTATACGAGGAAAGGCAAACAAAAACCCCCTGCTGCAACGCAGGGGGATGGTCATTTTAAAAACTTATTTAGCTAAATTTTTCCAAGCTTCTTTTTCGGCTTTCAAAGCAGCTTTGCTATCTTTGGCGGCCTGTTTGGCAGCTTCTTTTTGAGCTTTAGCTTCTTCTTTGGCTTGTTTGGCTTTGGCTTGAGCATCGGCTTTGGCTTGTTTGGCTTGAGCCTTGGCTTCTTCTTTAGCTTTTTTAGCTTCGGCTTTTTTAGCTTTGGCTTCTGCTTTGGCATCTTCTTTAGCTTTTAAAGCTTCGGCTTTTTTAGCTTTGGCTTCTGCTTTGGCATCTTCTTTAGCTTTTAAAGCTTCGGCTTTTTTGTCGTCGACTTTAGCTTTCAATTCTTCTTTTTGAGCTTTGGCTTGGGCCTTGGCATCTTCGGCAGCTTTTTTGGCTTCCGCTTTTTGGGCTTTGGCTTGGGCCTTGGCATTTTCTTTAGCCTCGGCAACTTTTTGTTTGTTTAATTTGGTGGCTGCTTCTTGCTTTTTGGCTTGGATGTTTTGTTTTAGCTTTGTTACTTTGGACAAAGTGCAATCATTGATGCAGGTTACATCCGTAGAAGCACAACCACAGTCGGTGGCTTTGGCGTTTGCAGAGGTTGCCCAAGCAGCGCTAAGAGCCAGAGCGAATGCTACAAATAATATTTTCTTCATGTCGTTTTTCTCCTTGGTAAAATAAAACAGCTGACCCGTACATTGTACTAAAAATATGTGTTTGGGCTCAATAGTACTATTTTGCTAAAATAATAATATGGAACAGGTTGTCACACAATCTTCGTTATGGGTGAACTTGCTGTTGGGAGGAGTAGCACTATGTCTACTCGTCCTGCCGCTAAGTGTGCGTTGGGTGGAAAGCCACTTGGAACTTTTTCTGTTGGCGGTAGGGGCCGTTGCCGTGACAATTAGCAACGGTTGGAGCAGCGAGTTGGTGCGCCATACACTTTCTTCCCCGGTATACGTGTCTTTTATCGTAGTAGTAGTTAGTATTATTTTCAATAATTATTCGCGTTATATCTTTCGGGTATTATTTGCTTTTTTCCGTGCATTAGAGCCGCGTTATAGTTTTGCTTTGCTGATTTTAGTATTAGGGATGTCGTCTTCGTTGGTAAGCGTTACGGTGTCGGCGTTGCTATTGGCCGAAGTCTTAAAAGTAGTTAATTTGGAACATACGACCATGGTCAAAATTACTGTTTTTGCATGTTATGCTATAGGGCTTGGGGCTGTGCTTACCCCTTTGGCTGAACCGATGGGCCTAGTGATTAATCAAGCGCTTGCCGGTCCGCCGCATCACGCGGATTTTTTCTTTTTGCTACGTCATTTCTTTGGGTGGATATTTCCTGCGATTTGCGCATTGGCGGTAGTAGCGGGTTATACGGCCCGCAACGCAGGGACTACACTGCAGATGTATATTCGTGAAGACAAGGAAAGCTATTCTTCGATTTTGCGGCGGACCGGACACATTTATATGTTTGTGGCCGCTTTGACTTTGATTAGCGCAGGGTTACGGCCGTTGGCGCAGAGTACAATAGCACATTTCGGGGGGAAAATTTTATTTTTGGCCAATGCGGTATCGGTAATCATTGATAATGCTACGTTAGCAGCCATTGAAATTGTACCTACGATTTCTTCAACGGACTTGACGTATATGGTGATCGGCCTGGCGGCTTTTGGAAGTATGCTTGTCCAGGGAAATTTGCCGAACATCGTTGCGGCCGAGAAATTGGGCATTAAGAGCCGTGAGTGGGCAAGCATTGCCGTCCCGACGGGATTAATGCTTATGGCGGGCTATTTTATTGCCTTATCTATTTTCTTATAGCAAGTACTTTAAAGTGTATAGTTTTGATACAATATTAAGTAAGGAGAGAATATGCTAAACTCACAACGAGGATCTATTTATCGGGTTATATTAGGTTTTTTTATTGTATTGGCGTTTTGTTTTGCGCTCATTTGGCCGCAATATAGCAAACACTACAATGCCAAGCAGTTATCCAACGCTGCCGACTTGGGGCGCGAGTTGGCTTTTGCGGAAAAAACCTATAAACAAAATACGGGGGACTATACGGCGCAATTTGGGAAATTAGACATCCCGTTGCCTTGCCCGCTGATAGCGCAAGGAGGGCAGACACAGTTATCTTGTCCGCATTATGTGTACACGTTAGAGCAAGGGCATTTGATTAAAGCGGCCCATAAACAGATGCCGGTATGGTTGGAGATTGATATTCCCGCCGGAACGATAGCGTGTAAATACTCTGATGATGACTGGGCCGGGCAGGATTTATGTTCCCGGATGCAATAATTTATAGCAATAATTTGTTACAATAGAGGAGACTTTTAAAAGGAGAAACTATGAAGAGACTACTTATTGCTTTACTGGTAGTGCCGTTTGTATTTGCGTGCTCGCCCAAAGTTAGGCGCGTAGAAACCAACCTTGTCAAAGACGTAAGCGGCGGTTGGAACGATACGGACGCCCAAATGGTTGCCCAAGATATGATTACCAACTGCTTGGGCAGCGGGTGGTATAATAAATTCCTCATGCAAAAAGGAAAAGAACCTACGCTTATCGTAGGGACGGTAACTAATAAGACCATGGAACATATTGATACCGGCGTATTTATAGAAGAAATGCAAAGTGCGCTTATCAATTCGGGCAAGGTTAATTTTGTGGCCTCTAAAGATGAACGGGGAGAGGTGCGCACGGAACGCTTAGAGCAAGATGAATTTGCCAGCGAAGAAACCCGTAAAGCATTCGGCCGGGAAGTGGGCGCGGATTTTATGCTTAGCGGAGTGCTGAGTTCCGTTGTAGATCAAGCCGGCAGTAAAGCCGTTGTGTTCTACCAGGCTAATCTCAAGCTTATCAATATTGAGACCAACCAAATTGTGTGGAACGGCCAAAAACAAATTAAAAAATACGTAAAACGCAGCAAAGTTTCGTATTAGTCTATATGAAGAAGGCGCTTTTAGTAGTGTGTGGGGTGCTTGTATGCTCCGCCTGCGGGGCGCCTTCTTTACGTTATAAAAATGAAGTGAACAGTTTAGCCGCACAAGGTAAATTCGAACGCGCGGCCAATTTGGTAGAGAGCAAACGAAAGAGTGCCTACGGTAAACGCGATACGCTGCTTTACGAATTGGACCGCGCCTCTTTATTGCACGACGCAGGGCAGTATCCACAAAGTGATATTTTGTTTGCGGATGCTCAACAGCGTATTACCGATTCATATACCAAAAGCATTTCGGCTTCTGCCTCGCGCTTGGTAATGAACGATTTGACGACTCCTTATTACGCGGCCGATTACGAAACGGCCCTGACATTTTTTTATCGTGCCATGAATTTTTTGCAGCAAAATGATGTTATGTCCGCCGGAGTGGAAGCGCGTAAAGCGGTATTCTTTTTGGATCACTTGCGTGGCGATAAGAAAAAAGGATACAACGACGATCCCTTTGTGCAATACATGGCTAGTCTAATTTTTGAGTCCACCGGTGATTTGTCCGATGCGCGTATTGCACGTCAAAATGCGCTGAACGCTTATCAAAAACGCGGTTGGACGGTCCCGCAGTTTTCTGTTCCCAAAAATGCCAATGATTATGGAGAAGTAATCGTTGTACACAGTCTAGGGCAAGTGCCGCTCAAAAGGAGCCAAACTATCCAATTGACCTGGAACCGTATTTTGGCTTTTGCCAATTCCCCGGCAGAAGATGGCGGGTCTGTTTCACCGGAAGTACAAAACGCGATTACCGCGGGAATTATGGGATCGGCAGTTACGGTAGCTTATCCGGTTTTGGAGCCGCAGATGTATCATATTGCATTTTCAACCCTTCAAATTGCGGGACAACAATATCCCATGCAGCCTATGAGCAATATTAGCGAATTAGTTTCACAGGATTTAGAGGAAAAGCTCCCCGGAATATGGTTTCGGTTAGCTACGCGCGCAGTATTGCGGCGTGTGGCCGCCGTACAAGCCCGCCACGCAATAGATAAAAAGGAGGGCGATAATTCTTGGGGGTGGTTGGCAGAGATGGTCATAGATGTTTTTGGGGCGGCAGTAGCAAAAGCAGATACCCGTCAGTGGTTTACGCTGCCGGCCGAAGTGTATATGGCCCGTGTATTTGTAACGCCCGGTACGCAAGATATTGCGCTTTTACTTAAAGACAGAAATGGTAATATAATAGGGACGCATACTTTTGAAAAAATTCAAGTGCCGCGGGGAGGTAGGATTTTTCTGCACTACCGCAGCGCCTATTAAAAGGAGATACTATGAAAAAAATAACGGTGTTGCTTTGTTTGTTGCTGCCTATGTTGGCCTGTGCAAAAGAAACGGATTCTGCAGAAACTGCTAAATCTACAGAAACGGCCACTTCTACACTCACGGATCAAGCTGAGCGTAATAAAATGATGTATTCCTTGGGGTATTTGTCAGGAAATAATGTACAGAGAGAATTGGAATTTACCCCAGAGGACTACAAGCCTTTTTCCCAAGGACAACGTGATAGTTTTCTCAAGAAAAAACCTCAAATTGATGTGGAGGCTTACAAGACCGCCATCATGCAAGAATACCAACGTTCTGCACAGATTGTTGCCCAACGCCGGGAAAATGAACAAAAAGAATATTTGGCCAACTTTCAAAAAGAAAAAGGAGTGAAAGTATTGGATAACGGGGCTATGATGAAACTTTCCCGTCCCGGTAAAGGCAAATCTCCCAAGGCGGACGGTACAGCTACCGTGCATTACACGGGAACTTTAATTGACGGAACGCAGTTTGATAGTTCACGCGGGCGTAATCAACCCTTTACAGCCCGCTTGACGAATGTTATTCCTTGCTGGACAAAAGCATTGCAACAAATGAAACCGGGGGCGCGTGCCCAGGTGGTTTGCCCTTCGGATACTGCTTATGGCAATCGCCCGGTGGGGCCAATTCCGCCCAATTCGGTTTTGGTATTTGATATAGAAGTGCTAGACGTCAAATAATATGTCCAAAACAAGCTATTGTCTACTTGCATTAATGGCGGCTGCGCTCATTTATATGGGCGCAGTCCGCGTGCAAGAGTGGCGTGCCCAACAGAAAGAAGCGGAAGAACTGGCAGCCCAAAACGATGGCAACTCTTTTACCTTTCAAAAAATTCCTGTTTCGCTGGCCGCTCCCGAAGTTGAGCTGATGCAAAATCCGGTTAAGTATCAGCGCCCTTATCCCGAAATTTATTTGGAAGATGCGCCACTTACGCCGCAACAACAAATTCAACAAGCCCAGGAAACCATAGCGTCTATCGTAGAAGATTTTAAAGAAGATCCTTCTCTTAAGCAATTTAACCAAGATTTGCAAGCAGCTTCCCAAGGGGAAGTGAAAGATTTGGTAGATTTAAGCACGCAAAATTTACAGCAAATCATACAGAAAAACCCCGAAATTAACGGGGTTGTATCGAAGCATGCTAAACAGGCGGATTTTGCGAAGGTTTTAAAAGAAATTTT
This sequence comes from Candidatus Avelusimicrobium bubulum, assembly GCA_902798835.1. Classification (GTDB taxonomy): domain Bacteria; phylum Elusimicrobiota; class Elusimicrobia; order Elusimicrobiales; family Elusimicrobiaceae; genus Avelusimicrobium; species Avelusimicrobium bubulum. The sequence continues at coordinate 30,472 of CADBYN010000001.1, read as the reverse complement.
TGAAAACCCTCAATTCCAACAAAGCGTCAAAGAATTACAGGGCGAAAGCAGGACGATGCAAAAACAACCTGTCCAATAGGCCTGAAATATTGTATGCTATAGAAAAGGAGACCCTATGATCAAAATATTATTAAAAGCTGCCATTTTGGTATGTATTATTTTAACTATTTATTTTATTGTGAACCCTTCGGCCTGCTCGAATTTGATGAGCGGACGTGTGGTAAACTCAAGGGAAGAATTACCCACGTTTGTTCCTGGGGAAACTTCTCATAATGAGTTGTTAACTCCGCAAGGGGATAAAACGCCGGAACAATCGCAAACGGCTTCCCAAGAGGGCACTGCCCAAGAAAATACTACCTCTGCAGAAACAACGCAGGGAACGGTGCCGGTTGTAACAGATACCAATTCCTCAACGGAAAATCAAGAAGCCGCGCCCAGCACGCCGGCTAAAACGTTTACCCAAGCAGATATCGACTACGCTATAGCCAGCCGCTATGTGGAATTGGAAAACGAATATATAGCCAAGAAGCAAGATGTTAAAAAAGCCGCGAAAGAAATTTCGTACATTGTGATGGACGATTTTGAACTTACTCCGGCTGAGTGGGAGGCTTTCTTGCAGCGCGCTACGGCGGATAACTTGTTTGAAAAAGTCCGCCAGCAACAAGCCGCAGCTCAGTAATTGCGCTGATTTGGAAATGCAAGCCCCCGAGCGTAAGCCCGGGGGCTTTTGGTATGCAAGGGGTAAATCAACTGCGGCGGTCTATTGCGTAGTAACTGCCTTGGGGGTGTTGCTTAGCCAGACATTTAAGTTCGCTGCCGATACTGCTGACCATAGCAAAAGAAGTGAGCGGACGTTTTGTATTGTGCACAATGCCGATTCCCATAGCCAGAAAGGGAAATTTTTCTTCCTCTCCTTTACGATTTGTGGAGAGCATAAAACCTTGCTTTCTATCTTCTTCGCTATAAAACGAAGGAGCCACTTTATCAATTTGCAACGCAATTTCTTTGGCGATGGGCTCGGCTTTATCAAAAGCACATACTACAATAAAATCATCCCCGCCAATGTGGCCTACAAATGAATGGGGATCCAAGCGGGCCGATTGGGTAATAATATCGGCAGTTGTTTTTAGTACGTGATCTCCGGCCTCAAAACCATATTTATCATTAAAAGACTTAAAGTTGTTTAGATCACAATACAATACAGCAAAAGAATTTTTCGTATTTATTTCACGTTCCACGCGGGCTTGGATGGAAGGGTTCCCGGGAAGATGGGTAAGCGGGTTGGAATCCATCCTCTGTTGACTGCGTTTTAAGAGCAACTTCACACGGGCTACAATTTCGTCCTCGTCGGCCGGTTTTGTTAAGTAATCATCAATGTCCAGGCCCAGCCCTTCTAATTTGGTGGACTTATCGGTTACGGCGGTAAAAATGATAATAGGGGTATGCAAATATCCAGTGCGGCTGCGCACTTCTTTGACTACTTCAAACCCAGTCTTTTTAGGCATTTCGTAGTCCAAGATAAGCAAGTCGGGGTTTTCCTTATATGTTTTTTCAATAGCTTCCTGACCGTCTTGCGCTTGTATAACGGTAAACCCCGCATTGGTCAAAATTTCACTAACCAAAAAGCGGATCGCATGCGAATCATCAGCTAATAGAATTTTTGCACTATGTTCCATATTCACATTAAAGAAAATAATTATTTTCTATGCAAGTCCTACGGTTTGTATAGAAAAGAGAGCAATAGGTTTTTTTCGTGATCTCTGCGCCACGAAAAAAAATTTTCTTTGTCGGTGCAGGTGCAGTAATACGGAGCCTGAATTCGTTTAGCGGGTATTCCGGCTTCTGTAAGCTGCCGCTTAATTTCTATATTTAAATCTATAAATATTTTATTTTCGTGGCGGATGATACATTCGGGAGGGAATTGGGCAGCTACGTCTTCTTGCACTTCAAAACAACACGCTTGGATATGGGGCCCCAGCCAGGCATTTAAGTGCAATTTAGGGTTTAGAGTTAAAAGTGCTCGCGCCGTTTTTTCGGGAAGGCCTTTTACCACTCCGCGCCATCCGCAGTGCGCCAACGCTGCGTAGGTGCCGGTATCGTCCCACACAAAAAGCGGCACGCAGTCAGCCGTTACAATGGCGGCACCCCAACCCGCGATACAAGGGGAAAACATCCACGCGTCCGCATCGGCCAGCGCAGCGGAAAGATATTTTTGTGCTTGCTGGGTGGAGGCGATGGGTATAATTGTATCACTATGAACTTGATGAAAATGCAAGATGTGATCCGGGGCAATACCTAATTTATCAAAAGCAATTTGCTGACAAGCAAGCTCTCGCATGTTTCCGCTATGGCGTGAAATAGTTCCGCCTACAAGGCCCGTGCGCAAGAGGCGTTGGTCTGTGTAAATTTTCATAGGGATAATTTTTTAAGCGTGGCCGAGGTGATTTTTTCCCCCAGTAATTTATGGGCTGATTGCGTAAACTTTTTGGGATCGTCGCTGGCGTAAAGTTTTAGTTTGCCATGTCCGTTGGTAGAAGCCAGGTGATTTTTTTGTAAAAAAGATTGAACCGTTACGGCTAACGTATCAGCCGAATCTACCAGCGTAATTTGCGGACCCAAAAGCCGGGCAAGCAAGTCCTTTAGAATAGGGTAGTGCGTGCAACCTAAAATCACGGTATCGGCTCCGCTCTTTTTTACAGGGGCTAAATATTCGCTTGCAATGAGTTTGGCGGCCGGTTTATGGGCGAAACCTTCCTCGGCCAAAGGGACAAATAACGGACAGGCCTGCTGGAACACACGCGCCGTTTTGTTGTATTTATGAATTGCTTTTACATAAGCTTGGCTTTCAATAGTGCCCTGAGTGCCCAGTACTGCAATTTTTTGTTTTTGGGTAGCGGCGACGGCGGCTTGAGCACCCGGAGAGATGACCCCCACCACGGGGACACGCAATTGCTTGCGTAGGGATGATAAAGCTTGGGCGGAGGCCGTGTTGCAGGCAATGACGATTAATTTAACTTTTTGACTCTCTAAAAACCGGGCCACAGCTAATGCCAAACGCGTTACGGCCGCTTTCGATTTTCCGCCGTAAGGAACGTTGGCCGTATCGCCAAAATAAATAAAATTTTCGTGCGGGAGTGTTTTGCGTAGGGCACGCAAAATCGTCAGTCCGCCAATCCCGGAATCGAATACGCCAATGGCTTGTTTCTGCATACTATTATTATAGTAATTTGCAAAAGCAGGAACAAATTACATTGGGATGTGCTACAATAGATATATGAGAAATTTTGTAACTTTACTATTCTTAATGGGAATTTGTGCGGGGATAAGTTGGGGGGAAATTTCGTCTACCTCTCCCGCAGCAGTTCCTCTGTTAGTGGGCGGAAGTTTTTCAACGCAAGTGACCAATACTGCCCAAACCAATGTTTTTGATCAAGAAGCGCGCGATGCCGAAATTGCTTCCCTACGTGAGAAATTGCGTAACGCACAGTATGATGATGTGATCTTGCGCATTAATCACTTGACGGCTAATAACCGTATGGATGACCGGTTTTATTTACTTTTGGCGATTGCCTATGACGGACTTGAGAGATATGATGATGTTGCGTATGCTGCCGGGCAAGCTATTGCGGTAGCTCCGCAAGAGGCCCGTGCGTATATTCTGCGCGCACGTGCTTATATCAAACAGAATAACTATGAACGTGCCAAGATGGATATAGACAAAGCGTTACAACTCAATCCCTCTTCCAATTTGGCGCAAAATCTTAAAAAAGAAATCGATTCCCGTTTGGTCAAAAAGCGCAATGTGGCGCAGAAAACAAAACAAGAAAAATCAATTCCCAGCGGCTTAATTATCTACATAGGGCTCATTTTGCTGGGGGCTTTCTTATTTATTTATTTTCGCTACGAAGACTTATTCCACCGTAAAAAAAGTGCGTATTCCCGCAAAGAAGCAGCAGTCAAAGATCAGTATGATTTTATCCGGCAGATCGGGGAAGGCGGTATGGGGAAGGTGTACGAAGCGTACGACAAAGCCCTCAAACGCAAGGTAGCCATTAAACGCGTGCGTCCGGAGTTGGTGCGCAGCGGATATGTGCGTGAACAATTTCTGTCTGAAGCCCGCATGGTAGCGCTTTTACGCCATCCGTACATCGTGGAAATCTACACGGTAATCGAAACTGAGAGCTCCCTCTATTTAGTGTTTGAATATGTAGACGGCCAAACATTAGAAACGCGGTTGGATATCGATGGCCGTTTGCCGTTCTCTCAAGTAAAACAAATCTTTAAATGCGTGTGCGAAGGGTTGCAATACGCCCATGATCAAGATATTATCCATTGTGACTTGAAACCGGGTAATATTATGATTTTGGAAAATAATGAAGCCAAAGTCATGGATTTTGGCGTGGCCAAGAAAGTGGATAATCAAACTGGGGCGCGCACCGTGGCGGGAACGCCGGCGTATATGGCTCCCGAACAACAACGCGGGTTTATGCGCAAACAATCGGATGTGTATTCGCTGGCCTTGTGTGTGTATGAAGCGTTAGTGGGGCAAGTGCCGTGGACCGTTAAAGGATTTGATATCGCTAAGAAAAAAATTGTCCCGGTCTCTAAACTGGCTCCGCATGTGCCTGCCGAAGTGGATAAAGTATTAGAAGATGCACTCAAAGAAGAGCCGAGCGAACGTATCCAGTCCGTGCAGGAATTCTGGGAACGGCTAGATGCTATTAAGCCCCTGCCGGATGATACCCCTGAAGTTACCCATTATTAAACATAAAAGACCCCGCCTAATCGACGGGGCCTTTTTTATTTGGTAAGAACTTGCATTGCACTGTCAAAAATTATCTCTAAGGTGCGATAAATGGGTTTTTCCCCAAAGTGTGTTTCCCATTGGTAGTTACAAAGTTTATCACTGATACCGTAAGCGGCCACCCCGCGCACTTTGCGTTTTTGACATACCGCGTAAAAAGCTGCTGTTTCCATTTCTACAGTTAGTACATCATTTTTTTGATAGTGTTTGATTTCTTCTTTTGTTTCGCGGAAGATAGCGTCCGTAGTCCAGTTGCGCCCGATGTGAAAATTGTGATGGCGGGCTTTAAGCGCGCCGGCTAATTTTGTAAAAAGCGCTTTGTGAGGCTTGGCGGTTTCAGTAGCAACGTAGCAAGGCGAAGTCCCATCATCGCACAGGGCTTCACTACAAAGCACAATGTCGGCCGGCTCCACTTCTTCTTGCAAGCTGCCGGCTAAGCCGATAAATACAAATTCTTTTACGCCCAGGGCAATTAATACTTCCAGTTTCATTGCCATGGCCGGGGCGCCATAGCCAAAGTTTGTCACATAGCAACAATTTTTACCTTCTAATACATAGATATCCATTTCGCAGGTATATTTTTTCCACTTGCTATGTGAAGTTACATATTTGGTGAGCGACGAAATAGGGCAAATAATTGCTTTGGCGGGCAGGGTAAGCCCGCGTGCTATATGGCCCACGTAATTTTGGGCGGATGAAATACCCTTAAGGGCGGGTTTTTTATTTTTAGGGAATAATAGTTTCATAGTTTTGTAAAATTATATATATACTATATCAAAAAGTTGCGTTCTGCGCATAAATAGTGCTATGATTTAAGAAGGGGGAACAGTATGCTCAAAGAATATAAGATTGAAGATAAAAAACTGGTAGAAACCCAAGACAAGCACGCCAGTGTGTTTGTGTATACCAACCCCACGCCTCAGGAACAGCGCTTTTTAATTGATACTTATAAAATTGACGAGCATACGCTTGCATCTGCATTGGACCCCGATGAACAACCCCGTTTGGAATTTGAGCCCGAACACACCGTAATGATTTACAAACGCCCCAAAAATTACTCCGGTAAAGATCAGCTGGAATTTAAAGTAGCGTCGGTTGGAATGTTTTTATTCAAAGATAAGCTCATTATCGTACTTGCCGAAGATATTCCGCTGTTTGTGGGCAAACGTTTTCAAAGTGTAAGTTCCGTTAAAGAAGTATTTTTGAAACTAGTGTATAACTCTATTTCCCATTATGTGGAACACTTGCGTATTATCCATATGATTTCGGAAGAGATCGAGGATAAAATTACCGACTCGATGGATAACCGCTATTTGCTCAATTTATTTAGTTTGGTAAAAAGCTTGGTCTATTACGCCGAGGCTATTACCTCTAACGGCTTTGTGTTTGAAAAAACCCGCACCTTGGCCGGGCGTATTGGATTTGATGAGAAAGATATAGAAATGCTTGATGATATTATTGTAGAGAATATGCAGTGCAAAACACAGGCCGATATTTATTCCAACATTTTAGCGCAACTCTTAGACGCACGCGCTTCCATTGTTAACAACAACCTCAACCAGCTCATGAAAAAATTGAACGTAGTTACCATTTGGATGATGGTGCCTACGTTAGTGGTAAGTGCCTACGGTATGAACGTGGCCTTACCCATGGCGCAGCATCCGCAAGCATTTTGGATGATTATGGGCGTGTGTCTGATGCTGGTGTGGCTGGTAATGCTTTACTGGCGACACAAAAACTGGTAATTTCTTTGTTGCAAAATTTGTTTACAGGCAGACACATTGAGTGGCTGCCTGTTTTTATTTGCCGTC
>CADBYN010000001.1:0-23813 GCA_902798835.1 Candidatus Avelusimicrobium bubulum | reverse complement strand
TTGCCGTCTAAAAATAAATACCGCTTGAATCGTTTTTTTTTTTTTTTTTAATTGGCTCTACGCGAAAGTATTTTTGTATAAATGGGGGGATGCCTGTTGTGAAAAAAAGTTGTTTTAAAGGCTGTATAAACAAAAAGGGGTTCACTTTAATTGAACTCCTGGTGGTGGTGTTGATTATCGGGATATTGGCCGCCATTGCCTTGCCGCAATATAATAAGGCCGTATTTAACAGCCGGGTGGCTAAGGCCATGGCGCGTGTAAGGGCTTTTGATCAATCGGCTGCAGATTTTTATTTGTCTCATGGTTACTATGCCAATAAGTGGGGTGAATTGCTGCTTAACCCGGGGTCATCCTGTTATGCAAGTAATGCATTTTGTCAGTTTAGTGTTGCAAAAGGGTTAATGTTTCAGATTATAATATCAACCGGATACACTACAGGGAATTATTATCAGTGGTATTGTATGGCTACGGCGGGGAATACCTTGGCGGAAGATTTTTGTTCCAAGCGTGGAAGGTATTATAAAACGGCTCACGATTATAAGTATTATCGGCTAAAATCTATCTCTCCTGCAGGGACAACATATTACGGACAAACGCATTTTATGTAAGTGCTTATGAGTAAGATAGCAATAATGCAAAAAACCCCACGTTTGTGGGGTTTTCAAATTTTTGGTTTGGATTGATTCGGTCACAAGTCGCCTTGCTGACGCACGGCGCCCGCGACCCCGCCTCGCCATGCTCGCCTTTCGCTTTGCTCAAACTCGCATAAGGCTGCGGCTTTCGAATCCTACCGAAACGCAAAGCAGTTTGCGTTTCTTTCCTACAAATTGTTAAACCACCCTTACGGGTGGTTTAAAATTTGGTAGGAATAGGATTCGAACCTATGTAGGGCGTAGCCCGACGGTTTTACAGACCGTTGCTTTTGACCGCTCAGCCATCCTACCGGGAAATTACTTAAACAACTAGGTACGTATATTATACCAAAAAAAATAAACGCTGTCATCGCTTGCCCCTCATTTCCTCTGTAAAATGTTACAATGTACTATATGGCGCAACAGTCCAATTTAACCCCCTTAATGAAACAATATTTTGCCGTGCGGGAACAAAATCCCGGCATTGTATTGTTTTTCCGTTTGGGCGATTTTTATGAGATGTTTGACGACCAAGCGCGCGAAATCAGTGCGCTATTGGGACTGACGCTTACTTCGCGCAACGGGATGCCCATGTGCGGGATTCCGTACCACGCGGCCAATACCTACATTACGCGCCTGTTGGCGGCCGGCAAAAAAATCGGCATTTGCGAACAGACCAGTTCGGTGATGGATAAGGAAACAAAGCTCTTTGAGCGAAAAGTAGTGCGCGTAATTACGCCGGGTACTATCGTGGAAGATAGCTTGCTGGATGCCAATCAAGCGAATTATTTATTGGCCATAGATATTACCCCGGGCGGATGGGCGCTGGCGTGCGTGGAAGTTTCCACCGGCGAATTTTGGGTCAATCAAAACGATAAGGACCCGTCTTTAACCAATTTAGCGGCCGCCTTGGCTGCCATTAACCCCTCTGAAATTATCGGTGCGAAGGAAACGCTGGAGCGTTTGCGCCAAAAAGTGATTATCCCGGGTACGCTTACCTTAACGCCTGTGGCCCCGTTTGACGGGGATTACACGTTGCCAGTATATTGGCCGGCTATGGGTGCGTGGCAAGAGCACAAACGTGCTTTATCCTGTGCATTACAGGTGATGAAATATGTCAATGCCACCGATCCGAGCGTGCAAAAAACGCTTATTCCCACTTATCGCGAACTCAAAGAATGTTTGCAAATTGACGAAAACGCGGTAGCTGCCTTGGAGCTAGTGAAAAGCCAAGAAGGTGCTCGCACGGGCAGTTTGTGGGCGCTACTTGATAAAACCAAAACGGCTATCGGCAGCCGTAAACTTAAAGAGTGGATTTTGCATCCGCTTTTAGATTTGGCTGAAATTTCCCAGCGCCAAAATTGTGTGGAAGCGTTTATGACCAATCAAAGCGCTATCGCCGATTTGAGCGCTTTGCTGGAAACTATTTCCGATGTGCAACGCATCATTACCCGCACGGCTACCGGCACGGCCAGCCCGCGGGATGTGTCGGGGCTGCGCCGCTCACTTTTAAACGTAGACGCGTTGGCGCAATGGTTTGTAAATTACGGGGCGGTAGCTCCACATTTGAAAGATCAATTTACGCATATTTTGCCGACGTTGCAAGAAATGTCTAAACTCTTATATCAAGCCATCAATGAAACACCGCCTTTGCATATTTCCGACGGGAATGTGATTCGTGAAGGATATAGCGCCGAGCTAGATGAACTGCGCTCACTTAAAAATAATTCCAATCAAACGCTGCAAGAAATTTGTGAGCGCGAACGTGCCAAAACCGGTATTACTACCCTAAAAGTGGGCGTTAATTCCGTCTATGGATACTATTTTGAAGTGACCAAATCGCACTTGTCCAAGGTGCCTTACGGCTACGTGCGCAAACAGACCCTGGTCAATGCCGAGCGTTTTATTACCGAAGAACTTAAAGAGTTGGAAGATAAAATCACCCACGCCGAGCAGAAAATTTTACGCTTGGAAGCGCATCTGTTTGACACCTTGCGTCAAACGCTGGCGCAATATATAGAAGAATTTAAGCAATTTGCACAAATTGTAGCCGAGTTGGATGTATACGAGTCCTTGGCGCTGGTAGCCTTAAAACATGGCTATACTAAACCCGTAGTGGATCAGGGCACGGAACTGTATTACGAACAAGGCCGTCATCCGCTTGTGGAGCAAACACTCCCGGCGGGGAATTTTGTGCCTAACGGGCTACATTTGGGTACGCCGGATAATCAAATTATGCTTATCACCGGGCCGAATATGGGCGGTAAGAGCGTGTATCTTAAACAGACGGCGATTATCGTGATTTTAGCGCAGATGGGCAGCTTTGTACCCGCGCAGCACGCACGTATCGGTTTGGTGGACCGCATCATGACGCGTATTGGCGCGCACGACGCGTTAAGCCGCGGAAATTCTACCTTTATGGTGGAAATGAACGAAACCGCACACATTTTGGCTTCCCTTACGCCGCGCAGTTTAATCTTATTAGACGAAGTCGGGCGCGGGACTTCTACGTTTGACGGTATTTCGATTGCGTGGGCGATTGTAGAGTATTTGTACAAGCCCAAGGGTGGGGCTAAAGTAATTTTTGCTACGCACTATTTTGAACTGATTGATTTAGAAAATAAATACGCCCGCGTGAAAAATTATCACGTAGAAGCGCAAGAATATAAGGACGCGCAAGGCGAGAGTAAGTTGGCGTTTTTGTATCAAATTAAGCCCGGCGCGGCCGATCAATCGTACGGAATTCACGTGGCGGAGTTAGCCGGACTTCCGGCGGCTTGCACGCTGCGCGCCAAAAAAGTACTAAAAGATTTAGAGGCCAAAAAGGGAACTAAAATTTCCGTTAAAGAGCAGGATATGGTCAAAGATTTGTTTTCTTCGCCGATTGTGGAAGAAATCAAAATGGCCGATCCGGACAAATTAACCCCCATGGCCGCCTTGCAATTAATTTGTGAGTGGAAGAAACGTATTAATGAGTAATATTCACGTACTAGATGAGCAAACAGCCGGACAGATCGCCGCGGGCGAGGTAATTGAACGCCCGGCCGGGGTGCTTAAGGAACTGTTGGAAAACGCCGTGGACGCAGGAGCTACGGCTGTGAATATTGACATAGAAGGTGCCGGGCGTACGCTTATTCGCGTCAACGATAACGGCTGCGGAATGGACGCACAGGATCTGAAACTTAGCGTGTTGCGTCATGCCACCAGTAAAATTGCTAATTTTGACGATTTGTCTTCCTTAAATACATTTGGTTTTCGCGGAGAAGCTTTATACTCCGTGGCGGCCGTTTCCAAGATGACCATTACCAGCTGCCAAGAAGGGGGCAGCGGCAGCCGCCTGGAAATTCATGGCGGAACGGTAATTGCGCAAAGCCCGGCTCCGTCCTTAAAAGGGACCACGGTGGAAATCCGCGATTTGTTTTACAATGTGCCCGCCCGCCAAAAATTTTTGAAAAGTGATTCATATGAACGCGCTTGTTTGTTAAAAGTAATTGAGGAGAGTGCGCTTGCTAATTTAAACGTGGGGTATCACGTGCGTGTGAACGGGCGTGATGTATATCACTTGCCCGTTATAGAAGCTGATTTTAAAGAGGCCGTGCTGGCCCGTGCCCGCCAAATTATTGGGGACGAAGTGGCGCAAGGCCTTGTCTATAAAGAATTTGATAAGTTGGGTTTGCACTTGTTTATTTCCCCGGCGGACAAACTAGTGCGCGTGCGGGATCTGCAATACATTTTTGTCAACCGCCGGCCGATTGATTCTAAGACGGTGCAGCAAGCTATTTACAAGGCCTATCAAAATGCGCGCCAACCTAACTACTTTCCGGCATTTCTGGTATATATGACGTTGCCGCCGGACTCGTTTGACGTAAATATCCATCCGCAAAAGCGAGATGTGCGCTTTGCTGATGAGCATGGGATATTCGGTGCAATTCTACATTGCGCAGGGGAAACCATTTTTTCCAACGGCCGCCCGATAGAAGTGGCGGTAAATACACCTTCTGTGGATTTGCCAACTGCGGCACAAGCCGCTGCGCAGCAACTTTTTACGCCAAAAGCGCAAACGGCTTCTGTCGAAAAACCCGCTGTCAATTCTTCTTTTAAACTTAAAACGCCTATTGCTGCTGAGGAATTATTTACTTCCAAACCTACGAACTTGCGCGATACAGAAGACCCTGCCGAATATGTTGTGGGCGTTGCCGAACAAAGGGCTGCCCCACAATCAACAGAGCAAGCCCTGTCGCCAGATGCACCCGCATGGTATCAAGGGCCGTATCATTATATTGGGCAGTTGCAGCGCAGTTATTTACTTTTTGAAAATCCGCTCGGACTTGTTATTATTGATCAGCACGCCGCGCAAGAGCGTGTATTGTTCGAGCACTATTTAGATCTGTTTGAAAAACAGGCAGTGCAGGTACAAAAATTGTTGTTTCCTATTCATGTAGATTTACCGCCTTCTAATGTAGAAAGTTTACTCTCTTGGGCCCCTTGGCTTAAAGAGGCCGGGTTTGAACTAGAACCATTTGCCACGCGTACGGTGCTTGTCAAAACCATGCCCAACATTGTGCGTTTTAAAGAGGACGACATGAAGGCGTTTATCGTGTCTTTGGCTGATGTTATCGGTGACCCTACTAAATCTACCGATACCCTCAAACGTAAGATGATTGCCATGCTTGCCTGCAAACGTGCTATTAAAGCACACGATGAGATCACCGCACCCGAGGCAGAAGCGCTTTTGGAAAATATGAAAAAGTGCAAAGACGGGATGCATTGCCCGCATGGGCGTCCCGTCCTTGCACAATTAGATATCAAAGCGATTGGCAAATTATTTGGCCGTTAACACGTTATTCCTCTTTATCTATTCAACATATACAAGGTATGCCTTTTTGGGGAGAGGCGTTTTAATCCCTGCTTGCTCAATAAGTTTAGCGGCAGGAGGCTCCGTGAAATTTTGGCTAACATAGAAAGGTTTATTAATATCAACGCCAGATTGGTTACAAAACGTATCAAATGAACTGATTTCTTCTTCAGATGGATCCTTATCGTTAGCCAAGCAGAGTTGGCTTTGTAGTTCATCTGCTTTTTGAATATCTTCCATCGTTTCTTGGGTGGTATGATATTCTAACGGCCAAACTGAAATGGAGACGGAGTTGGCGGATGCTAACCCTTGTTGGAATAGACTTGATGGTGCGGTTGGATCAATATGTCCATCCCCTGCCCACACAATTACAACATCATACTCATTGGCTACTTTTTTAATTCGGCTTGCCCAGTCTTTATTACGTTGCGTAACCCCCCAAGAGCTTGCAAAAATCTGCCACTGAATTCGTTGGAGCGAGAGGTAATCGGCAACTATATATTTATTGTTTGTATAATGCTCGAAAATTTCCTTGGTGTGTTCGGAAGCGGCAGAATATCCAGCCATAAAAATTTCATTACCGGGGTCGAGCTCGTTCCAGTATCGCTGGAAATCTTGTTTTACTGATTGGTCCTGTTGAATCAGTTGATAAATTTCAGCAAAATCCTGAGGTAATAATAAATGAACGGTGTGCCACATGGCAGGATCATCTTTAATCATCGAAAGCCTTTCATCAGTCATTTCAGCAATATCCTCTCCGTAGATAGATAAAACGCTTGCTATATCCTCTTGTTCCGCAGCATCTCCATTGATGCGGACATACCGATCGCCAACTTTAATCAGTGCACCTTGGTCCGTTTGTTGAATGATGTAATCATCCAACGCTAGCGTGTCTATCTTTAGCTCAGAGGCTAGGTCGTTAATATTATATGTCGCATCCCCAAGTAAGTTCGTGGCTTTATTGGCTCGATGTAATGGGTTTATGAGTGGGTGATGGGTTTCTAAAAATTCGGTAGCCAGTAAAATTCTCTTGTTCGGATTAGCCTTACGCACAGCTCTAATAATGTTTTTGATTTGCGGCTCTACCGCACTATCTACGTGTACTTCTCCTATGTAAATGTATTTGACGTTTTTGGTGATTTTGGCGTAGTCGGGCATCCCTTGCTTAACAGTGGTAATTTTTTTCCAATCTTCTGTGAGGACAGCGGTTTCTTCCTCTCCAATTGATTTTTCATTGGCTTGTTTAAACTCCTGCCAGCTGATAATAGGCAAGCCGTACCATGTATTGGCATCAGATTTAAGAATAGGGGTTTCTGGTTGGGCCGTGGCAGTTGCTTGTTTGTGCGGCGTGGTTGTTTTTTTTGTCTGCCTCTGCTTTTGTGGGGCAGCTGTTTTTCGTTCGATTGTGTTTTCCAGTTGTTTAGGCGAAAAGGCCCACGCACTTGTTTGTGCGAGCAAAGAAAATACTAATAAGAATACAGATAATAAACGTTTCATGTTAATCTATCCCCCTGATGCTTTAAGTATAAGCGAAAACGAAAAAATTTCCAGGGCCAAAGGGCCTAGATAATCCTAGGTCCTTTAGAATTTATTCTAAGAATATAGTCACCGTTTTTTGGGGAAGTTTGGGCAGATCGTCAAGTCCAATCACATATGCCAGCTTGTTATCAATTATTTCTGTAGCCTGTTTCCAGACTTCGTCTGTGACATCCTCTATATAATATGTCTTATTGAAATCAATTGCTTGGCCACTCATTGTCTTGTTCCTGATCTGCTTATGAGGATCCATATAGCCGGTTTCGCTCAGAGAAAACTTTTGCCCCAAACTGGCGAGTGTTTTGTAGATCTTTAAGATTTCTTTGTCAGCGTGAGACTTAAGTGATTCAAACGAAAAAATGGCCGCGTTGGAAGAGGATAATAAAAGAGGTAACGAGAGCGACTTCGTGATGTCTACATGGTAATCTCCAGCCCAAATGATTACGATATCGTATGGGTTGTTTGCTTCTTCTGCCCCCAATTCTGTAGCTTTAATTCGCGCTGCCCAAGCACGATTGCGTTCTTCAACGCCCCAGGAGCTTGCTAATAACACGTGACTTGCATACTTAAATATGCTGTGCCACTGAATCAAATTCTCGAGCTCGGAAGGAGAAAGATTCACTCCCAATGCCCTTACGTTAAGCATTCCGTTTGCATATATCTCGTTACCAGGAGCTATTCCAATTGACTCAAATACAGGAGTTGGCGACACGGTGTAATTAACAAAATCACCAGGTGGCAGCAAATAAGATGTTATCGTGTCAAGCAGCGCACTTTCATCGTTCAAAATCTGATTTGTTAACCGTACTATGTCGTCCGCAAAAGCATATGCAACATCAATTGTAAACTTTTCATTCTCCGGGAGACGAACAAATTGTTTGCCTATCTGCACCAGTGTCCCTGCGGGCGTATTTTGAAGGGTGAGATCATCTAAAGCTAGTACGTCCATTTTCAGGCTTCTAGCCAGTTCAAACACATTATACTCATCTGTCTCTTCCAAAAAAGTTGCTTTATCACTATCCCCAGAATAAAAGGGGTTTATGAGAGGATGTTCCCTGTATACGAACTCAGTTGCTAGTAAAATTTTCTTATTAGGATTTTCTTCACGTACTGTTTTAATGAGGAGTTTAATTTGTTCCTGTATGTTGGGTTCGTCGTGATGTTCCCCTATATAAATATATTTATATGGGGTATCCTTTACCATATCTTGGTAATTTGGTAATCCTTGTTTAAAAGATGTAGAGGATAAGAATGTCTCTTCGGTAATCAATTCAAAGGCTCGCTTCCACAGTTTGGGAAAGTGTTCAGCCCTTGTCACGGCCGCAGCATTGTTTTCAATGAAATTTTGATAGCTAATGATGGGAAGGCCATACCACTCAGTAATTTGAGCATCAGGGTCAACGGGGCGTTCATGAGCCCTTTTGGTAGAGGGGGTTTGGGAGCCCTGTTTTTTCTTGGCAGTAGCTTTTTGTCGGCCTTGTTTGGTGACCTCTCTAGCTACCGCCCGGTTTAGTTCGGTCGGTGAAAAGGCCCACGCACTTGTCTGTGCGAGCAAAGAAAATACTAATAAGAATACAGATAATAAACGTTTCATGTTAATCTATCCCCCTGATGCTTTAAGTATAAGCGAAAACAAAATTATTTCCAGGGCCAAAGGGCCTATTGGGGCCTAGGACTTGGGCCTATACGCGTTCTTGTGTTTGCTCCCTAAAAAAGGTATCCTATTTATATACTATCTATTGGAGGGTTTATGCCGGAAACACCTGTTTTGGACCGTGTGTTGTTTTCGCAGGAACAATTAGCTAACCGTGTAGCGGAATTGGGCCGCCAAATTTCAGCCGATTACCGGGGGAAAACGCCCCTTTTTGTGGGTATTCTGCGTGGCTGCATTTTATTCTATTCGGATTTAATGAAAAACATCAGCATAGATTGCAATATGGATTTTATGTGTCTTTCTTCCTACGCTGGCACTTCTAGCACAGGCCAGGTGCGTACGATGCTCGATTTGCGCGAAAGTATCAAAAACCGCCACGTAGTAGTGGTGGAAGATATTGTGGATACGGGGCTTACGCTGGAGTATTTGACGGCAAACTTAAGATCCCGCGGAGCGGCCAGCTTAGAAATTTGCTGCCTCTTGGATAAACCCTGCAACCGCAAAGTAGATATTCATCCTAAATACGTGGGTTTTGAAGTGGGGAACGAATTTGTAATCGGCTACGGATTGGATTACAACGAACTCTATCGTAATCTGCCTTACATAGGGGCTTTTAGAAAACAATGAAAAATACCAAACGTCCTAACAACCGCAGAATAATTTCTGTGGGGCAAATCCTGGGTTGGATTGCTGCATTTGTCTTAATTGTTGTGCTTTTTAACCGGCCGGGTGCCAAGCAGAGCACGCTTGACTATTCGGAATTTAAAGAAAAGGTGGCCGCGGCCGAAGTGTCCGATTTGACCATCGCACCGGAGATGATTTCCGGCATGTACAAAGATAAAGAGGGAAAGTTTGTTCCTTTTAAAACGGTGCGCATGTCGGACCCGGACTTAGTCAAAGAACTCTCTGCTGCCAAAATTAAATTCAAAGCCGAAAAAGACAATAGCTGGATTGGGAATATTCTATTTAACGTATTGTGGATTGTACTTTTAATTGGGCTTTGGTGGTTTATTTTCCTACGCCCGCAAAGAAGCGACGGCAAAAGTGCCATGAGCTTTGCGCGCAGCAAAGCCAAGATGCAAGATCCTTCCCAGCAAACGGTTACTTTTAAAGATGTTGCGGGCTGTGACGAGGCAAAAGAAGAACTGCAAGATATTATCAAATTCTTAAAAAACCCGAAAAAATTCCAACGTTTGGGCGGAAAACTGCCCAAAGGGGTACTTTTGTATGGCGCCCCGGGTACCGGGAAAACCTTGCTAGCCAAGGCAGTTGCCGGCGAAGCGGGCGTGGCGTTTTTCTCGGCCTCGGCCAGCGAATTTGTGGAGATGTTTGTAGGCGTGGGCGCGGCCCGTGTGCGGGATTTATTTGACCAAGCCAAAAAGAATTCCCCGGCGATTATCTTTATTGACGAGTTGGATGCCGTGGGCCGCCGTCGTTTCGCCGGAATTGGGGGCGGTCACGATGAGCGCGAGCAAACCCTCAACCAGCTTTTGATTGAACTGGACGGTTTTGAAAGCAAACAAGGTATCATTTTGATGGCCTCCACTAACCGCCCGGATGTGTTGGATCCGGCGCTTATTCGTCCCGGTCGCTTTGACCGTCATATTTCCGTGCCGGCGCCGGACCTTAAAGGCCGTGAAGAAATTTTGAAAGTCCACGCCAAAAAAGTAAAATTGGGCGAAGACGTTGATTTGAAAACAGTTGCCAAAGGAACCCCGGGCTTTGTGGGGGCTGACTTGGCCAATGTGGTCAACGAAGCGGCTATTTTGGCGGCGCGCGCCGATAAAGATGCTGTAGAGCCGTCCGATATGGATGAGGCTATTGAGCGTGTGATTGCCGGTCCGCAAAAGAAAAGCCGCATTATTTCCAAACACGAGCTGCAAGTAATCGCCGCACACGAAGTGGGACACACGTTAGTTGCGCGCTTAACCGATCACTCGGACCCGGTGCATAAAGTGTCTATCATCCCGCGGGGTCAAGCATTAGGATATACCTTGCAACTGCCTGTAGAAGATAAATTTTTGGTCAGCAAGTCCGAATTTTTGGACAGGATTTGCATTGTGCTGGCCGGACGCGCCGCTGAAGAAATTGTCTTTGGCGAAATTACTTCCGGTGCCAGCGATGACCTCAATAAAGCCATGGCCTATGCTCGCAAAATGGTTATGGAGCTGGGGATGAGTGAGAAACTCGGGCCGATTGCCTTGCCTAGCGGGGATGAAGGAGAAGTGTTCTTAGGGCGAGATATTTCCCGCCATACTACCTACTCACCCGAGTTGGCTAAAGTGATTGACGAAGAAATCATGAGCCTGATTCGAACGTCTTACGCACGGGCCAAAGAAATTATTTCTTCGCATCGCGCGCCATTTGATAAATTAGTGTCGGTGTTACTGGAAAAAGAAGTAGTGGAAGCTAAAGAAATCGACGAAATTTTAGGTCTAAAACCGGCAGAGCCCGTCAAAGAACAATCCGCGCAAGTATCCGCAGACGAACTTTCCGAAGAAGCAACCGCCAAAAAAGCGGCTACTCCTGCGGCTGAAGAAAAACCGAAAGCTACGCAAGGGGATCTGTTCGAATAAGAACACCGACGATATAAACAACACACTTTGCAACGAGGGAGAATTATGGGAAAATATTTTGGGACCGATGGGATTCGCGCTGTAGCGGGACAATTTCCGCTAGTAGATGATTTTGTCACAAAGTTAGGATATGTGGCACTGCGCGAGTTACAAAAATCTGCGCAAGCAAAACATCTTAAGCCACAAGTGATTATTGCGCAAGATTCACGCATTTCCGGCCCGCAGATTTTGGATGCACTGCAAAAAGGGATCCGTGCCAGCGGTGCTAATGTAATCAGTATCGGGATTTCGCCTACTCCCTCCGTAGCATACCTTGTCAAACAGACAGGCAGCTTATGCGGAATTGTCATCTCTGCCAGTCACAATCCGGCCGAATTTAACGGTATTAAATTTTTTACCAATCATGGTACTAAACTCCCGGAAGATTTAGAAAATAGCATTGAACAACAAGTGGATGCTCTAACGGCTGTTCCCGCGCCAACGGGCACATTTACCGAAGATACTTCTTTGGTCAAACAATACGAGCAGTTTTTGATGTCTACGGTGGACGCAAATTTGTTAAAAGGGACCAAGGTAGTGCTTGATTGTGCAAACGGGGCTAGTTACAAAGTAGCGGCTAATGTGTTTGCCGGGTTGGGGATGAATGTTACCGTAACAGGTGCTAAACCCGACGGTACCAACATCAATAAAGACATTGGTGCCCTACACACGGGTTTCATGCAGCGCTTAACTGTGCGCGAGAACGCATTTGCCGGATTTAGCTTTGACGGGGACGCCGACCGCGTAATTGCTTCGGACGAACAGGGCCGTCAACTAGATGGAGATAACATTATTGCTTCTTCCGCTTTGTGTATGAAACAGGAAGGTACGCTGGCTCACAATAAAGCCGTGCTGACTATTATGGCGAATTTGGGTTGTATTAATTATCTCAAGGACAACGGCGTTGAGGTGGAATTGACCACCGTGGGGGATAAATACGTTTCCGAAGCATTAGAGAAAGAAAATCTCTCTATTGGTGGGGAAACTTCCGGGCATATTATCTTTCGCCGCTTTGCCAATACCGGCGACGGGATTTTATCCGCGTTGCAGTTCTTACAATTTGTAAAAAAATCGGGCAAACCTACCAGTTGGTTTTTGGACCAATGGCAAAAGTATCCCAGTAAATTAAAAGCAGTTCCGGTTACTTCCAAGCCGCCGCTTGAGACGCTGGACGGATTTCTGCCGGGAGTTCATCAAATTGAACAAACAATGAACGGCAAAGGACGTGTGGTGGTACGCTATAGCGGCACGGAACCCAAATTGCGTATCTTGGTAGAAGGACGCGAAGAAGAGATGGTGAACCGTGTTCTTGAAGAAGTAGAAAAATTGTACCAACAAAAAATGGAGGCACATAAATGAATTTGAAATTAGGTGTAAATATAGATCACATAGCAACGTTGCGTAACGCACGCAAAGCCGCCTATCCGGATCCGGTTGATGCAGCGGCTGTTTGTTTAGCATCTGGCGCTAATTTTATTGTGGCGCACTTGCGTAAAGATGAGCGCCATATTACCCAAAAAGATATAGCGCAACTATGCAAATTGTTTCCTAAAAAAATTCATCTAGAATGTGCCGCTACCGATTTTGCAGAAAAAATTGTCTTAAAATATAAGCCTTATTCTGTTTGTATCGTGCCCGAAGTTCCCGGAGAAGTAACCACGACCGGCGGGCTCAAATTTACGCCGGCCGTACAAAAGCGCATTTTCAGTATGATTGAGAAATTGCACAAAAAACATATCTTGGTCAGTCTGTTTGTGGATCCGGTGGCAGCCGATTTGCGCACCGCGGTTCGCTTGGGAGCGGATATGGTGGAATTGTGCACCCGTCAATATAGCGAGGCCAAAACGCCCAAACAGGCTCAAAAATGCGTGCAAGAATTGGCGCTATCGGCACTATTGGCCCAAGAATTGGGTATGCAAGTGCATGCAGGGCACGGATTAGATTATCATAATGTGCTTGCCATAGCAGATATAGGCGGAATTTCGTGCATGAATATTGGATTTGCTATTATTACGCGCTCGCTATTTGCAGGACTGCCGAGCGCTGTCGAAGAAATGAAGAACTTACTTTAGGAGTTTGCTATGTGTGGCATTATTGGTTATGTAGGCAAAAATAATAGCACTTCATATATTATAGACGGACTTAAAAAATTGGAATATCGCGGTTATGACTCCGCCGGGATTTCTATTTTGCAGGATGATAAAATTGTTACGGTGCGCGCTGTAGGCAAAGTAGCCGAGTTGGAAAAAGCCGCCCTGCTTATTAACCCGCAAGGCACCACCGGGATTGGCCATACACGTTGGGCTACACACGGTCGCCCTAGTGAAGAAAATTCTCACCCGCATACCGATTGTTCCGGGGAACTTGTGGTAGTACACAACGGTATTATTGAAAACTATTTAACGCTGCGCGAAAAATTGCAAAAATTAGGCCACAAATTTAAGAGCGAAACCGATACGGAAGTTATCGCGCATTTGATTGAAGAAAATTTGAAACATACCCGCGCTTCCAACAACGAAGAAAAACTTATCAAAGCTATACAAAAAACGAACGTCGAAATTGCCGGTGCGTTTGCTATCGGTGTATTGTGGGCACGCACGCCGGGGATGTTAGTAGGGGTAAAAACACAGAGTCCCCTGGTCGTCGGACTTGGTAAAAAAGAAAATTTTTTAGCCTCTGATATTCCGGCGTTTTTACAACATACCAACAGAGCTTTGTTTTTAGAAGACGGTGAAATGGTCGTTTTGCACGCCGACAAAGTAACTGTGTTGGATGCCAACGGAAAAGAAAAAAAAGCTAAAGTGACTAAAATTTCGTGGGATCAAAAAACGGCTGAAAAGGGCGGATATGCTCACTTCATGATCAAGGAAATTTACGATCAGCCGCAAGCCTTGGAAGATACGCTGCGTACCGCACAAACTGATTTTGCTAAGGTTTTAAATATGGATAATAAGGCCATGCGTGCACTTAGAAATATCCATGTTATTGCGTGTGGTACTGCCTATCACGCGGGATTAGTGGGCAAGTATTACTTGGAACAGTTAGCCGGGATCCCTGTAAGCGTAGATTTGGCCAGCGAGTATAAGTATCGCACGATCCCGCCTTTTTCCAACACCTTAGCGATTGCGGTTAGTCAATCAGGGGAGACGGCAGATACCATTGGTGCTATTAAAAAAGCCAAAAAATTAGGATTTAAAACGTTAGCTATCTGTAATGTGCTTGGCTCCACACTTCCCCGAATTTGTGACGGTACATTTTTCACGCATTGCGGCCCGGAAATAAGTGTAGCTTCTACAAAGGCGTTTACCAGCCAGCTCACCTCTCTGTTTGCGTTGGCTGCGTGCTTAGGAAAAGCCAACGGACATATCAGCGAGGCAGAGTTTGATAAATATGCTAAGGCATTAGTACGTTTGCCTAAAGATATGGCACAAGTTGTTAAAATGGAATATGATGTGCGGCATTTAACGCGCAAAATTTACAAAGCAGATCGTTTTATTTTCTTGGGGCGTAATGTAAATTTTCCTATTGCTTTAGAAGGAGCCCTTAAACTAAAAGAGGTTTCTTATCGTAGTGCCGAAGGATTTGCTGCCGGCGAAATTAAACACGGGCCGATTTCAATTATTGACAAAGGGACCCCGGTTTTTATGCTGATGCCGGCGGGGGATTTGTTCGAAAAAATGCTATCGGCCTGTCAGGAATGCCGGGCCCGCGGAGCTTATGTAATAGCGATTACCACCAAGGGCGGTGAAAAACAAGCCAAGGACGTGGCTGACAAGGTATTTTTAGTTCCGCAAACGAGCGAATTGTTGCAACCTATTTTAAATATAGTACCGCTTCAATTCTTGGCTTATTGGATTGCTAAACGGTTAGGTTGCGATATTGATCAGCCTCGTAATTTAGCCAAGAGTGTAACCGTAGAATAACCATAAGGAGGCACTATGCAATCAATTACGCAGGCACAGGTTAAAACATGGCTGCCCGCGCGTAGTGCTCAGGCGCATAAGGGCAATTTTGGGCGTGTATTGGTGATAGCCGGCTCGCGCACGATGTGCGGAGCGGGTTTTTTGTGTGCCAAAAGTGCACTTGTCGCCGGGGCGGGCCTGGTATATTGGGCACTGCCGGCCGGCATGCAGCCAGCGTTTGCGGCCGCTTTGCCGGAAGTAATTACCCTCCCTTTGCCTGAAAACGAAAATGGTGAAATTGACGTAAGTGCGTGGGAGCTTTTTCCGGAAATTTGTGAGAGATACAAGCCTTCTTTAATGGTAGTAGGCCCCGGGATGGGGAACAGTCCGTTTTTACCATTACTTCTTGCTAATTGTGCGTTGCCTTTAATTGTAGATGCGGATGCGCTTAATGCGCTCGCGCGTCAAACGGCATGGCATGCGCATTGGCCCAAAGATCGCCCTTCTATTTTCACGCCACACGCTATGGAAATGGCACGACTTTTGGGGGAAAGTGTGGCACAAGATGAAACTGCCCGTTTGGCGCACGTTACCAAGCTGGCCCAACTTACCGGCGGGGCTTGTCTATTGAAAGGGGCGCAAACGCTTGTGTGTGCAACCTTAAACAAAGAGGAACCGATTTTCCAAAACACTACCGGTACAGTAGCGCTGGCAAAGGCTGGCTCGGGTGATGTTCTGAGTGGGATGTTGGCTGGTTTATGGGCTCAATTAGGAACAGCGGAAGGTTTTTCGCCCCATACTGCTTTACACGCAGCGGTATGTGGGGTTTATTTGCACGGTTTGGCGGGTGAGTTGGCGGCTCAAACGAAGGGAATATATAGCGTGTTAGCTAGTGATACTTTGTCATATATTCCGGGGGCATTTCGCCGTGTACGGGAGGAAGAATGACCGCGATTTTCTACATTATTGTAGGCGTATTGCTTGCTATTTTGGTAGTTATATTGAGCGTTGTGTACTTTTGTAAACGTGCTGCCAGAAAAATTTTACATCCTAAGACTAAACGTAAAGCTCTGCATACGTGGCCGGATGCCTATCAAATACCTTACGAAAATATATCATTTCAAACGGAAGACCATGTTACATTAAAAGGATGGTTTATTGCTTCCAAAGAACCTTCGGAAAAAACGATTATTCTTATGCATGGATGGGGGATGAATCGTTCGGATATTTTGCCGCATACGTGTTTTCTGCGGGATTTGGGATATAACTTGTTTTATTTTGATTTTCGCGCTTTGGGGGAAAGTGGCGGAGATACCAGTTCTATTGGATATTTAGAACTTAAAGACGTACGCGCTGCTATC
This sequence comes from Candidatus Avelusimicrobium bubulum, assembly GCA_902798835.1. Taxonomy (GTDB): domain Bacteria; phylum Elusimicrobiota; class Elusimicrobia; order Elusimicrobiales; family Elusimicrobiaceae; genus Avelusimicrobium; species Avelusimicrobium bubulum. Next base: position 7,258 of record CADBYN010000001.1, on the reverse strand, counting down.
CAATTTTTAAAAGAAAAATATCCAGCTTATTGCAAAAAGATAGGTCTTTACGGGTTGTCTTTGGGGGGCATGGTAGCTATTGGCGAGGCGGCGCGTAACCCGGAAATTGCGTGCATAGTAGCTGAGGCACCTTATTATTCTTTCCGTCGGGTAGTATCCCGTTGGGCCTGGATCCATTATCATATGCCTTATTTCCCGTTACTGCCTATAATTTTGCATTATTTGCGTCAGCAATTAGGGGCAAACCCCGAACGATACAGCCCTCGGTTTACTATCGGGAAGATTGCGCCCCGCCCGGTTTTTATTATTCACGGACGTTACGATAATTTAGTGCCGGCGGCCCATGCACGTTGGCTCTATCGGGAAGCGGGAGATCCTAAAACTTTATGGTTGGTCCCGGGTGCTAGACACGGTAAATGCGGAGAAATGGGCGGCTTTGAATATAAACAGCGTTTGGCAGATTTCTTCCGCGCCTCACTTTAACTATGCTTGTTATTTTCGATCTGGACGGAACTCTTTTAGATACAATAGATGATTTAGCAGCCGCAACTAATCACGCATTGGGCGTATGTGGCTTTCCTGTGCGTAGCGTGGAAGCATGCCGTCAATTTGTGGGAAACGGGGTTTACAAACTGTTAGAACGTGCCTTGCCGGAAGACGCCCGCACTCCTCAAAATATAGCGGATATGCGCAAGGCATTTTTCGCGTATTATGATGAGCACTTAACAGATGAGACGCGCCCGTACGAGGGGATCGAACAATTATTTACAACTCTTCAAACGCGCGGTATAAAATTAGCTGTTTGTTCCAATAAATACCAGCGTGCCACCCAACATCTAATGGCTCATTTTTTTCCGACTATTCAATTTGCTTGCGTGTTAGGCCAACAGGAAAATATGGCCCTTAAACCGCACCCGCAAATGGTGGATGAAATTTTGCGCATCACTCAAGAAAAAAAAGAAAATTGTATATATGTGGGAGATTCCGACGTGGATATGCAAACCGCTCAAAATGCGGGAGTAAAAGCTTGTGCTGTAACGTGGGGATTTCGCTCGCGCGAAGAATTAGCGGCCTACCGCCCCGCCTATTTGGTAGATAGTCCAGCGCAAATTTTAATGCTTCCAGAAATACAACGCAATAATCAGAGCGCCTAGAATCCAACGGTAATACACAAATGCATCAAAACTATGCGTTTTAATGTATTTCATAAGCCCGCCAATTACTAACAGTCCACCAATAAACGCGCTGACAAAGCCCCAGAGCAACGGGGCCGTGAAATCCGCGGCGGTCAGTTTTGTGCACTCCAAAAGAGCTGCCCCGGCAATAATCGGGGTTGATAATAAGAACGAGATACGTGCCGCGGCCGGGCGGGAAAGCCCTAAAAACAAGGCGGCAGTAATGGTAATACCGCTACGCGATACGCCGGGCATAATGGCCAGGGCTTGGGCTATTCCAATTAAAAATACGGTGCCAAAGGGTACAGTAAAAATATCCGGGTCTCCGTTTTCCGTGCCCGATTGTCGGTCTGCTATCCATAATAAATAAGCAAAAACAATTAAACAACCGGCTATCATGAGCGGATTGCGAAAGGTATGCTCGGCCCAGTCATTAAACAAAAATCCGGCTACCGCTGCCGGCACAGTAGCCGCTGCCAAATACCACAACATCTTTCCCTGGGTAGATTTGGGGGATGTGAGCCCCTTTTTAAGCAATGTATACCAGTCATTGGCAAAATAGATTAACACGGCCAGTAATGTGGCGGCGTGTAACATCACATCGAAAGCAAGTCCTTGGTAAACCTGCCCGCGCACATAGGGGACTAGCACCAAGTGGGCAGAGCTGGAAATCGGAAGGAACTCTCCTAGGGCTTGTACAATTCCAAGTAGCACGGCATCAAAAATAGTCATATCAGACGCTCCAATATAGTTTGATTATGCTTGCTTAAAATGCGATAATAAAAACAAGTATTCCTTATTTTACTATTTTTAATGTTCCTATGAAGTTATATTATGCGCATTACCCTGCTTTGCAGAGCCGTTTTGTCCGCTTTGTGCGTGAAAACCGTACAGGTTCGGTGGACAAATGGCTGATTGTCTGCGCGTCGTCATTTATGGCGCGGCAGCTGCAAATATGTTTAGCCCAAGAATCAGGGGCAATAGCAAATATTCATTTTATAACAGCCGGCACATTGATAAGTCAATTGGATCAAGAAGCTCCCGGCGATACGCTTACCTTGTTGCCGCAAGACCATGTGCGGGATTTTTTGATTAAAGAAATTTTAAAAGAGCCGGGCCTTAACCGCTATGCGCTATCGCGCGGTTTTGTGCAAGCAGTTAAAAGTTCTTTACGAGATTTAGCAGATTCGTTGGCTGATCCCGCTGTATTGGAAGAACATTTGCTCAGTATGCCCGATTATGTATTGGAGCAGGACGGCGGGCGCTTTGAGTGGCTAGTACATGTCTATAAACGTTATTTAGAGCGGGAAAATAGCCTGCCCGGGTATCGTTCCTATCAAATGGCTTTTGAACGAGCCTTAAACCAGGTGGAAACGTCAACCTATCTGCAAAGCTTTTCACACATTGTTATCTACGGATTTTACGATATGTCCGGCAGACAACTGGAACTCATTGGCCGCATAAAGTCTTGCTATCCGGTTACGGTATTTGCCCCCTACGAAAAACACCCTGCTTATACGTTTGCCAAAAAATTTTTTGAAACAAACTGGCTTAGTGCTCCCGGGGCTGAAGATATAAATACCTCGACTCCCATGGCTTTAGGAGAAAGTGCTTCTCATTTATTCGCAGGTAGCGGTAGTTCGGCCGGAACCCATGTGGAGATTGTCAGCGCCCCTGATGTAAAAGGCAGTGTATTTTATGTAGTTAAAGAAATTTGCAAACGCATACAGGCTGGGGAACGTACGGCCGATATAGCTATTTTGGCGCGAGATGTAGCCCCCTACCAAGAGGAGCTTCGGCGGGCTTGTCGAGCTAATTGTTTGCCGCTTAATGCTTCGTTTGTGTATCCGTTTCATAAATACGCGCTAGGAACATTTTGTTTAAATTTGCTGGAATTGGGGGCAAGCGGATTTGCGCGGGAGAAAGTGTTGGCTGTTTTTTCATCCCCCTATTTTAAAGAAGTTCATAAGGCAGCCTGGCGGCGATTGGTAAGCCGTTCGTTAGTAAATAGGGATATTTCCCAGTGGAATGATTTGTTGCCGCAGGCCCCGGGGTTTGAACAAGACGTACTTACGTGGATTGATACAGCGAACGCAGCTTTAGAGAAATTATCCCGCCCGCAACTATGGGAAGACGGCGTTAAGTTAGCGATCGATTTTTTGACCACCCATGTAGATGAGTCCGCTTTTGAAGGTAAGGACGCAGAAATTTATCAAAAAATAAAAGAAACGATTTTAAAAATTAATTCTTATTCAGCCGTGCGTAAGCAGTGTGAGCCGGGGGAATTAGTACAAGAAATTACGCAAGCGCTTGCTTCACTTGCTTTTAACGAAGTGGAAGCTGTGCAAGGGGGGATCACCGTAACCGATGCCATGCGGGCGCGAGGACTATCTTTTAAAACCGTATTTTTATTAGGACTTAATGACCAGGAATTTCCACTTGTTATGCCGGAAGATCCCATTTTGCGCGATTACTACCGCTATCATTTGCGCGATACGCTGGGCTATTGGATCAATGCCAGTTTAGACCGCGGGGATGAAGAAAAATTATTGTTTTATAATGCTGTTACCTGTGCCACGGACCATTTGTATATATTGTATCATCGTTACGACAATGAAGGAAAACCCGTAGTTCCTTCGGTGTATGTGGCAGAGTTGGCGCGTGCGTGTGAACTGAACTTACAAGCGGCCGATGCTCCTAGGGTGAGCGGGCGCGTGTTGGAGCGTTTGCGCACCTGTGATACATTTTGTTTAACGCCAAAAGAATTTTCTTATCGGCTCATACTAAGCGGCGAACCGCTGCAAAAATATCGCATGGCAGGGCTTTTAACGAACGAAAAAGAGCGTGCTTTCGTAGCGGCGCAGGCGCTGGAGAAGACCGGCCCGCTGGGTGCGTATGATGGTATTATTTCAAGTGGAACAGAGTTGTTTTCACGTGAAAATAAGCGTGGTTTTTCTCCCTCGGCCTTGCAAGAACTCGGTGCCTGCCCTATGAAATATTTTTTCAACCGCGCACTTCGCTTGGGCGAGCCGGAAGAGCCGGCTAGCCGCGAGGGGCTTGCCCCCAACCAACAGGGTACGGCTTATCATGAAATTTTAAGAGAATTCTATCAAACCCTGGTTGAGCAAAGGGCGTTGCATGATTTGTTTGACGTGGGGTTAGTCGAGCATATGCAGCAAATCATTGCGCACCACTACGCGGCGAATTCTTATCGTTTGTTTGGTATTTATCCCGTTGTGTGGGAAATTATTTTAGAAAACATCCGCCAAAAATTAAGTGACTTTGCCGTACAAGATGTAAAAGAGCTGGGCGACTTTGTGCCCCAGTATTTTGAACAGGAAGTCATTACGCAACCTAGCCCCACTTTGCCTATTTCTTTGCGCGGATTTATAGACCGTTTGGACGTGAATGAAAAGGCAAAACAATTTCGCGTTGCTGATTATAAATCTACCCGAAAAGGGACTGCCAATTTGGCAAAGGACTTTTTTACGCGTTTGGTATTTCAACCGATCATGTATATTTTAATGGTCCAACAGAATGCTAGGTGGAAGAAGTATCAAACAGCGGGATCGTGTTTGCTTTCTATCGACCCTTACAGTAAGCGCGATTTGTCTGCCGATCAGTACGCAGCGATCAAAGACCGCGCCACGAATTTTTTAATTCAGCTTACCGATTTAATAAAGGCGGGCACATTATTTATGTGTCCCGGCGAAGCATGTATGTATTGCCCGTATTATTTGCTATGTCGTAAAGATGCATTTAAACCGTTATTGCGTGCGCAAAAAAGCACTCAACGTGCTGCTTTAGAGGAGGCTCGCCGCTATGATGCATGAAGATCGTCAGCGTGCACTAACGCTTACCGGGGTAAACTTGGTGGTAGAAGCCGGCGCCGGGACGGGAAAGACTACCCTCTTAATTAACCGGCTATGTTTGTGCGTACTTGTGCAAAAAATACCGGTAGAAAAATTAGTGGCGCTTACGTTTACGGATAAGGCCGCCGCGGAAATTAAAACACGTTTTATTTTTAAATTGCAGGAACTTATAGGGTTGGTACAAACTGAAAAAACAACTCCTCCCGATGCACAAACGTATCAGACAGATAAGAAATATAAGACGTTGCGGCTGCTACGGGAAAAATTTACTCTGTCGGATGCGGATTTGATTGCCCGCGCCCAAGCGGCATTGGCTCGCCTGGACCGTGCCAGCATCGGGACAATTCATAGTTTTTGTGCCGAGATTTTAAAAATGTTCCCGCTGGAAGCAGGACTTTCCCCGCTGGCACAAATTGATACTGGGCAGAGGGCTGCACAACTTTTTGAAGAGCGATGGAATCGGTTTTTAGATAAAGAGCTTGGAGTAAATGCCCCTCGTGCTGCTCAATGGAAAGAAGCTCTGCGTGTGCTTTCATTGGAAGATTTAAAAGAATTGGCAAAGTCACTTGCGGCGTTAAAGCCGGTAGAATATGATTATTATAGCCACCGCGAGATGTTGGCGAAACTGTGTGGACAAAAATCGCAGCAGGCGCACGAATGGGCACAGGTACACTTGCCGGCTAAGGGGAAACCGCGTGCAATAGAAAAAGCACTTTTGTGGGCATCTCAATCGTTGCTTCGTACCCAGGCATTTTTAGAGGGGAAATCTGTTCCGGCTCCGCTCGAGGAGGGTTGCCCGGCGCTTTCCGGCACAGCGGTCAAAGGATGGGAGGCTGATGAGCAAGAAGAGGCGCGGGAACTAGTCAATTTTGCTCAAAAAATTACCCCCGAAAACCAACAACTTTTCTTGGCAGCTTGTGAACTGGTGCAGCCGCTTGCACAAGAAGTACGCACAGTATATGAGCAAGAGGGCGTGCTTAGCTTTGATGATTTAATTATCAAAACGCGCAATTTGCTTGCACAAAACTTGTATGTGCGGCGGTTACTTAAAGAAAAATTTGATGTGTTGTTTGTGGACGAGTTCCAAGATACGGACCCGGTGCAAGGAGAACTTTTATTGTTCTTGGCCGAAGAAAAACCGGGTACAGCTTCGCGCTGGCAGGAAGTGCATTTGCAACCGGGGAAACTCTTGGTGGTAGGGGATCCCAAACAATCTATTTACCGCTTTCGCGGGGCAGATATCACCGCCTATGAGTTATTTACCGATTTAATCTTAAAACAAGGCGGACAAAAATGTTTCTTACAACAGAATTATCGAAGTGAGCCGGAAATCGTAACGGCAGCCAATGAGATTTGTTCGCGCGCTATGGTGCAAGAAAGTGCCTTTCAACCTGCTTACGTTCCCATCTTCCCCTCTAAACCAGCCCACGGCAAGGCAGTGGAGTGGTTGTTTGTACGTGTGGCGCAAGGTGAAAAAGCCGGGGCGGATGATTGCCGGCATAATCAGGCCGAACAAATTGCTTGCTGGGTGCATGATCATGTAGGAAAATTGCAGCTAGCTAACGGACGGAAAATGACTTATGCCGATGTGGCACTTTTGATGCGCGTAGGGACAAACACACGCATCTATACGGATGCGTTCCGTCGGCATAATATCCCATTTATCACGGAAACAGATAAAGATTTTTTCCACAAACAAGAATTAAATGACTTGCTGCTATTTTTACAAGCGATCGCCGATCCGGAAGATAAAATTGCACTGGCGGGCGTATTGCGTAGCCCGTTTGGGGCCCTTAGCGATGAACAACTTTATCAATTGGCCAGTAAAAATAAATTGACATTACCTGCATTATTAGAGGATCCTCAGACCGCATCTTGTGCCCGGCAAATCTTGTATTTTTCGCAATTGGCGGGACGTGTGTCCTTGAAAGAATTGGTGGAACAGGTAATTGATCAAACTTTTCTGCCCGAAGTATGTGCCGTTGCGTATGACGCAGAGCGCACCCTTGGCTATCTGCAGCAATTTGTAGGACTGGCCGAGCAATATCAAACGAAGCAAAATGCGTCGCTGGTTTCCTTTTTGGCCGATTTACAGGAGCGTCTTAAAAATCCAGCTGATTTTACGCTGCCCCCTGCGGATGAAACTGCGGATGCCGTGTCATTATTGACGGTGCATAAGTCCAAGGGGTTGGAATTTCCGGTAGTTATCTT